>NZAC01000043.1 GCA_002686085.1 Roseibacillus sp. | reverse complement strand
CCACCTATGAGATCCTCACAAATCGATCGAATCCGGCGGCTGATCTTGGCGGCATGTAGCCTGCTCGTCTGCACCGTTGGTTCGCAGGCCGCCAACTTCCACCCCATCGTTGCGATTGGTTCTAACATGAACGATGGCAACCCCGGGGGAAATCCGATCAGCAACATCATCCAGGGGCCCGGCATCGGCTTCGATGCTGCTGAGCCTCACAACCGGGCAGGTGGCGTCTGGTATACAGATGCTCCAGGGGGCTTTCCCTCTGACTATGTCGCCGTGCACGCTGGGCCAGAATACCTCTGGTTCGATCTAGGGTCGGACGTTACCTTGGCCGAGATCAGCTACTGGGGATACTCCACCGGCAATGCCAATGGGGTGAAGGGATTCAACGTGAGTTTCGCCACCGAGGCCGAGGGCGGGGCCGCCGGACTCGGAGACGAATCCTACGGCACGTCGCTCACGGCGAATCCCTCCTTTGAGGCGGCCATTGATACCGTGCCTCGCCAGAGCTTTAGCTTCAACCCAGTGACGGCTCGCTACGTGCGGGTGGAGGTGACTTCTACGCACATCACCAATGGCGGGTTTGGTCCGCCAGCAGGAGGCGACCGGGTGGGCGTTGGTGAGATTGCCTTTGAGGAGGTGCTTATCTCGCCTGATCCGCAAATCTCGATCGAGTCGGAGATCTCTCTTCCTTTGGTTGCCATGGTGGACGTGTTTGATATCCCGTTGGTTAATGCCGGAAATTCGGAACTATTGATCACGTCGGTGAATCTGGTAGGTCCCAATGCGGACGCCTTTCGAGTGCCCTCTTTCCCGTCCAGCCTCGGGCCTTTTTTGGAAGACATTATCGAAGTGCAATTCAATCCTGATGGATTGGTGGGGCCGGTTTCCGCTACGCTGCTGATCTCCAGCAATGATCCGGATGACGCCGTCCGGGAGGTGCTCCTCATTGGAACGGTCCCTCCTACCGAACAGGATATAGTGTTTCCGGAAGAAGTTGACCTTGGCAGGATTTTGACCCTCGACACCTTTGAACTTACTATCTCGAACGGCGGAGGATCGGATCTGACCATCGGCGCGGTTAGCTTCACGGGACCGAACGCGGGAGCATTCAGCGTGGTCGACCCACCCGGATCGATTTCAATGCTCAGTGACATATTCCTCCAAATCGAAATCGATCCCGCAGGATTGGACGGGCTAATCTCAGCCACGCTTCAAATTGAGAGTAATGATCCAGATACTCCTACGGCAGAGGTTCAGATCATTGCTGAAGCTCTTGGTGATCCGGATCAGTTCTATCCAATTTTAAGCGTGCAATCCTCCTCCTCCGCCAACGATCTCTGGCCGGCTTCCAACCTGATCCAGGGGCCGGGCGTGGGATTTTCTGAAGTGCAACCGCACCAGAGGACGGCAGGTGGCCCCGACGGGTTGTGGGTTACGGGTGCTCCGGGAGGTTTCCCATCTGACTATATCGCGGTGGCAGGGAGTCCAATCCTCGTTTTTGATCTAGGCGAAAACGTTCCCCTGTGTGAGATCAGCATCTGGGGATACTCGTCCTTGAATTCGAATGGATTGAGCGAGTTTAGTCTCCGCTTTGCCTCAGAGGCCGATGGCCCGAGCGGATTCGGAACGAGCATCGACTTCAATCCCAGCTATGGAGGAATCGATTCCGGAGCGCTGCCCAATGAAGATGCCATTTCGCGCTTCAGCTTTCTCTTCGGTCAGGAGGTTAATGCGCGTTATGTTGAGTTGACCTGTCTAGATAATCACTTCATTGCCCCGGGGACCGGGGCCGGTGGCGAGATTCCCGGAGGGGACCGGGTCGGGATCGGTGAAGTCGCTTTTGAGATCACGACCTGTGAAACGCCCACTTTTTTCTTCAATGTTGAAGATTCCGGTGAGGATCTCATCCTGACCTGGGACAGTCAGGAAGGCTTCCTTTACAACATTCGGAGCGAGACCGAACCAACCGATGGCCCGCCTGCGAATTGGCCGATCTACGATGGGCTCATGGAGATTGCGGCGACTCCTCCACGCAACATGCTCATCATTCCGCGTCCGGTTGATCCGCTACGGCTCTTCGTGGCTGAATCGTTCCCGGTCCCGCCCGTGGAGGTCTTTGCTGACGATTTCGAGAGTGGCCCGGGTGACTGGGAAGTTGGCTCTTCCGGGGCAGCCGGGACAACCTGGGAACTTGGATCGCCATCCGAGGGCGGACCCTCGGCTGCTAATAGTCCGGTGAATTGTTTCGGAACGAATCTGTCGGGGCGCTACGAAATCGAAGCTGATGTCTGGTTGCGTTCGCCGGCAATTGACCTGACCTCTGCCAGCGAGGCGACTCTGAACTACGCGCGCTTTATTGATATCGAGGATAGTTTTGATTTCGGCTCGGTCTCTATTCTCGATGCGATCGATAACTCTCTCATTGCAGATATCGAGACGGGTATCGATGGCCTTTCGACCGAATGGGAGAATTCCCGGCATTCTCTGCCGGCATCGGCCATGGGTAAGATGATCAGGATCCAGTTTCGTCTTGAATCTGACAACTTCGTGGATCCCACCGAATATTTTGGGTTCTACGTGGACGACGTGCAGGTGACTGCCCGCTAGATTAGCAGCGCGCCCACTTCGCCTTGCAGGCACGCGGTTTTGAGGCGACCGTAACCACATAACCCCTTCAGTCTTGCATCCGTCACTAGAGTGTTCTCGCTCTCTACGAGGGTGGCTTTCCTTGTCATGAATTGCCCCGTTTTTATTAAGGTGGCTGTCGCCGTGGTCCTCGGCGCTGCTGCCGCTTCTACCGCTGGAGCAGCCAACTTTCATCCGATCAGCAGCGTAACAACTTCGTCGACTGGCGACCTCTGGCCGGTTTCTAATCTGATCCAGGGACCGGGATTAGGATTCGCGAATGCCGAACCTCACGATCAGACGGGCAGTGGTTCGAGCGCTCTCTGGGTTACTGGTGCGCCGGGAGGCTTTCCGTCTGACTATTTAGCGGCGGCAGGGGTGCCAGTCCTGGTTTTCGACCTTGGAAGCGATGTTGCGCTCTCTGAGATCAGCGTCTGGGGCTACTCGACCACCAACGCCAATGGCGTGAGTCGCTTCAGTCTACGCTTTGCTACGGCGGCGGAAGGGACGGAGAACTTCGGGTCGTCGATCTCGATCAGCCCGGCTTTCAACCCCATGATTGGGGCTATCTCCCGGCAGAGTTTTTCTTTTGGCCAATCCGTGACAGCCCGCTACGTCGAGATGTCCTGCGAGGATAACTTTTATTCGAATGGAGGTAACGGACCACCACCTGGAGGTGATCGGGTGGGGTTGGGGGAAGTCGCCTTTGAAGTTGCCGCTCCTCCCTCGGGGCCTCTCATTGATTTGCCGGCCAATGTCGGCCTGGATCTCGATGGCTCGGTGCAGACCTTCGATATTCCGATCGGCAACCTTGGAGGGACCGAGGTCCTCACTGTTAACAGAACCTCGTTCACAGGAGTGCATGCAGAGGCCTTTTCCGTGTTTTCAGCACCTGCGTCTTTGGCACCAGGAGGTAATGGAAGCATCGAGGTCAGCTTCAATCCGACCGGCCTCTCCGGAACGATCTCAGCCGGTCTGCTGGTGCAGAGTACTGATCCGGATGCGCCCACTGCGGTGGTGGGCTTGAGCGGCTTCCTTCATGACCCGAAACTGGTGGTGGCGAGGAGTTATGATTTCGGGGAGTTCGCTGCTGCGGAGGGAGCGCAGAGTGGGTCCTTGGCCTTCTCAAATGCGGGAGGAGGACGGACCCTGGCGGTCTCTGACACCTCCATCAGTGGTCCTGACGCTAATCATTTTACGGTTACTGCGGCTCCCTCTAATCTCCTTCCGCTGACGGACGGAATCATCAGTTTGAGTTTCGATCCGCTCGGCGAAGAGGGCGAATTCGATGCTCAACTGACCATTACCTCGAATGATGCGGCCGATTCCACGGCAATTGTGAATCTTGCTGCACGCGTAGGTGAGGTGATTCCAAATTCTGGAGTACGCATCAATGAATTCATGGCCAGCAATGGGCTGACTCTTTCAGATGGTGATGGCAACTCCTCAGATTGGATTGAAATCTACAACGCCGGTCCCGGAGTGGCCGATCTCACAGGGTGGCACCTGACCGATGAGGCGGACAATTTGGAGAAGTGGCGGTTTCCATCTACCACGACCATCCCTGCAAATGGCTATCTGCTCGTCTTCGCGTCCGGTCAGAGTAGTGATGACTATATCGACGCCGGTGGGTTTCTTCACACCAACTTCCGTCTGGGCACGAGCGGCGAGTATCTCGCACTGGTCGAGAGTAACGGAGTGACCGTGGTGAGCGAATTCGGTCCCACTTTTCCTCCACAGTTCAACGATGTCTCCTATGGGACGTTTCAGAGTGGGGGATCAGTCAGCAACTTGATCGGGAATTCCGATGCCGAGGTATTGATTCCCACCAATGGATCGCTGGGCAACACGTGGCAGGTCGATTCTTTCACGCCTGGCGGGGACTGGATCTCCGGAACGGGGCAGGGGGTGGGGTACGATATCGGGCAGGACTACGACCAGTACATCACGACTGATGTGGAGAGCGAGCTGCGGAATCGAGGGACCTCGGCTTTTATCCGCTTGCCGTTCACGATGGCGAACGCTTCGACAGTGACGGCGCTTTCATTCTCCTTTCGCTACGATGACGGATTCGTGGCCTACCTCAATGGCGAAGAAATAGCCAATCGCAATGCCCCGAATCTCCCAGCCTGGGATGATGTCGCCAACGGCAGCGTGAACGAAAATGCAAATACGGGAACGATCGATGTCTCCGCCTTCCTTGGAGAGTTACAAAATGGTGATAACGTATTTGCGATCCACGGCCTTAACCGCTCGACAGGCAGTTCGGATTTCCTAATCGATGTTTCACTCGAAGCCAGTGTCACTGGTAGTGGTCCATTGTCCTTCGGCTACCTTAGTTCTCCGACGCCGGGTCTTCCGAATTCCGACTCTACCACTCCCGGGCCCGTGATTCAGAATGTCTCTCATTTTCCTGCTCAGCAGCCTCTCGCGCAGGAGGATATCGAGGTGACCGCCGAGGTTGCACCTCGGCTCGCTGCAATCACAACGGTGAACCTGGTGTATCGGGTCGACTTCGGCACAGAGGTTGTCATTCCTATGACCGCCGGAGTGGGTAGCTATACCGCTACTATTCCGTCGTCGGCCTACCGATCTGGGGATATGGTGCGCTGGTATGTGAGCGCCGCTGATGCAGATGGAAATTTCGGGCGCGCTCCCGCCTTCCTCGATCGCACTGGGAACAATCAATCGCCGGAGTATTTCGGCACGGTAGTCCGGAATGCCCGACTTGTCTCACGGTTGCCTATCTTCCAGTGGTTCACTCAAAGCGAAGCAGCCGCCAACACACGGAGCGGGACCAGGGCCTCAGTGTATTTTGACGGAAGATTCTATGATAATATCTTTGTTCGGAAGCGTGGTGGAGCGAGCAACGGTAATTCCCAGAAATTCGACTTTAACAAGGGGGACGATCTCTACATCAACAGCGAGTTGCCCTCGGTAGGCGAGATCAACATGAACGAGCGAGGGTCTGATAGTAGCTACGTGCGGCAGACTCTCGCATTTGAAGCCTACGAGATGGCAGGGAACGCGGCTTGCAAATCGGCTCTGTGGTATATGCAGTTGAACGGAACCTTTGATCGCGTCGGCGTTTTTATCGAACAGGTGGATGAAGACTTTCTTGATCGTAATGGATATAATTCGGAGAGCGACCTCTACAAGTTTGTCCAGCGGAGCAACTTGAATCCGGTGTTCTTCGACACCGTCACCGGTATTGAAAAGAAGACCGGAGACAAAAACGATCTTACCACCGTTCAGAACCTGGTTGCTGGCCTCAATCGGAGAACCAGCACTGCACGCCGCCGCTACGTTATCGACAACCTGGACCTGCCACAGGTTGTGAACTACCTTGCCGTGCGCTCGATCACCCAGGATGCTGACGATGTTCGCAAGAACTTTTACGGCTACATCGACAACCGGGGCGATCAGCGGTGGCGAATCTTCCCGTGGGACAAAGACTGGACCTTTGGGGTCACTGGAGACGGTGGCACCCACCTGCCGCATCCCTTTTTCGGGGACGAGGAGCACGCTAAGCAGAATGCGAATCAGTGGAACGTTCTCTACGATGTCCTCTT
>NZAC01000042.1 GCA_002686085.1 Roseibacillus sp. | reverse complement strand
TTCACATCGTTAGCAATATGGCACTCGGCCCCCATCACCGCTGGCCGGCATTCTCTGCATTGAGGGGACCCTGTTTACGAAGGGGTAACTCATACACCTTCACCGGTGAGAAATGATCTCAGTTCCGATTCCTGATAGTGGTAGGATTGTCTGCTCCCACGAGCAGGAGATTCCCCTGAATCGCATCTGGAGCCGGGCAGATGGCCAGAGCCTCTCATACAGCGGCTGCTGTGGCCACATCCGCACTTCCCGTAAGTCCCTAATTACAAGGCAGTCTCCAACAACTATCCTATTTTCCAGACCCGGCATTACTTGCATGCCTCATCATAAAGCCAGTGTCGTCGAACGCTTGAAACTCCGTGAACTTACCGTCCACGATCACGCCCTTATGGAGCGCAGCACTGGTTTTACCACCAGCTGTCATTCTGGTTTCGATAAACACTACGTTACCGGCGGCATGAAAGTGCAGCGCTTCGACCTTGAAATCTGGCCATAATTTTCCAATCGGACTGAAAACCCCCTCCATCACCGCTTGGGGACCAACATAGTCACCGCCGTAAGGAAATCCCTTCGGCATGCGCCATCTGACGTCTTCTGCCTGAGTGGCTGCCCACGCCTCCATGTCTCCTACTGCGAAGGCGTCATACCCAGCTTTCGCCACCTCGATCACCGAAGCATTCTTCGAAGAATGTTGGCAGGCACTCAAGGAGGCCGCGATTCCCATCGCCAGAATCAGATTTTTTCTCATCACGCAAAGACACTAACCCAACCCCTGATAAAAATCGAATACAACCACTGTTTCTTTGAGCATAATCAGAAAATCCTTATCGAAATTATGCAGGCTGAGTCCGACGTGAATCAGGACCTCAATTCTCCAGACAGGGATCCTTCAGGTAACTTGCAGTGATAATTATACCTTGAAGTCCCAAGGAGGGTTTGATCCGGGACGCGTGACCGTGTCAGTCGCGAAGGCTGTTGCAAAGGCGACTGCGCCCTCGAGCTGCGTTACAGGAAGAGAGCTTAATCGCTCTTTCGATTTGGCCTCCATCCGATCGAGGCCCACCAGCAGGCCAGCATTGAAGGCGTCGCCCGCACCCACTGTATCAACGACCTGCACCTCCGGGGCGAGGGTGACAAAGAGTCTTCCACTCCGGTCGTATACCTCGACTCCGCTCGACCCGAGAGTCAGGCAGACGATCTCAGGGCCTTGTGAAATGATATTCTGCACCTTCTTATCCGTACCTCGTTCGCTAGGGTCGAGCCATTCGAGATCTTCATTCGAAATCTTGATGATGTCACAACAAGAGAACAGGTCTCCCAACCGATCGCGATAGCGTGATTCGTTTGCAATGAAAGAGCACCGAATATTAGGATCTGCCATGACGAGGCGATTGTCTTTGTTCCTTTGCAGGAACCCGAGGTAGGCATCAGCACAAGGCTCTGCCGCCAGGCTGATCCCCCCAAAAAACAGGAGATCTACGGTTTTGGGGAGTGAGGAGGGCATATCCTCAGGGCCGAGCAGACGGCCAGCAGTATTCTCATCATAAAAGGTATAGGTCACCCCATCGGCGCTGACGTTCACAAACGCAAGGGTCGTAGGGCGCTCAGAACGGATTATGTAGGAGGTATCGACATTGCTTTCCTCAAGAGCCTCTTCGAGCTGTCTCCCAAAGAGGTCCGTCGAAACCCCAGACAAAAGGCCAACCTCCACAGATTGCCGACCAATTCCAATTGCAGTATTAAACACAGAGCCTCCAACGTGCGGCGTAAATGCATCTGCACGATCCGTCGGAATCATGTCGATCAAAGATTCTCCGCAGCAGAGTATCATATGCTGAGAGCCAATTTCATGAACGGGACTACCGCCCGGGAGAAGAAGCAGTCAATGTGCCACTACTCTGTCCCCGACTGATTCCGGCGCATGAGACGGTTTCTACCCTGCTGCCGGCATCGACATCTTCCTGAGCGTAAGGCCCCCCAGATGACTTCCGCGCAGCACCGACGATACCGAATTTACTCTGTGGTGGCACAGGCCGTGCTCTTCTGAGGAGCCCGAGAGGTAGAACCAGTGATATTTAAGGACTACGAGACGGCCGAATTCTTCGACGAGATGTTCCCCCGAAGCGGTACGAACGCCGTTCGCGAACACTACGGGAGCGTTCGCAGGCGTTTCACCTCCTATTCCGAAGAAGATTTCCAAAAAAAGCAGTCTGCTATCGACCGAGCGTTTGTAGAGCACGGGGTAACCTTTACTGTCTACAGCGACGATCAGGGAACGGAACGCATTTTTCCATTCGATCCGTTTCCCCGCGTGATTCCCTCGGAGGAATGGACCTTGGTAGAACAAGGTCTCATTCAGCGGATCACGGCGCTGAATCTCTTCCTGCACGATATTTATCACGAGGCTCGAATTGTAGCAGACGACGTCATCCCAGCATACTTTGTTGAGTCAGCTGCTCACTATCGACCGGAGTTAAAGGGGCTCGATGTTCCGGGAGATGTCTATGTTCACATATGCGGATCAGATCTTATTCGAGACCAGAACGGTTGCTACGTGGTCTTGGAGGACAACCTTCGCTGTCCCTCCGGGGTTTCCTACGTCCTGGAGAACCGCGAAGTAATGAAGCGTTCCTTTCCCGAACTGTATCAGGAGATGAAGGTCCGGCCTGTAAGCCATTACCCACGGCTTCTCAGGGAGACATTGCGCCGGGTGGCTCCCGGAGGCGCAAGCGAACCAGTATGTGTGCTGCTCACTCCAGGAGTCTACAATAGTGCCTATTTTGAGCATACCTTCCTTGCGCGAGAGATGGGGGTGGAAATCGTCGAAGGCCAGGACCTGATCGTTTTAAACGGATTTGTCTATATGCGAACGACCAAGGGATTGGAAAAGGTGGATGTGATCTACCGGCGTATTGATGACGACTTTATCGACCCCACTGTTTTCCGCGACGATTCGATGCTGGGGGTGCCAGGTCTTGTCGATGCCTGCCGGCGAGGCAACGTCACTCTCGCCAACGCTTTGGGAACCGGGGTCGCGGACGACAAGGTCATCTACGCATTTGTCCCGGAAATGATCCGTTACTATCTCGCTCAGGAACCCTTACTGGACAGCGTCACAACCTACCTTGCCTACCGGGAGAAAGACCTGCGATTCATCCTGGGAAATCTACCGGAACTGGTGGTCAAAGCGGCAAACGAGTCGGGAGGTTATGGCATGTTGATGGGCCCTACTTCAACGAAGGAGGAGCGCACAATATTTGCAGAGAAAATCAGGGAGAACCCACGAAACTACATTGCCCAGCCGGTGGTCAAATTCTCTCAGCATCCCACTCTGGTAGATGGAAAATGCGAAGGGCGACACGTCGACCTCAGACCTTTTGTTCTCTATGGGGATGAGCCCAAGGTTCTCCCTGGTGGATTGACCCGGGTAGCGCTTACACAGGGCTCATTGGTCGTAAACTCCTCTCAGGGAGGGGGCAGCAAGGATACCTGGGTCCTCCGACATCTAAAGGAAGGATAGATATGCTTTCCCGTGCTGCAGACAATCTCTACTGGATGGCTCGCTATTTGGAGCGCGCTGAGAACATGGCGAGACTGGTCGATACCACCGCGCAGTTTCTTCTCGATGCCGGCCTGTCTTCCGACTCGCGAAGCTCAGCCGGATGGCTTCCGATCCTGCAGGTATGCGATCTCGATGAGGATTTCCAACGCTCCCAAAAGGAGCAACCAGACCTTGGCATTCCTGAATTCCTCGTTCTCGATCCGCAGAACAGTGACAGCATTCGACAGTGTGTTGCATTGGCGCGGGAAAATGCCCGGATGGTCCGCGACCAGCTCTCTGAGGAGATGTGGCGAGAACTCAACCGGCTTCACCTCTTCCTGCAATCCTCCGCGGCAGAGGATGAGTGGGCATTCTCACCACAGGACTTCTGTGACCGCATTATCAGATTCTCGCTGCTCTTCCAGGGTCTGGTAGAGGCGACCATCGCCCAGCAGGAGGGCTATTCCTTCATTGAACTCGGCAAACATCTGGAGCGAGCGGACAAGACCACTCGCATTCTGGACATTCCCACCTTTCATGCGCATTCCCTCGCGGTTTCTCCCTGGCCTACTGTCTTACGAGCCTGCAGCGCACGATCGGCCTATCTGTCCTCCCGGGGAGCATCTATCACAATGGAACATACGATCGCCCTCCTTCTTTTTGATCATGGATTTCCACGGTCCGTGCGCTTCTGCCTGAATGAAGTCAACAAGGCTCTGCATCGGATCACTGGAACAGCAAGCGGGAGCTACGAAAACGAAGCGGAGCGACTGGCGGGCGGCACCCTCGCAAACATCGATTTTAATGGCCCTGGCGATTTGAGCCGGATTGGAATTCACTGCTACGCCGATGGACTACAAAAGGACATTAACAAGATCGGACAACAAATCTTCGAAACGTATGTCCTCCTCCCAGCCGAGGTCCAGCAACTGCCCTCACCCTCCTATGCAATAATCACCGATTACCAGCAACAGCAACAGCAACAGCAACAGCAACAGCAACAGCAGCAGCAGCAGCAGCAGCGAGCCCTCTGGCCATGAAACCCTCTGCGTGTTCCATCTGTTAGGCTCTCGTTTTCCGGAATGAGATACCACATCACTCACCGAACCGTGTTCACCTATGGCGAACAGGCGTATGACAATGTGAATGAAGTCAGACTCTCTCCCGTTGCGAACCCCCACCAAGCTCTGGAGTTCTTCGTCCTCAAGGTTATCCCCGCCACCCGCCTCAAAAGATTTTCCGACCTGTATTCCAATCCAGTACACCATTTTGAAATCAGCCACCCCCACCACAGCCTGAGTATCGAGTCGCAATCTATTGTGTCCGTTGCCCGCTACATTGATTACTCCGCCCTTCCCTACGGCTGCCACCACAGCTACTTGAAAGACCTTCGTTCGAGGGAAGAATGCTGTGAATTCCTTTATGACAGCAGGTATGTGCGGCGCTCTCCCAAGATCTGGCGTGAGGCGGTTGATGTTCAGGACGGTTCCACAGATGTCTTTCAGACCGCGTATGCGCTCATGAAATTCATCTACGATAACTGTGCATACCTTCCCGGCCTGACCGACGCCTCCACGACTGCGGCAGATATTTGTGAGAGGAAGCAGGGAGTCTGCCAGGACTTTGCGCACCTCCTCATTGTCTATTGCAGGTCTCTCGGCATTCCGTGCCGCTATGTATCAGGCTATATCTGGGACCCTGGCTCTGGGAGTAACGAAACCATGCGCGGCGCACAGGCCTCCCACGCTTGGGCAGAGATTTATCTGCCCACCCATGGCTGGATCGGTCTGGACCCAACCAACAACAAAGTAGTGAACGAGCAGTATGTAGTGGTCGCGACCGGACGGGATTATGACGACGTAGCCCCGGTACGCGGCACCTTTTACGGAGGAGGCCCCCAGCGTTCTATGGAGGTGGTCGTGAAGGTGAAGCTGATGGATTACGACGAGGAATAGGTCTCGGTAAAAGGGTCGTGATCAAGTTCCCGGTTGTTTCACGCATGCCTTCCTAACCGCGAATACCTTGCGAGGATTCTCCAACTCTTCGAACCGGCCCAAGCCCATCCCTAGGGAGGTGCGGAGCTCCACCGATGTGAATAACTATATGGAACTTCCTTTGGGCGAGGCGTTCAATTGGCCCGGCGTTTGCTGCCCCTCGCGGGGAGAGGCGAGCGGCCATGACCAAATCATCCCCTGTGCACCCGTCCAGCGACGTCACCCTTGCGAGGCTGGCCAAGCTTCTCGTGGTCACACTGCTGCTTCTCTCCCCTGTCTACGCGACAGCGCTGATCGTCTATGGGGAGAAAACAAGCTCTTTTCGAGTAATCTCTCCAGCCCGCAAGCTTATCATCCTCTTGGGTCCCGAAAGGAGGCCTGTGGACCAAGACCTCTCGATTTTCTTCCAGCACAATTGCAGTGACTTATCTTTAAGTGCCCAAGGCCAATTGATACAGTTTGCCCCGCAGTTGATGTTCCATAAGAACCTCAACATTCAAGTTGAGGGGCACTGCGACCGGAGAGGGACCAAGGCTTACAACCGTAGTCTCGGGCGAAAAAGGGCGAATGTTGTAAAAGACTTTCTGATAGTCAGAGGGGTGAGTGGTGACCGCATTGAGACGTTGAGTTTCGGGGAAGAGCGCCCCCTTGTAGAGGGCTCTTCCGAGACTATCTGGTCGAAGAACCGCCGCGCGACGATTCGGCTTTCAAGGCCTGGTAGGAATCAGGGTGCCCACCTCGTCGAGCACTAAAAACCTCCCTGCCTCAGGGAGCTCCTTTCTTCGGCGCATCCTGATAGATAGCGGGCAGATACTCGAAAACCGATTCGGAACTGCCTCTCAAGAAGCGCACACGCTTGCTTCCCCCTTTGTCGCTAAGCACCCGCTGGTAAGGATGATAGGGTATCGATTCGCGAAAGTTTCGTGCCGAGTCCTCATCGGTCCATCGGGTCTCCAGCAAAAGGACATATTCGCCCTCGGGGAACTGCCAGACCGCCCACCGATCGCCGGTCCAATTGCCAGTAAGATTCTTGGCCTCGGGCACGGCATACCACTGACTGAGCCAGGGAATGAGGCCACCGATCCCAAGGACATCCGTAAACGAGGGTGGAGTCTCCAGCAGATCGTCGGCAAAATCTTCCGCTACGGGATCGGGTCTCCAGCGAGAGGCATCCTGATAGAAGAGCGGACGAAACAATTCCATCGTCGTGGATGGAGGCTTGCCCAGTGCTGCCTCAAATCCGAGTTGTGGTTCCTCAGAATCGAGGAGGCTATCCACAAAGAACGGTCCGACCTCCCTCGGCAGCGCCAACCATTGATACAGTTCTTTGGGTGCATTGATCGACTTTGGCGATCCCTCTCCCAGCTCACTCGGCGGCCGACTCGAGGTCGAAATGCCACGCGATCGCGCATAGCGAAAGATCGCGACCTCATTGAGCCCCTGACGGAGTGCCATCGCAGCGCGGCGACTATCACCATTCATCGAGGAGACTTCCTCACGGACGGGCTGCCTGCTTTTCGCTGGAAAGTGCTGGTT
>NZAC01000041.1 GCA_002686085.1 Roseibacillus sp. | reverse complement strand
TTATTGATAAATATTTTTGTCGTACTGCTTCGCGAGTAGAGGGCATCGGACTGGATGTGATTTCCCAGGAAGTAAAAATTCGCCATGACGACGCGTTTAAGCCCAGAGAAGTTGAGAACGAGGCCCTCGATGCTGGAGGGCTCTACCAGTGGAGAGCCGATGGGGAACGCCACCTCTTTAACCCCCAGAGTATCCATCTTCTGCAGCAGGCTACACGTCTGGGAGATTATGATCTTTTCACAAGCTACAGTGAACTGATCGATAATCAGGCCCGGGATTTCTATACCCTCCGTGGGCTCATGGAATTCAAGTTCGACCCCGCTAGAGCAATTCCCCTAGAGGAGGTCGAACCTGCTTCGGAAATCGCAAAGCGCTTCAAAACAGGTGCCATGTCTTATGGCTCTATTTCCAAAGAGGCTCACGAAGCTCTGGCTGTAGCGATGAACCGGGTTGGAGGGCGCTCCAATACAGGTGAGGGAGGAGAGGATCCGATTCGGTTCGAACCGCTACCCAACGGGGACTCGAAGAAAAGCGCTATCAAGCAAATCGCGAGTGGGCGTTTTGGCGTCCACAGCCATTACCTGGTCAACGCTGAGGAACTGCAGATTAAGATTTCGCAGGGCGCTAAGCCCGGGGAGGGAGGAGAATTGCCCGGTCACAAGGTGCTTCCGCAGATTGCAAAAGTTCGCGGAACAACGCCGGGAGTGGGGCTGATTTCTCCACCGCCTCACCACGACATTTATTCGATTGAGGATATGGCTGAACTTATCCATGACCTCAAGAATTCGAATGTTAATGCGCGGGTGAATGTCAAACTGGTTTCGGAAATCGGGGTTGGCACAGTTGCCGCAGGCGTTGTGAAGGCGAAGGCTGATGTTGTGCTTATTTCTGGTCATGATGGTGGCACGGGGGCAAGTCCTCGTTCTTCCATTCAACATGCCGGATGCCCATGGGAGCTTGGGCTGGCAGAGACCCATCAGACGCTGCTTCTGAACGATCTGCGCAGCCGGGTGGTTCTGGAGACGGATGGCCAGCTTAAAACCGCCCGTGACGTGGTTATTGCGGCGTTACTTGGGGCGGAAGAGTACGGATTCTCCACCGCGCCGCTGGTTACTCTGGGCTGTCTCATGATGCGGGTTTGTCACAAAAACACATGTCCCGTTGGAGTGGCTACGCAGGATCCGCGCCTTCGAGCAAAGTTTAACGGGGCAGTGGAGAATGTGGTCAACTTCATGAACTTTGTGGCGGAGGGTATTCGTGAGTTGATGGCCAAGCTCGGCTTCCGGACGATTAATGAGATGGTCGGTCAGTGTGACCGCCTAGAAATGCGTCAGGCAATTGATCACTGGAAAGCCAAGGGGCTTGATTACTCGAACATTCTTTATCAACCGAAGGTGGGTGAACACGTAGAGGCACACTGTACGCAGAAGCAAGATCACCTGCTTGACCGGGCTTTGGATAATACGGTGCTGCTCGAGCTTTGCAGGCCAGCCTTGGAATCAGGCACCAAGGTTTCTGCGGAGCTTCCCATCCTCAATACCAATCGAGTGGTGGGCACGATTACTGGTGCCGAGATCAGCCGGCGCTATGGTGCCGAAGGACTTCCCGAGGATACTATCCAACTCAAATTTACGGGAAGTGCAGGCCAGAGCTTCGGTGCATTCTGTCCGAAAGGAATGAGACTTGAATTGGAAGGAGATGCTAACGATTACATAGGAAAGGGTCTTTGCGGCACCAAGGTGATTGTCTACCCTCCGAGGAATTCACATCCTGATTTCGCTCCTGAAGAAAATATTATTATTGGGAATGTGGCATTTTACGGAGCAACGAGCGGGGAGGCGAATATTGCGGGGGTAGCAGGCGAGCGCTTCTGTGTCCGTAATAGCGGGGTGCACGCGGTGGTAGAAGGCGTAGGCGACCATGCCTGTGAGTATATGACTGGTGGGTCAGTAGTCTGCCTTGGTGGAACGGGTCGTAATTTTGCGGCAGGAATGAGTGGTGGTGTTGCCTACGTGTACGATGAGAACCGGGACTTTGAGTCCAAGCTTAACCGGGCAATGGTCAATCTCTATCCGTTGATTGAGTGTGGTGACAGCGAGATTTCTGAGGTTAAAGATCGGGTTGAGAAGCATGTGGAGCTTACCGGAAGCGAGAAGGGAAAGAGGCTTTTGGATGACTGGAGCAATATCGTCCCTCAGTTCTTCAAGGTTCTCCCTGCCGATTACGAAAGGGTTCTCAATGCCATCAAGAGAGCAGAGGAAAGTGGACTCGAAGGAGACGCTGTCATTCTCGCGGCATTCGAAGAAAACGCAAAGGTTGGAAATTGAACCAGATATCAGGATAAGGTGAACGTGGCGCTGTGACTGGCGTCATTTTCCAGCACGGGAAGGCTAACTTTCCCATCAAGCAGACACAGTGTAACGTAATGGGAAAAGCAACAGGATTCTTAGACACCGAACGGGAAACTATTCCCAATCGTCCGCCGCTTGAGAGGATCAAGGACTGGAACGAAATTCATGCCCATCGCTCAGACGAGAAAGTGATGAAGCAAGGTTCGCGCTGTATGGATTGTGGGACTCCATATTGCCATACGGGTCTTCTCATCTCTGGTATGGCCAGCGGTTGCCCGGTCAACAACCTCATCCCGGAGTTTAATGATCTCGTGTATCGTAATCGCTGGCAGGAAGCGCTTGAGCGGTTGCGCAAAACGAATAATTTCCCAGAATTTACCGGGCGTGTTTGCCCGGCTCCCTGCGAAGGCTCCTGTGTGCTCGGCTACATAGAGCCTCCCGTAACGATCAAGGATGTAGAGTGCTCTATCGTTGACCGTGGTTGGGAAGAGGGATGGTTTACGCCTCAGGTCCCCGCCCAGCGGACAGGCAGGAAGGTTGCCGTGGTTGGCTCTGGTCCCGCGGGTCTTGCCTGTGCGGACCAGCTCAACCTTGCGGGCCATCAGGTCACAGTATTCGAGAGGGCTGATCGAATTGGAGGATTGCTCATGTATGGGATCCCCAATATGAAACTTGATAAGAAGGAAGTCGTTGATCGCCGGGTCAATCTCATGCGTGAGGAAGGAGTAGAATTTGTGACGGGCGTTGATATCGGGAAGGACCCAGATTGGTCGAAGGAACGACTAGCCAAGGATTTCGACGCCACAGTTCTCTGCTGTGGAGCAACCAAGGGGAGAGATCTGCCGATCGACAATCGGGAGGCGAAGGGGGTTCATATGGCCATGGACTTCCTTACTGCCAACACCAGTCATCAGCTTGATCACGATTTCGATGGAACGAATCCAGAAGAACTCAATGCGACAGGGAAAGATGTGATTGTCATTGGAGGGGGCGATACAGGCACAGATTGTGTTGGCACTAGTCTTCGCCAGAAGTGTAAAAGTGTCATCCAGCTCGAAATTATGCCCATGCCGCCCATGGAGCGTGCTTCAGACAACCCCTGGCCCGAGTGGCCCAAGGTTTACACCCTCGACTATGGTCAGGTGGAGGCACAGGCCCTGCAGGGTGAAGAACCTCGTAAGTATCTCGTCATGACGAAGCGGTTCATCAAGGACGACGATGGTAACGTGTCGGGTATCGAGGTAGTGGACATCACCTGGCAGAAAGATGATGCCGGGCGATTTTCGCCAATCGAGACGGAGGGAACGCTACGGGTTCTGCCTAGTCAGCTAGTGCTCCTCGCGATGGGGTTTGTTGGCCCGGAGCAAGAGGTCATAGACCAGTTTGGTCTCGAAACGGATGCGCGCAGTAACGTCAAGGCTGAGCACGAAAAATACACGACCAACGTGGAAGGGGTTTTTGCTGCGGGAGATATGCGGCGCGGCCAAAGCCTCGTCGTATGGGCAATTAACGAGGGGCGGGGAGCTGCGCGAGAATGCGATCGCTATCTCATGGGTAGCACTCAGCTCCCGTAGCCGAATCCTGCAATTGCGCTCACAGGAAGAGAGCCCTGAGCAAGCACCTGGTCAGGGTCCACACCATTTGGCTGTGGGGACACCGATAGCCCCTGGCAGAGGCTAGAACTGGTGAAGACTCTTTCTACGGCACTAAGGTTCGCTTGAGGGCATTTGATCCCTCAATGGATTATCCTGCCACTGTAAAGTTCTACTCTACCGTGATGGTGACCTTCTTCGAAATCACCGCAGGCTTGTGAAGGATGTGTGCAAAATTTGCGAAGGCAAGCTGGAGAGTATGCTTGCCTTTTGGCAGGTCGAGGGTGACTTGGGTTTGTCCTTTGCCGTAGTGAAGGCATTTTCCATCGATGGAAGGAATCGGCAACTTCTTGTCGAGTTCAGAGGCATCCATGTTGATCAGAAGATGATGGTGTCCTGTATCAGGAAGGTAGGTCCCTGCAGGGCACACTCCCATTCCTTTGAGTCCGAAACGAATTGTGACGGGTCCCTTGAAGGTTCTCCCGTCCTTGATTCCCTGAATGTATACGCGGGCTCCCTTAGGAGAGGGCGTCTCAAGGGGGTTAGGCGGCTTCGCAGCGTCATCCTGACCGGTGGCAGTGAGGAGAGACCCAATAATGGCAACGGCGGTGAGAAGTGATTTCTTGAACATAACAGGTTGCGGTTGACGGAAAACTACAGACGGTCCTGCCGTTGTGCAAGTCCTGTCCCTCGTCATTGCCTCACAGCCGTTTTGAGCTGGTGGTGTAGGTCGGAGGCAGCCTTTAGAGTTACAGGCTGCGAATAATCTGCACTGGCGTGGCTGGGGTCTCGGGTAGCCGGTGGAATTCAAAGGCGCCGGGTTTCGGTCAAGAATGGATGGGCCATTCGTGTATTGGGCCGCCCGGGAGGGGGGCTCACTGAAGTTCGTTAGCGAGAGGATCGGGCTCGAGGATATCAAGGCTGACCAGAAAGGCGTCTGCTGAGTGCAGGGTGACCTCGTAATTCTGCTGATGAGAGTTGTAATTATAAAAGGTGTGGCCGGCACCTTCGAATTCGATTAGCTCGCAACGGTTCTTTTTCTTGCCGTATCGCTTGGCAAATTTAGCCACTACTTCGACAGGAATGAGCCGGTCATTCTTGCCATGGTAAAGCATGCAAGGGGGAAGGCCTGCCTGTGGCACGTATTCAGAGGGGCTGAAGTGTTTTGCTTCCTCCTCAGAAATGAAGCTCTCTCCGCCTACCCCCTTACGGGTAGTATTAACAATCGGACTAAACAGAAAAAGAGCACAGGGTCGGAAATGCTTTCCGGGCTCTTTTCCAATTTCCGGAAGGGTTGCACAACAAAGGGCGAGGTGAGCCCCTGAGCCCGACCCCCCTAGGACAATCTTTTCTGGATTGATGCCGAGGATAGCTGCGTTCTTTCGAAGAAAAACCATTGCCATGGCGGTATCCTCGAGAGCGTCGACAGGGCTATTACTGTTGTTCTCTCCCGCAACCCGATACTCGACGCACATGCAGACGGCGCCCCGCGCCGCGAAGTGAAGTGCATGGGGAACAAACTGGGTTGCCATGGAGAGATCCCACATCCCTCCGTGGAGGAAGAGGATGACTGGCGCGCTTGCAGACTGTGGCTCGTGTCCGGGTGGGAAAAAGAAGTGCGCAGCCAGGTCCTTTCCCGGCGAGTGAAAGTAAATGAAAGAATGAGCCTTCTTCAGAAGCTCTTGTTCGCGCGCCTCACCGATTGCGGGGGCTTTGACAAGTTGGTCGATCACGTGAAAAAGGGAAGAAGGGGTGGATTTATTTTTCATTCATGATCAAGGATGTCCATAGTTTAGGTCATGATTCGCACGGTTTTAGCCTGTTTGGGTGTTAGCGGAATTGCCGGGATGCTGCAGGCGGCTCCGCAGAAGGCCGATGCCGCCCTTGTTCGGCATCTTGATGCAGTATACCAGCATTGGAGAGACTCGGTGATCAGAAGAGATATTGAGAAATGGCAGATCCATACAGCCTCTCATCGCCGGATCTCCATCCTCAACAGGATTCATTCAGAGCGCCGGCCCATATCTTTTGCCCTCTCGAGCCTTCCTGCGAGCCCACCTGATAACCGGCCGCTGAAACTGCTGGCAGTAAAAGTAAAAGGAATCACGGCCAACATGATTTACCTCGGGCCTGTAGATTTTAAAGTAGGGGGAACTCCGCCCAACAATCTTTTGGTTCTTTCGTTTGCGAAAGAAGGTAATCGTTGGAAGTACGACTCGGCAGATTACATGAACCTCGCAAGTATTCCAGAAGCACGGAAACAGCTTGAGGCAGGAAAGCTCGACCATCTCGAGGGGCCAGAGTTTTTGCCTAAGGGGAATATCGAGCAGCCAACCGTAGTGCTTCGCGGGGCCGTGAAATATATCGCCAAGACATATGTGTATTGTCCGGGGCGGGAGGTGAAAGTGATGGTGAATGGCGTCAGCCGGCATCTGTATCAGAATACCAAGGCTTCGGAGGTAGTTATCGGGGGTGCGAGAGATGGACTAAATGAGGTGCAATTTACCGCGCGTACACTGCCAGGTGGAGAGGGGAAAGAGCCGCTAGCCGTTCGTGTTTACCTTATGTCGCAGGTGGCTGGAGTGAAGCCGCTGAAGGTTTTTGAGTATCAGGTGCAGGAGGGCGGAAAGGTCAATCCTGCAGGAACCGAAAACTTCGTGGTGGGGCCATCCGAGGTAATCCGTCTCAGAGGGAGGTGAAGGATTAAGTTGTTTGCCAGAGTAAATTCCAGAGATTTCGCGAGAAGGTTTATCGAGGTTGGTTTTCGGTCAGAACCGGGAATTGTGCGGAGACCCTGAGCGGATCAGGTGGTGTGAGTGGGAGAGGATTCCCATCCGGATCCTGATAATTCTCAAAGGCTAGGGGCACTACGGTCAGGCACAATTCAGGCTCCTTGGCAGTGCCAGTTCTTGAGGCGTGCAGGATGAGAGCCCTGTGCTCGAGGTATTTCAAAGTGAGCTGGTGTCCGACGGGGTAGAATGAATTAGTTACGGGTGTATCCAAGGGCAGGAGAAGCTCCAGGATCACTGGATAGGGACTTGGTTCCGCCAGTTCGTCGGCCAGAACGATGGCCTCGAAGCGGCAGGCCATTCCTGGGTAAAATAAGTCTGCCTCCGTGAGTTGGCGAGTGCCTGTGAGCTGGTAGGTCCCTTCAACGTAGTGAACAACCTCTGGCTTGGTAAAGTTTGTGATGTAGTTCCGCTTGAAATGAAGGTTGTGAGCGGCCAACTGAGCACTGGAGAGAGAGTAAAATTTCGAAAGGAGTAACTGAGGATCCGCACTCGCGCCCTCCGGGGCCTCGATTGGATCATAGGATTGGACCGGGGAGATTCTGCCAAGCTTACGGAGGGTTTCATAATTCCATGGACGCTCGGGGACACTGAATAGAAAGAGACAGAAGCTCCAGCTAGCGACTGCAAACGCACCTGCAAGGAGCTGAGCGAGCATCCACCAGAACCAGGGTGGACGGCGTTTGATAAATGTCCTCAACTCCTGAGACCTTGGCATCAGCGGTGACGAGTTCGAGCTACGAGTCGGTGTGGTAAATGAATGGTGGGCCGAGGCAGGATGTCTGGCTGCCACTGAGGGGAGGCTACGGAGAAACCTGCCCCCATCAGCTCCGCGAAGGATCTTTGAAGCGGAAGGCAGAAAGTCATCGTGTGCGGCATTCAGGAGCAGTTGCTTCCGTCGAGACTTGAATCGTAGTCGGGCTCAACCCCTTCCTCTTTTGCTTCGAAAGAAGTGCCGCAACCACATGAGCGTGCAGCATTTGGGTTTACGATCTTGAAGCCAGCGTCGGAAAGGTCACTCGAATAGTCGATCAGACACCCTCTGAGGTGCTCGATGCTATCCCGAGCGAGGAAGACCCGCACCCCGCTTTGTTCGATCACCTCGTCTTCATCTGCCCTACTGGATACCTGCATGGTATATTGTAGACCGGCACATCCACCTCGTTGGACACCAAGCCTGAGGCCGGACTCACCCGAAGCCTTTTTGTCGATCAGAAGGGCCTTCAGTTCCTGGACGGCGATATCTGTAAGCGTAATCATTAAACAGGCAGAAAAAGATGGGGGCGGGTTGAGAAATGTGCCAGCGCTTCTTTGTGGTCGTGACGGATAGGAGGAATATTTGACAAGAACCGATGTGCAGCATTGGTTTAAACCTCAGGATACAAAGAGTAAATTTTAAAAACCTTCGGCTGATCTTAAACGAGAGGCTGATTTATTTTGCACATGGGCCGTGGGATCTCCCGCTTTCACGGAGCGCGTAATTTGGATCGGAGCGCGTGCTGAAAGCTTCTATGCTTACTTCATGCCAGATGTCCGAGTCATGCCCGATGCCCTTGCCAGCCAAGTGGCCGCGGGGGAGGTTGTGGAGCGTCCGGCTAGTGTGGTGAAGGAGCTGGTGGAAAATAGTCTCGATGCCGGATCGAATGAGTTGCGGGTCGAGAGCAAGCGTGGGGGAATTGCTCTCATCAAAGTGACCGATGACGGATGTGGAATGGGGCGGGATGACGCGGTCTTGAGTTTGGAGCGACATGCAACCAGCAAGCTCCGAGAGAAAGAAGGGCTTAATGCGATAACAACGCTTGGATTTCGAGGAGAGGCACTCCCCTCGATTGCCAGTGTATCCCGGTTTCGTTTGATGACACGGACTCAGGATTCTGTTTCTGGAACAGCGATCATGGTGGAGGGAGGACAGCTCAAGGACGTTTGTGAAGCAGGGTGCCCCCCAGGGACGACAGTCGAAGTCCGAGATCTGTTTTATAACATCCCGGCTCGCCGGAAATTTTTACGAAGTGAGTCCACTGAGGCAGCCCATGTTGATTACCAGGTCAGGCTTCATGCGCTCTCAAGTCCGGAGACTCGGTTCATATATCGAAAGGACGGGAAAATCTCCTTTGACATCCCTGCGACTGACGACAGAAGAGTTCGTATCGCAGACCTTGGCAGCCGACAGGATCTCGCTAACCTCCGGGAAGTCTGCCGCCTTGAATATCCTGGTATGGCAGTCAGTGGATACCTCGGCTCCCCGGACGCTGCTCGAAAAAGCAGGAGGGGTCAGTATTTGTTTCTGAATGGGCGACCGGTTGAGGACCAGGTGGTCTGGCGGGCACTGGCAGAAGCCTGCCGAGGAACACTTCCGGGGGATCGTCATCCAGCAGCCTGGCTTTGGCTGGAGATGGATCCTTTGCTTGTCGATGTAAATGTTCATCCCTCGAAGCGGGAGGTGAGGTTTCACCGGCCAGGGGACCTACGGGCTCTTTTGCTGGAGGCTATCGGAGATACCGTTAAAAGAAAAGCGAGCTGCGGGCCAGGCGCTGCGCCTCTTTCAGGAGCAGTTAGCTCCGTCGTGAAGGGAAGTGTTGTTGAAGGAGAGATCTCAGAGTTCGCCTATCCACGGAGAGTGAACACTGAATCCGTTGCAGGTGAAAATGATGAGCAGCTCCATCCGGACAGAGGCGCAATCCGCGTCAAGGAGAGCGACTCGGGGTCATCAGGTCCCAGAACTTGGACGACGGAGGTGCAACCGGAACTCGTAGCAGCTAGTGGTGGATCCGAAGACCTTTCGTTTCACGTTATGGGAGTTCTTCATGGTTCCTATTTTATCCTCGAAGTAAGCGACGGATTGGCGCTTCTCGAGGGTGAAGCTGCCCGTGAGAGGATCTTATTTGAAACCATTTTGGGGGTGATGAAGAAGGGAGAAGCTGAATCTCAGGGATTGCTGGTGCCGTTGCTCATTGATCTGGAATCCCGGGATCTTGATGTGGTTCTTAGAAATGTGGATAACTTCAGGTTGGCAGGGATGGAGCTGGAACCCTTTGGCGCTGGGACGGTGCAGCTTCGCGGTATTCCCTCGGCCCTAAGTGAGGTGGAGCCCAGAGACCTGCTCCTCGATATGGTTGATGAACTTGTTCACAGCGCTGAGGGGAAAAGCAGTCGTGAGCTAGCTGCCGAGAAGTTTGCTGCGAAACTGGCAAGGGCGGGGGCAAAAAGAGGCCGTTGTAGCGAAAATGAGGGGAAAGCTCTGCTGAAACAGCTTTTCGAATGCGACCAACCCTACATCACTCCTGGAGGGCGGCCGATTCTAGTCGAGTTTGCCCTCTCGGAACTGGAGCGTAAATTCGGGAGGTCGTAGGCCGACATCGATATAAAGGTGTGTGTCGGGGCTGGTGATGTTGGGCTTGCGGTCAAGCGTTGGCCTGTTAAAAAACCATCGAATGGCCGACAAGCTGACCTACACAGAGGCAGGCGTTGATACGGTGAAGGCGGCGGCCCTGGTCGGTGATATTCGCACCCACGTTCAGCGGACCCAGAGGCAGCGGCAGTTGATGGGAGGATACGGACTATTTGCCGCCGCGCTTGAGCTCGAGAACTATAGGAACCCAGTGATTGTTACCGGGTGTGATGGAGTGGGAACAAAGCTCGAGGTTCAGCTGGAGTATGATCGGATCGAGGACGCAGGTAAGGATCTTGTTGCCATGAGCGTCAACGATATTCTGACGACAGGAGGAGATCCGCTTATGTTCCTCGATTATATCGGGATAGCACAACTCGATGAGAACCGCATCACGAGACTGGTTGCAGGGATGGCGGATTACCTGGAAGATTGTGGATGTATTCTCGCCGGTGGGGAAACTGCGGAAATGCCCGGGCTTGTTCCCGAGGGTGTTGTTGAGCTTTCTGGATTTTGTGTTGGTTGTGTGGAAAAAGACGAAATGCTGGACGCAGGGACGATCGCTCCTGGCGATGTGCTGGTAGGATATGAGTCAGACGGAATCCACGCAAATGGCTGGAGTCTTGTTCGGCGAGTCCTAGCCGAAAATAGTGCGGAATTCTCGCGAGACGAGGTTGAGTCTCTTCTTCCTCCCACAAGGCTCTACCATGATGTGGCGAGTGACTTGAAGGCGAGGGGTATTCGAGCCAGAGCGATGGCGCATATCACGGGCGGAGGACTTCCGGAGAATCTGGAGAGGTTGCTTTCGGGGCAGGGATACGGTTCCTCCCTTTTGGTTCCAGAATGGAAAAATGCAGCAGTGCAGAAGCTCCTAGCCTTTGTCGATGAGACCAGTTGCTGGCATACGTTCAACATGGGTTTTGGCTGGGTAGTCATAGTGGATGAGTCTGAGGTTGGTGCCGCAGTTGAGGCTGGTCCGGGTGGAACCATTCTTGGGGTAGTTGATGAGACCTCCGGAGTTCGGGTGAGTTCCAAGCAATAGTTTCTGGATGAGCGATCACCTGAATCATGAATGCGGGATTGCGGTAGTACGCCTACGTAAGCCTCTGGCCTATTTTCAGGACCGTTACGGGGATGCTCTCTGGGGGTTTCGAAAACTATTCCTGCTCATGGAAAAGCAGCATAACCGGGGGCACGACGGCGTGGGGATTGGCTGTGCTAAGCTCGATATGCCGAAGGGGCAACCCTACATCTTTCGTCGTCGCGACTCTTCTCGTGATTCACTTGCGAATCTGTTTCAGCTTGAGCTCAAGCAGGTCAATCAACTCGCGCAAAAGGGCGAGCTGGAATTGAATGATCCTGACGCCTTGAAGCGAAGGTTCGATTTTGCCGGAGAAGTTCTCATCGGGCACCTTCGGTACGGAACTTCTGGTGAATTTGATTCTGGTTCCTGCCATCCCTACCTGCGTCGGAGCAACTGGCCCACGCGAACCCTGATGGTCATGGGGAACTTTAACATGACCAACGCCAGGGCTCTCAATGAGCAATTAATTGAGCGGGGGCAGCACCCGGTATTCGGAACGGACACCCAGACTGTCCAAGAAGAGGTTGGGTTTCATCTTGATGAAGCTCACTCAGATATTTACCGCCGCTTACGCGACGACGGAGTTCCCGGAAAAGAGATACCACAACGGATCTCGGATGAATTGGATGTTAGTAGAATAGTCACCGAGTCTGCCGGGAGCTGGGATGGAGGGTATGCAATTTGCGGGGTGATTGGAAATGGAGACGTGTTCGTCATGCGCGATCCGCATGGAATCCGACCATGTCATCGGTTGGTAACGGATGAAGTGGTTGCCTATGCCTCGGAGCGCGTTCCCTTGATGACCGTTTTTGAGGCCTCGCAGCAGGAAGTGGAGGAGCTCGAGCCGGGGGTGGTAGCGACTATCAAGAGAGACGGGACAATGAGCGAAGAGCGGTTCGCTCCTCCCGCGGAGAAGCGACACTGCTCGTTCGAGCGCATTTATTTTTCGAGAGGGAATGACCCTGCTATCTATCAGGAGCGCAAGGCGATGGGCTCAGCCTTGACCGAACAGGTGGTGGAATCCATCGATGGCGATTTCGGTGCGGCTGTCATAACCTTTATTCCTAATACTGCAGAAACGGCCTGGTATGGCCTAATGGACGGTCTCCGCCAGTATCGCCGGGATCGGGTGAGAGCAAACATTCTGGAAGCCGCCCGCTCCGGAGATCTGGATGAAGACTTGCTTAACCATCACATCATGGACAACTGGCCGAGGGGGGAAAAGATTGCGCACAAGGATATCAAGATGCGGACCTTTATTTCTCAGGAGAAGGGCAGGGCCCAGCTGGTATCGCACGTATACGATATTACCTACGGCGTTGTGGGAGAAGATGATACCCTCGTAGCCCTTGACGATTCAATTGTCCGAGGGACAACGCTCAAGACATCGATTCTCAAGATTCTTGGTCGGACGAATCCAAGGAAAATTGTCATATGCTCGACCGCTCCGCAGATTCGATACCCGGATTGCTATGGGATTGATATGTCAGAACTGGGGAAGTTCATCGCGTTTCAAGCGGCTGTTCGATTGCTAGAGCGCAACGGGCGTCAGGGTCTCATTGAGGAAGTGCACCAGGACTGTCTGGAAGAGCTCTGCAAGCCCTGGGATGAGATGCAGAACTGCGTTAAGAAGATTTACGAGCCATTTACGGCTGAAGAGATTTCCGCAGAGATCAGCCGGATGGTATATCCAGAAAATGGATGGCAGGGTGAGGTTGAGGTGATCTTCCAGACTATCGGAAACCTTCACAACTCCTTGCAGGAGTCATGTGGTGACTGGTATTTCACCGGCAACTATCCCACGCCGGGCGGATACGCGACGGTGAATTCTGCTTTCGTAAACTGGAGAGATGGGGTCTCGGGTCGGAGCTATGACCTGCCCTTGTGATTGGGTCTGGGGGCAAGAGTGGCTCGAGGATCGCGCGCATTTTCCCTTGATTCACTTGAAAACAATGCCGACCGGGCAATGGTCGGAGCCGTGGATCTCAGGATAGATAGAGGCTGATTCAAGCCGAGGGATGAGGGCGTCCGAGATGCCGACATAGTCGATACGCCAACCGATATTCCTCTGCCGTGCCTGCGCTCGGTAAGACCACCAGGAATAGGCCTCTGCAGTATCGGGGTGCAGGTGGCGAAAGGAATCGGTAAAGCCTGATCCCAGAGTCTCACTGAAGCTTTCGCGTTCCTCATCTGAAAATCCTGCTGACCTGCGATTCTGGTCTGGGCGGGCAATATCAATTTCATGGTGGGCCACATTAAGGTCCCCGCAGAAAATAACCGGCTTGTCCCGGGTGTCTTCCAGATGCCTCAAATAGTTACGAAAAGCTTTGTCCCACTCCATTCGATAGGGAAGCCGGCGTAGTCCGTTTTGTGAATTAGGGGTGTAAACATTGACGAGCATGAAGTCGGGATACTCAGCAGAGATCACACGGCCCTCATTGTCATGCTCATCGATGCCCATACCCATTAAGACATCCAAGGGCTCTTCTTTCGAGAAGATCGCAGTGCCTGAATACCCTTTCTTTTCGGCGGAGTTCCAGTAGTTCCGGTAGCCTCCCAGCTCAAGGGGAAGCTCCACCTGCTCAGGGCGGGCCTTGGTCTCCTGCAGGCAGAAAACATCCGGGTTTACCTCAAGGAGGGACTCTGCTGCTCCTTTGCCGAGTGCAGCCCGGATTCCATTAACATTCCAAGAGAGTAATCTCACCTCCCAGATTCAAGGCGAAACCGAGATCAGAGGCTAAACAAAAAAAGAAAAAAGCCGCAGGTCTGTAGACGAGCGGCTTGGATCTCTGAGGCTTCGAATGCTCTATCGCTTGGAGAACTGAAAGCGCTTACGAGCGCCGGGCTGACCAGCTTTCTTTCGCTCCTTGGCGCGTGGGTCACGCCTGAGGTGGCCTGCAGCCTTGAGGCTTCCGCGCAGTTCGGAATTCATTTCCGTGAGCGCCCTGGCCACTGCAAGTTTGATGGCATCAGCCTGTCCTGGTACTCCGCTACCCCGAACTACTACCTTGAGGTCATACTTGTTAACCAGATTTGTAGTTTGAAAAGGGGCTAGAACTTCGTTCTGAAGAGGGATTGTTGGGAGATACTCTTCGAACGATCGATTGTTAATGATTATTCTTCCAGTGCCTTCCGTCATCCAGATCCGGGCAACAGCAGTCTTTCTCCGACCGGTGGCAGTGTAAGTGTTTTCAGTAGCAGGCATTTTGGAAAAGGGTATTCGCTTCCGGTGGGTAATTAGATTGTGTAGGGCTCAGGCTTCTGAGCCTCCTGCTCGTGTTCAGCGCCTGCATAAACTCTTAATTTACGCAACTGCGCTCTTCCAAGACGAGTGTGAGGAACCATGCCTCGGATTGCGCGCTCGACGAGAAGCTCAGGTCTCCGAGCTCGAACTTTCTGCGGTGTTTCCACCTTTTGGCCGCCAACGTATCCAGAGTAGCTGGTGTAAATTTTCTCTGTTTCCTTGTTGCCACTCAAGCGAACCTTCTCTGCGTTGATGATTACCACGTGATCTCCTGTGTCAACATGGGGGGTGAAGATCGGCTTGTGCTTCCCTCTAAGGAGGCGGGCAGCTTCTACTGCGACCTTGCCAAGGATCTGGTCGGCTGCGTCGATGACATACCACTTGCGATCAACTTCAGTGGCTTTTGCAGAAAAGGTCTTCATTTCAGGCGTTGTAGAGGCTTAGCCGGGTTGGCAAAGGGGCGGAAAGCTAGGAGCGAGGCCACTTTATGTCAACGCTAATCCTTGGTGGCAATGAACGATTGCAGGATGCCCCAAGACCTTAAATAAGGTCCTTTGAGCACAGATTTCGATTGCGGGAAGGAGAATATCGCTAATGATGGGCGCGCGCAGCTGCGTAAGTTGCTTCGCTCAACCCAATTTTAAGTTATCGCAGGACCACCAAGAAGACGGAGAAGCAGAGGCGGCCGCCGGAGGCGCCGCACAGATTACAGCGGGCCTAAGAAGGGCGCGGATGGAGAGGACAAGGCTGTCGAGGTGGAAGGAACAATTTCATCGGTTCTTGCTGGTACGATGTTCAAGGTCAAGTTGGCTAGTGATCACGAGGTTCTTGCCCACATATCGGGGAAAATGCGAAAGCGTTTCATAAGGCTGGTGGTAGGCGACAAGGTAAAAATGGAGATGTCGCCTTACGATACGACCAAGGCGCGAATCGTTTACCGGGTAGGATGAGCTTTTCTTCCTGCGGAAGAGAGCCGGTCTTACCCTATCAGCCCCCTTTTTCGGGATCGTAGAAGATCTTAATATCAGCCTTATCGGTGCCTAGAATCTGCTGAGCCCTCTTCAGGGCATCACGAGTAGAAATATTGGGGTTGCTTGGCATGAAAAGGTAGAGGTTGCTCTCTCCTCTGGAGCGGTCGCAACCTTCCTGTAGAACCTCAAGGACGCCTGAGAATTTCAAAACGCGATACACCTCGCGAGAGGCACCTGATATGATGATATGTCTGCCCTCTTTTCGTGCTGAGCGGATCAGATCTTCAAGAGCAAGAACACTCGTGGCGTCCAGGTGACGGGCATTCTTTAATCGTAGAATGATAACCTTCAGGTTTTCGTCAACGAAGGTGCGCTGAATCTGGTTTCGAAAAAGTTCCGCAGCGCCAAAAAAGAGGTCGCCTTCCACGTGAACGATTGAAATGGAAGGGTTGGGTCGCTTCCGTTTTTCTCCAAGCTCCCTGAGATCGCCTTCGTCGTTCACTTCATATTCCACAAGGTAAGGGCGGGAGGCCTTTCGTAGAAACAGTGAGATGGACAGTGCGATTCCAATAAAGATAGCCGTGTGTAATGGCGCGAACAGGGCCGCGATAAAGCTGACAATAAGAACGAGAGCGTCATCGCGGGTGGATCTCAGGCAAATCCGAATGACACGCGGAGAAATCAGGGATCCGGCAACAGCGATGACGAGTCCAGCAAGACAAGCCCGGGGAACGTGCTGCACGAGAGGGAAGGTTGCGAGCAGGAAGATGCCAGCGAGGCAGAGTATTCCGCAGAAGAGGGAGGCAAGGCGAGTCCGCGCTCCTGATTCGTAGTTGAGAGCAGAGCGGGTGAGGGAGCCCGATGCCGGCATGCCGGCAAAGATACCGGCTGCGACGTTTGCTGCGCCCACGGATAACATATCCTGATTCACATCAGGGCGGTCCCCGGTGCGGGAGGCCAGTGATTTTGACATCACGGTGTTCTCCAAGGACGCGAGGAAGGCAATGGCGAATGCAATGGTGGAAAGCTGGGCGACCTTGTCGAGAAGTCCAGGCTGGGCAAAAATGGCAAATTCCGGGGCGAGGTCCTGAAAGGAAAAGGCCTCAAATTTGGACACCTCTGCGAAGCCGAGGCTGGTCTTCTCTCCAAGAATCCAGGCAAGAAATGAAAACAGAACGAGAGTTACGGCGAAAACCGGGATGCGCCTGAAGCGGGATTGCAGCACCAGATAACAAAGGAGAGTGCCTGCTCCAAGTACAAGAGGCTGCCACTGGAGTGAGGAAAGGTTACCCAGTAGTTTAAGCAGAATAGTGACAAACGTGGTACCTCCGCCCTCCATCAGTTCGGTGATCCCGAGAATATGCTTGAACTGGTTGGCAATGATCAGCGTGGCAGCTCCTGCGATGTATCCGACCAGAACGCTCCTGCTAACGAATTGGAGGAGGTCTGCGACTCGCAGGATTGCGCCTACGATGCAGAATGCACCGACCATGAGGCAGAGAAGGGGCATCAACGCGATCATCTCTCCTTTCGAGGAAGTCATTCCCGGAATGAGAAAGAAGGAGAAGATCATGAAGGCGGTCGCATTCGTTGGACCTAGAATGGTGTGTCGTGACCCGGAGAAAAATGGAGCTACGATCGCAGCAACGGCAGAGCATGCGATCCCATAGGCGATAGGAAGTTCTGCAATTGCTGCATAGGCCATCCCCTGTGGCAGGGCGAGAAGGGCTACATTGATCGCAGCGCGAAAGTCCTGCGTGAATTTCGCGGAGTTGTATCGTCGTAAAGGGCCGCGAATTGGCAGGGGGTCAAGCCGCCTGCTCTCCTCGCTGGTTCTCTTCCGCGTGTAGCGGGCACGCCGGAGGAGATTCTGCAGGAAAAGCTTAGGCATTAGTATTTCGTTAAGTAAGAATCAGCGGAAGCTGGCACGTCGGAAGAGCCATATCCCAACAATGAAGCAGAGGGCATTGGGAAGCCAGAGAATGGTGAGAACTAAAGGCAAAGGTGCGTCTTCAATCTGCTGCGCAAAAATCAAAAGACCAAAGTAGGCCGCAGCTACAAAGAGGCTGATCAGGAGGCCATTAGATGTTTCGCGACGGCGGGCGGAAATTCCAAGGGGAATGCCAATCATGGCAAATGAAAGGCAAGCCATCGAGATCGACCGACGCTTATGAATTTCGATATTGAGCTCCTCCTGGAAGCGCTTTTCCCGGGCAATTATGGTCTCAAGTTCCTCGGCCCTTCTGGCGGTAAGAGTTTCGGGAGGTAGTTCCTGACTCTCTTCGAGACCCGATGGGAAAGTTGTTCCAACGGGAAGGCCCGCCGATTGGGGAGGGATCTCTCCTGAGAGCTCCCTGCGGGAGAGCTCCTCACGCTCCTGAGATTGCAAGATGCGAATTGGAGCATCGTCGTTGGTGATGTCCGATGGTTTATTCCTCTTTTTGTTGGTGGCGGAAAAGTCAATCAGGACGGGTTCCATTTCCGTCGCTCTGATGGGGATTGGTGAAACCGTATCCTTGTTCATTGAGATCTCTATAAAGGGATTAGAGAGCTTGAGCCGTAGTTGCTTCTCCTCTTCATTGACATAAAGATCCACTTCCTCAGCAAACATATAGGCTTCCAGATTTGCGTCCCGTCCCTGCCCTGAGAACTTATAGATGTGAAGCCCTCGGAGGAGTCCGGTTTCGTCCTCGGCTTCGGCATAGACTCTCTGGCTTGGGAACCGCGAAATTACGACTCGTGGTTTAATTAAGTTACGAGGGTCCTTTCGGGCAGCTTCGTAGAGGAGGTTGCGGGAGGCATCCTTTGCTCGCGGAGCAGCCGTTCCGGTCAGCCACCAGCACAGTCCAGAAAGGCATGCTGCGACGAGAAGGACAGGCAAAGCAAGCCGAGTCAGGCTAAGGCCCGCCATTCTGAGGCTGAGGAGTTCGTTGTGACTGGAGAGACGCCCAAAGCTGAGAAGAGTCGAGGCGAGGAAACCCCAAGGGAGGGTGAACATCAGGGTAAACGGGATGATCAGGAGAATAAACTGTCCCATAAGTTCAAGAGGAGCAGCCTGCTCCACGAGGAGGGGTCGAATTTTCCGAAAAAGCTGCCCAAGCACGAGGACCACGGTGAGCAGGGACACCCCGAAGATCGTGCCATAGAGAACCTGCCAGCCGATGTAACGGTCCGCGATACGCATGGGACTGTAGAGAACCCTACTTTGCTTCTGCTCTGGTTACAAGCGGAGCTTCCGAGTGATCAGGAGTGGCTACGAATCTGTTCGAAGACCTTGTGAGAGAAATAACGCTCCATCCGGTCTGGGAAGACGGTAGCCACAACGGCGTTGGGTCCGAGGTGATCGAGGACTTTGAGAGCCCCTGCAAAATTTAATCCAGAGCTGGGACCGACCGGAAAACCGAGTGCCCAGAGTTGTCGGGTCAGGTCGAGGCAGTCCTGACCGGATATTTCCCATTCCCGCAAATCATCACATTGCCATTCCTCATAAATCTCGCTTAGCCCATCGGCAACCCCGGGCACGTCACTACTGAAACGGAGGCTACAGCATTCAACATTTGATCCGAAAAGAGCAACGTCCCGCGGGATTGCTGCGTGGGCTGTAATGGCGCATCCCGCACTCGAAAATGCCTCGTAGAGACCACGAAGGGTGCCGCCCGTGCCCACGCCTGATACAATTGCGTCAACGGTTCCTCCGGGAATCTGCTCTAGAATTTCGGGTCCAGTATTGAGGCGGTGAGCCTCGGTATTGTCTGCATTGGAGAACTGCCGTCCAAGAAACCAACCCCTATCTTCGCTTGTCTCCCGTGCAATACGGAGCACTTCCGGCATTCCTCCGCTAATTCTCTTCACCTCGCCACCGTAGGCCTTGATGATTAGTTCACGTTCAGAGGTGGCACTATCGGGAATAAAGGCGACGAACTGAAGTCCCATCTGGCTGCAGGCGAGAGCGAATGCAATACTAGTGGATCCGCTCGAGGCCTCTGCCACAGTGTCGCCTGAGCGGATATGACCTTTTTGCCATGCCTTCTCTAAAATATGACGGGCAATCCGATCCTTTGTAGAACCACTGGGATTGAGATACTCCAGTTTGCACCAGATGCCAGGTTTGTTGCCATCGAGAGATACTTCCACGAGGGGTGTCGTTTTGATCTGGTGCAGGTAACTGTTGATCTCGAGCACAAGTGATGGTTACACGAGGCTGTGTCGCAGGCAATGTCATGCTCGGAGCGGCTACTGCGAGGGGGTTATGGGGATTTGGTCTCCTTGCACGAGCGGGAAATTGCCTGCCCGATTGAGAGAGGAGGAGGCTGAGGAGTCCTCTCTGAATCAGCTGAAGAAACTCTGTTCAAGCCGCCACGTTGCGGTTTACGCCCTATGAAAAGAGGACTAGCTCATTTTGCTGCGCTCGCTACAATGGCTTCAATGAATTTATTCAGAGTAACACTGCTCGTTTTTCTTCTACCGCTGGGCTTTATAGCTCCGGCTCTGGCCGAGGAGAAAAAACCTTCCCTGATCTACTACTATTTCGACGGATGAGTGCTTTGTGATAAAATTACGGTCATCGTGAATGACCAGAGCAAACAGCATGGCAAGAACGTTAAGATTTCCGCCCGCAAGGTTGGAGAAGGGAATAGCAAGGAAGATATCAAGAGCGCGAAGTTGGCGAGTCACGGCATCGTGGCGAGAGATAAGGATGGAAAGCTGGTAGCCGCAGTTGAGGGCCACAATTATGGCAAAGCCAAAGTGTTGGAAGTGATCAGTAAGTTGCTCAAGGTGAAATAGTATTTTTGCAGCAGGATACGCGACATGGAAAGATCTTGGGAGAGGGGCGCTGCCGACCTTGAGTCTTAATATTAGATTCATGGCCAGAAGCGTGGGCTCCTCCGTTGTGCGGGTTACCGCGTGCCTCATGGCCCTCGGTGCTTCGCGAATGAGCGCGGAGGTGGCATTCGAAGAGGATATTCGTCCGATACTTGAGGCCTCGTGTCTCAAATGTCACGGAGGCGAGACAGTAAAGGGCAGAGTTGACTTCACCGAGATCAGGACCGATGCCGATGCCGATGCTCGGTTTGAGCTCTGGGAAACGGTTGTAGAAGTCGTGGAGGCCGGGGAGATGCCGCCTGAGGATCACCCTCAGTTGACGCCCGAAGCAAAAAAGAAAATCGCGGAGTGGTACGATCTCAGGCTTTCAGCACCGGTAGAATCTCGTCCTGGGGTGTTCAAGCCGAGGCGGCTTTCGGGTCCGGAGTATCGGAACAGCTTGAGGTCGTTGTTCGGTTTTGATCTTGAGGTTGTGGTTGCCGAGGCGCAGCAGACGGTGGCCGGAGAGCAATCGCTGGTTCTCAAGCTGCTTCCGAAAGATCCACCAGGTGACAGCGGATTCGTTAACGATACCCACGGAGCCCCGCTTTCGTCCGCTCTGTGGGAGCAATATGCGTTTCTCACCGAGGCCGCTCTCGAGAAGCTGTTTGCGCCCAAACAACGAGCAGGGCTCAAGGGTTTGATTGGAGGAGAATTTCCGGATGAATGGAATTTGGAGGACTTTTCTGAAAAGCAGGCAGAAGCTCTGGTGCGCTATTTCCTTCCCCGTGCTTTTCGCCGCCATGTGCCCGATTCGCGTCTTGAGGAAGCGCTCGAAGCTATCAGGGGACATTCTGGAAGGAGCCTCGTGGCGATCCTTAAGTTTGAGCTTAAGGCGGTCCTGCTATCGCCCGAGTTTCTCTACCGAGGGATGTTGATGCCGGTAAACGCCGGGGGCCGGCAACCCGTCGACAGCTACGAACTGGCAGAGCGACTTTCCTACTTCCTCTGGGAAGACCGGCCAGATGACGAGCTTATGCTCTTGGCGCAGAATGGTGAGCTGTCCAGTTCAGAAGCTCTGCGGGATCAGGTGGAGAGGATGCTTAAGTCTCCTTCTGCGCGTAGTCTTTCCGAAAGTTTTGGGGTGCAATGGCTGGGCATTGCGAATCTCGACGCACTGATTACCAACCCCATCGCGCACCATTCTCTCCGGACACAGCCTGTTCTGTTTTTGAATTATCTCTTCACGGAGAACCGCCCGGTAATGGAGTTGATTGATTCAAAAACGACCTTCATTAACACCGGGGTGTCAGGCTTTTATGGAGAAGATCGCGGCCGGATGAAGCTTCATCCGACTCCCAAGGGCATTGAGCGGCAGACGACGCCCTTCGAGCGGTTCACTCTGGAAAAAGCCAGCTGGAGGGGAGGGATACTCACCATGCCCGGCATTCTTACGATGAACCGGGGTCCGATCCAGCGCGGGACATGGCTTCTTCGCAGGGTGCTTGGGGAGCGGCTGGGAGAGCCTCCCGCTGATATCCCTCCGATTAAGCCCGCCCCGCGTGGGGAGAAGCTCACTTTCCGTGAGCGATTTGAGAGACATCGTAGCGATGTCAGCTGCGCTCGTTGTCACGAAAAAATTGATCCCATCGGGTTTTCTCTTGATGGCTACGATACTAATGGGCGTTTTATCAAGCGGGATGGGAAAAAGGGGAGTGCATCGGGGAGCGTGATCGATACATCAGGAAAATTACCCAGTGGAGAGACCTTTACGGATTATGCCGGACTGAAAACGATCTTTATGAACTCGCAGCGTGGCCGAATTGTTCGGAACGCGGTGGAGCGCACGCTTTCCTACGCGCTCTGCAGAAAAATGACGAGGAACGACTATCCCGTGATCGATCAGATCACGGAAAAGATTGTTGAGCACAACGGAACGTGGAAAGATCTATTCACTGAAATCGTAATGAGTTCCTCCTTCCGGGAGACGATTATCGAGAATCAGGAAAAGCAATGAGCACTTCGTGGAAGATTGGGAGGCGAACGTTCCTTAGAGGAGCGGCAGGAGCTCTTGTGCCTTTGCCGCTGCTGAACATCATGAAGTCTCATGGGGCACCGGGAGTTCGTGGAGAGGAAGGGAGTGCTTCCCCTGTTCGCTTTGTCACCCTCTTCAAGCCCAACGGGGTGCATCCGCCCTCTTGGAATATCAATGGAGGCACGGAAAATGATTTCCGGATGTCTCCTTTGATGAAGCCGTTTTCCCGGCATCGGGATGACCTCCTGATCCTGGATAACATGGGGGACTTCGGGTTTTCCTCTCACAGTAACTCGACTCGTCGATTCCTTTCCGGGCATCATAACAACCGGAAGTCTGCTTCTGTGGACCAGATTATTGCGGACAAGATCGGAAATGAAACGACGCATCGCTCGCTCGAGCTCACCACCGAGGGAATCTTTGTAAATCAGATTGGGTGCAGCTATATATCCTACGACCGGAAAGGAAAACCGCTACCAAGGGAGAGCGATCCTCAGCTTGTCTTCGATCGCCTCTTCCGGAATCCCTCTCAGGACCCCAATCGCCGAGAGGAGATGGGCAGCCTCCTCGACCGGGTCCGGGCAGATGCGAAAGCGTTGGAGCGAAAGGCGGGTAAGGAGGACAGCGAAACCCTGGATGAGTATTTCACGGTCCTCAGGGAAACCGAGCAACGCCTTCAGAAGATGTCCTCTGCCTCGAAAGGAGTCGTGGACTTTTCCAGTCTTCAGCGTCCGGACACTCCCTTCTCCCTCGACGACCAGGTAGAGTCAATGCTGGACGTTATCGCGATGGCTTTGTGGACGGATTCCACACGTTGCATCAGCTACATGCTGGGTAACAGCAACAGCCGTCTCATCTTTGACTTTCTTGGGATTAATCGACAGCACCATTACCTGTCTCACTTCTTCCGGAACTTTAGTCGATCCAACATTGATGCTCTTCTTAAGATCAGTCTCTGGCACATGGAAAAATTTGATTCCCTGCTCACTCGATTGAAAAGTTACCGGGACGGCGAAGGCAGTTTGCTGGATCGGTGTGTGGTGCTTTTCGGATCTGGAATGGGGCACAGTGATAATCACACCGCTCAGCGTATCCCCATCGTTCTGGCAGGGAAGGGGGGAGGCATGCTGAAGACGGGGCGCTATCTGAGATACTCCAAGAATCAGGAGCTTGGGCGACTTCACCTGGCCCTGATGCAGAAGTTCGGGGTGGATGCAGAATCCTACTCACAGGCTTCTTCCCCATTACCGGGTCTTGACGGAAGCCCCTTTGAAGAATTTCGCGAGCGTCCCTTTGAGAGCTGGGTGAAGCGGGGTCAGGGCACGATTACGGCACAGGGGCGTTTTCGCATGTCGGATAATCTGGATGAGGCCAAGGTCTTCTACATTGATATAGAGGGGAAGGCGCCGGTTCGAATCGAGGTTGGCTTCGGCGACTTCCATCGCTTCAACCTGGCCTATCACGTAGGGACTCCGATTCAGCTGACGGGGAATAGTGGAGAGAAAGACGGGCAACTCGTGATCACGAAGGTTACCGGGGTGAGCTCTCTCTTTGGCAATAGCAAGCCCGGTCAGGCCAACGGGTGATCTCGTGGCCATGCTGCCAGCGAGGAATTCATTGTGTAGCGAGTTCGCAAGGCGATTCCAAAAAAGAGTGAGGTTTGTAACGGTAGAAACTTTGAGATAGGAGATTCGATGTGCTAAGATGGCAGTAATGGTATCTTGCAGGAGCCATCTCTGGGCGAAAAAGCCGGGGTTGCTCTCCCTCCAAAGGAAAGTAATCAGAAGCTTTCATCCGGAATGGGCATCTTAATTAAATAAACTATTTCACTATGGATTTTTGGAATCTCATCACAGCTCTGAGTCTCGGCTTGGCGTTGTCCGCGGCTTGTGGGTTTAGGGTGTTTGTGCCCCTCCTCGCGATGAGTATTGCGTCCCGGGCAGGGCTGGTTGAATTGGGAGAGTCCTGGGTCTGGATATCCGAAACGTGGGTCCTGATCGCCTTTGCGGCGGCTACGCTTCTCGAGATCGGCGCTTACTACATACCCTGGGTCGACAACCTGCTCGACAGTGTGACAACTCCTGCAGCAGTTGTTGCGGGTGTGCTTGTGTCCGCGGCCAGTCTCGGCCAGATCGAAGACGTCAGCCCTGCTCTACAGTGGATGCTCGCGGTAATCGGTGGCGGAGGAATGGCGGGAACAATTCAGATCGGCTCCGCGCTGACCCGGGCTGCTTCTACCACTACCACCGGAGGAGTGGCGAACCCGGTGGTAAGTACTGCGGAGGCTGGAGGAGCAGTGGCATGTTCGGTTCTGGCAGTGATTGTGCCTGTGGTAGCAGTAGTTCTCGTGCTGGTTCTCATGACATTTATCATTCGTCGTCTCATCAAAAAGAAGCGAACCGTTCCGGAGAGTTGACGATCAGATTGCTGAGATGTGGGTGCCCGGGCTTTGTCTTTCGAGAGACCGGCGGGGCGAGAGGCGTCTCTTATGGCTCTATGACGGGAGCAGGTTTAATTTTTTCACTAGGCGCCGCGCATTGGGAATTCCTCTATATTTATGAAGAGGGGAGAAAGTGAGCGCCTTGCAGGGCTCTCCCGTATCAAGAATCGGCTTTTCATGGAACGAGGAGTCAGTAACCCTGCTCTATGGGGAAACTTATTTGTCCTCTCCACAAACCCAATCAATTCATGAAGAACGCCTCACAATCTGCAGCGTCGATTTGTCCGAAAATCATCGCGACGATGGCCACAGCATTACTCTTTCTGGTCACAGCTGCTTCCAGCGCTCCACCCTGGGGCACTCCCCAGATGCAACCCGGGATCGCGATTGTTACCTGTATTGGCCCTAAGAAAGATGCTTTTGGCAACCCGCTCCCTGCGAACGTGGCCTACTCCTTAGGCTTAATGGACATCCGCAATCCCGACCCGCTCAATTACGGAATGCGTGGCTTTTCTGCGCCTCTGTGGACAGCGGTGACCAGTAACGGAACGCCGAGCCTCGAGTGTCATCACGAGCCATCATGGACCGCCGAAAATCTGGGGATGCTTTTCGGTACTGAGATCGATTCTGACGGCGACATGTATGTGGCTGCGGGGGGGCTGTATCCTAATCAGGCCCCGAGTTACGAATTCCATCGCCAATACGGCGTTCTCGGTGGCGGTGCCACCGATCTCTCGGCAGCGGGGACTATTTACAAAATTGATCGTATAACCGGAGTGCCCACCGTGTTTTCGGTGCTTCCTCAGCAGGCCGTGGATCTGGGTGATGGATTCATCTCAGGCCCTGGCGTTGGCAATATCGCCTACGACTCTGATTTTGATCAGTTCTTTGCGACTAATATGGAGGACGGTATGATCTATCGTATTCCTGCTGGTGGTGGCCCGCCGTCTGGCACACCCTTCGATCCCCTCACGCCCGATCCGGGTGACCCCGGAATGCCTCCCGTGAATGAACGCCTCTGGGGGATCTCGGTCCACAATAAGCAGGTCTATTACGCCGTTTGGAATACGGGCTACGCTGGTGACGAGGGAAAGATCCGCCGCGTTGACCTCGACGCAACGGGTGCGATTATCCCCAGTACGGACACTGAGATCCTTACGGTTCCCGGAGAAACTCCGGGGGCTCCTAATTGGTTTGCAATCCACATCCCGGTGGCCGACATCGAGATCTCAGCTGACGGCCAGAGGATGATCCTTGCTCAACGAGGTCAGAGGGACTGGGGAGGGGGCTTCATTGCCAGCGCAAATCACGCCGGTAGGGTGTTCGTCGCACAATGGGATACTTCCGTTAGCAGCTGGGGCATCACGAATACCCTCCAGTCTGGCAACAGCTGGGGCCGGGGTGAGACCTATGGCGGCGCGGACTTCGGGATTGAGGGAGGTGTTCAAGAGGAGCTCATCTGGTGCTCCAGTGCTGATACCGCAACCGACCAAGGTCCCCACGGACTTCAGGGCGTAAGAGTCACCGACTTTCCGTTAGTTTCTGCGATTGTCGACTATAGCTATCGAGTTCCCTACGATCCTGATTACACGACGGGTGGTCCGGACTACAAGGGCGTCGGCGGCGACATCGACATCATGCAGGATCCTCAGGATGTTCGTTGTGTTGAAATTGAAGTGAGGGATATCGAATGCCCTGAGGAAGAGGGTGCACCCTTCAGTATCGACGTGACCTTAACGAATCTGTCAGGAAAGACCGTCAAATATCTGTGGTTCACTCCTTGCCCTGTTGATGAACTCCCAGGGGGTGCTATCAGCGGAACACCAAACCCGGATGATATCATCGAGATTCCTGGGGCTGGCATCCCAGACGGAGGCACCTACACCCAGAATATTACCCTGCCGACTTCTACCAGCGGGGAGAAGTTCTGTCTGCGTCTGACCATGCTTGATTCTATTGGGGAGGAGTGTTGCACAGAGAAGTTCTGCTTCGACCTCCCCAATTGTGATTGTCTTGAGGTAATCGATCAGTCGGTCACTTGCGAGCCTCAGCCTAATGGTCTGATTAAATACACCATTGAGCTCGCCGTCCTCAACCTGACCAATTTCAATGGCAGTGCTGGATTCGACTTTGCACACGCGACCTTCCTGCCTCCCTCCGGATTCGTCGATGCGTCGGTCGAGCCCTCTCCGAATCCCATTCCACCGGGTGGCATCGGCACCGTGGAGGCCTGCTACATCGGGCTGCCAGGTTCAATCTGTGTCAATTTCGCCGTCCATGACTCTGACCTCGTCGAGTGCTGCTCACAGGAGATCTGTATCGAGCTGCCAGAATGTGGAGGAGAGCCAGAGCTTCCTGATACTTGCAAGCTTGACGATCTAATACCCTGCCGTCCCAACGCAGATGGAGGAGGGCTGGTCGCAACGACCAGTTACACGATCTGCAACAACTCCACTGTTCCTCGCACCTATACCTGGTCTGCTACCTCCATTCCGGACCCAGCTTGCCCGGTAACTTTGCCTCCTTCTGCCTTCAGTCCTGCGAGTGGGACGATCGGTCCAGTTCCTCCCGGTGGTTGCGTCACCATACCCATCCAGATCGACTGCGAAGGGCTTGAACCGGGCTTCTGTGCCGCCTACCAGGTCTGTGCGGTCATTAACCCCGACCTCGAACCTATTTGCTGCACGGGCAAGATCTTTGCGCCTGAAGAGGGGACGGTTGTTATTGGTGGAGACCCAATTGAGCCCGTGGCAGTTCCTGTGGGTGGCACCGCAACTACTGAGCTTTTTCTCGAGAACACCAGTAACCAGCTGGTCACTGCCGACTTCGTGATCTCGGATACAGCGGGAATCCTAGGGGTCAGAGAGAACCTTGCCGATGCCGTCTCTAGTAACGCCTACCGCATCTCGGTCTCCCTTGACCCCGGCGAGGTCCATCCGGTTGATGTGCTGCTCACGCGCTTCGATGACGGGACTAACTCTCCCGACTTCACCTCTCTGCAAATCCACCGTCTCTACGGGGGTGATCGAGTGATTACCTCAGAGCGTTTGTTCAGTGTCTCGGTTCGTCTCAGTCGCGAAGGAGAAGTGCCCTTTGGGATTCGACGGATTGCGCTGCTTACTCAACCAGAACCCCTCTTGGAGCTCACGATTGCAACCCGGCTTGGTCGAACCTATCGGGTCCGGGAGTCGATCGATCTTATCCAATGGGATGATGCTGCCTGCAGCGTTCTTGATGGGGTCATCAATCGAGATGGAACCTTCACAGGAACGGGTGGAGAGGTGATTTGCGGTGTACCCTGTGAGGTGACTGATCCCCGCCGCTTCTTTATGGTGATAGAGAATCCCTGAGGTAAGAGACGCCACGGATTCTCGTCTTCAGAAGAAGTCGGAGTCTGCGTCGGTTTGCTGAGATCCGCTCTATGAGGTTAGTTGCCGTTCGAGATATTCGGCGACTAGATCAAATGGGTCGAAGCCCATGGCTAACCCCACGGAACGTCGTAAGTTGGAATTGGCATTGATATCGTAGAAGACCCGTCGTCCGTTGCTTGTGATTAGGTATTCTAGGGCTCCAACATCAAACCCCGTTGCCTTGAAGAGGCGGCTGGCCTCTTCCACCACGTCATCCGGGACTTCAGGATAGGGTAGAAATTGGGGGTCGCTTGCTGGCGTCGTGCCGGGCACTGCACAGGTCCCTGCCTCGTCGCCTTCCGGGTTACAGTCTATGGACGGACAAAGGTTAAAGCCCGACACCCCGACCACTCGCATGGCGTAGAGAAGCTTTCCACCAAGAAATTCCAACCGCACAATGCCTTGTGAGCCAGGGTCATGGTCGAGCTTCTCCTGAAGCAGTAGAACCGGATCTGGCTGCCAAAATGACGGTTCTTTCTCGAGCAGACTAGTTAGTTCATTCAGGCTGCTCACCTCTGCCATTCTGGCCCCACTGCCTCCCTGATTGGGCTTAAGAATCGCAGGGAAGGTGAGGGCCGCTTCGTGATCTCGCAATGCTTCCACATTGTTAAAGGCGACCGTCCACGGATAATCCATGCCGAGGTCACGCATCAGGCGAATCTGAGCTATTTTGTCGAGTTCCAGTCGAAAGGTGGAGGCCCCATTGAGCACTCTTGCACCGGTAGATTCGAGGTGATCAAGCAGAGCGAGCGCAAACGGCACAGCATGTCCATTGCCGCGGACATACGCGCTGGGGCTTACTTGGTTGAAAATTGTTGAAGCCTGAAGGTCTGCTGTCAGGCCGAAGACTGCAGACTTCACATCATAGGCGAGGTAATCGACGCCACGTTTGTCGAGGGCGTCGAAAAGTGGCTGCTGCCAAGTGGGATGTTCATAGAGGACGGCAAGAGCAGGAGTGGGCATGTTTCTCACGAGAGCTTTGTGTGAAAGAGATGAGGGAAATCCGGTAAAATTCCAAATAGAAGAAACGGAATTTCTCGTTGCATGACCTCCGGCCGTATTTGGCTGCTAGTCTCGTGTCAAGGCGATCACTCTTTCGAGTGGCCCACGCGCTGTTGATGGGGTGCTTTTGGGTGTCCAATTCCACGGGCAGATCTGTTTCCGCCCAGCAATGTGCCTGTGTTCCCGGGATCGTTCTCAGCTTAGATGCTCTGGTTGTCGGTTCCTCGCCGTTCGGGTGACATGGCCCCGGTGAGTTCCCGGGGTCGCTTTATTTGCAGAGGATATACCGTATTTTTTCGGCAGGAGTGAGCCCATGCTTGTCCCCTTAGCCTCGGGGAGGTATCTATGAGAGGCCGTGATCTCGAAGCTACTGAAAGCCCTTTTCGCCCTCGGACTCCTGATGGCTTCACCAGCTTCAGCCCGGCTCTATATTACAGAGTTCATGGCGGACAATGGGAGAACCATCGAAGATGAGGATGGTGATGCCTCCGATTGGATAGAGATCTTTAACTCCGGTGATACTTCCGTGAATCTTGATGGCTACTTTCTCACTGACGCAGCGGACACACTCACAATGTGGAGGTTCCCTTCAGTGGAGATTGCTGAAAACGGATTTCTGCTGGTGTTTGCCTCGGGAAAGGACCGTCGTAATCGCGAGTCTGAGCTTCATACGAATTTCAAGATATCCAGCGAAGGGGAATATCTGGCCCTCATCAACCCGGATGGCACTTCCATAGTTGCGGAGTTTGGCACCGAGGAAAACCCGCTCCCTGAGCAGTTTGAGGATGCTTCGTATGGTCTGATGCAGGGAGGTGGCTTGACCCCCACAATGTTAGTCGGTCCGACGCAACAGGTCAGGCTCATTATTCCAGCAGATGACTCGCTGGGCGGCGACTGGACCGAGCAGGAATTTGATGACTCCGGGTGGCAATCTGCCCAAATGGGAATCGGCTACGACGAGAACGATACTTACGCTCAGGAGTTTGGTGCAAATGGCGACCTCGGTAATGATTTTAACGGAGTTAATACCTCTGTTTATATCCGCATTCCTTTCGAGGTTAGTGATCCTTCAACCATTACCAGCCTGACCCTTCGGATGAAATACGATGACGGGTTCGTCGCCTACCTCAATGACAGTCTGGTTGCGGACGCAAACGCACCTGGTGGATTAACTTGGAATTCCGAGGCAACCGGCAATCACTCGGACGGGGAGGCGGTAACCTTTCTTGACTGGGACATTACTTCGTTCGTGAACAGATTGAGGCGTGGCACGAATGTTCTCGCCATTCACGGGTTGAATGACGGCATCACCAGTTCGGACATGCTGATCACCGCAGAGCTGACAGGCACCCGAATCACGGATCCGTCGCTCGGAGATCCAGGTTATCTGGCCTCGCCCTCGCCGCGGACCTTCAATGGAGATACGTTTGACGGGTTTGTCGGGGACACTTCATTTAATATAGATCGCGGTTTCTTTGAGGATCCCTTTGCCCTTGAAGTCACCTCCTCTACGGAAGGCGCTGAGATTCGCTACACGCTTGATGGAAGCCCGCCGAGCCCAACAAGAGGGATGATCTACACCGGGCCCATTCAGGTAACCGGGACTACAGTGGTTCGTGCCATGGCACACAAGGCCGGGTTAAGGCCTACCAACGTTGACACACAGACTTACCTGTTTCTGGAGGACGTGGTCAATCAGTCTCGCATGCGCACCTCCGTCACCCAGTCGGCAACCCTTGGGCCCCAGATGGTTGATGCTCTCAAGGCCGTGCCGACTATTTCAATAGTCACGGATAACCCCGGTCCGTTTCAGAATGAGGGGGGCAGCAATATCCGGAGTGAGTCGCCAACGTCAGTGGAGATGATCTTTCCCGATGGTAGAGCTGGTTTTCAGGAAAACGCCGGCTTAAAGCACTTTGGAGGGTACTACACTAACTTCCGGAAGAAGAGCTTCCGCATTGGCTTTCGCTCACAATACGGCGCGACCAAGGTCGAATATCCCATCTTCGACGGATTCGAATACAAGCACTACCCGCCAACTGATCGCTTTGACATCATGGATTTACGAAGTGGGTCCCACGATATGCGCTCCCGTGGAGCCTACATGTCCAACCGCTTCACTGATGACTCTATGCTGGATATGGGCAATCTTGCTCCGCACGGGCGCTTTGTGCACGTCTACCTCAACGGGAGTTACTGGGGGCAATATCATCTGCGTGAGCGATGGAATGCTGACATGGCTTCAAGTTATTTTGGAGGCCCCAAGGCGGACTATGATGCGGTGAATCTCAATGACGGATTCCGCAATGATGAAAAAGTCTACGACGGTGACGGTGTCTTCTGGAATGAGGCGAAGGCACTGGCATCAGGATCCAATCCGTGGGCAAACAATAATAACAATATCGATGTCGCAAACCTTATCGACTTCATGCTGCTATGGGTAAGTGGCGATTCTGAGAGTGAGGTCAGGCTGCTGGGCTCCAAGATCCAGGGGCAGCCTTTTCGCTTCCAGATGAAGGACGCCGATGGCTACCTGCGTAGCACAAATCGCTCAGTTACAAGTTCCGGTCCTCTGGATTTGATGTCACGACTCCGCAACGGAAATACAGACTTTGCCATGCTCGTTGCTGACCGCATCCACATGCACTTTTTCAATGATGGAGCTCTTACGCCATCTCAGAATATTGAGCGATTGCAAAAGCGTGTTGATGAAGCCCGGCCGGGGTTTATTGCCGAGTCCGCGCGTTGGGGAGATCAGTTTCGCGAATATCAGGACTGGCTCAACTACCAGCAGAATCTGGTCAACAATCACTTCAGGGGCCTGACTAGTACGATGGTTGGTCGATTCAGGGCGAGTGGCATGTATCCGGATACCATCGCGCCCGTCTTCAGCCAGCATGGAGGTTCTGTCCTGTCGACTACCCCTCTGACAATGTCAACCAACGCTGACACTATCTACTATACCCTCGACGGAAGTGACCCCCGGCTGCCGGGAGGAGTCCCCAACCCAACAGCTACGCTTGCTTCCTTCGGAGGTGGCAATCAGGTCGACCCACCACAAACCTTTATTACCACTGGTTATCTCTGGAAATACCTCGACGACGGGAGCAATCAGGGAACCAGCTGGAGAGTCAGTGCCTTTGACGATTCCTCATGGGAAGAGGGTCCATCCGAGCTGGGGTATGGATCTGATGGAGAAGGGGCGGGAACAACGGTCTCCTTTGGCCCTAGCAGTAGCAATAAGTACGCTACCACCTATTTTCGAACAGCGATTAATGTCCCAGATCCATCCCGATTTCTTCGGTTCACGCTTCGTTTGAAATATGACGACGCCGCGGCGGTGTATCTTAACGGTTCTGAGATCATCCGCACCCCCAACCTGCCCTCCGGGGCAACCTACGACCAGTATGCCAGTAGCACTACTAGCAGTGAGGACGCGTGGTCCGATTACACAATTTCAACTACTGCCTTTCGGGCAGGAACCAACACGATTGCAGTCGAGGTGCATCAGGGAAGTGGAACCAGCTCCGACATGCGCATGGATCTTATTCTCCGGGGTGAGACCACGGCGGGGGGCGGGGGAGGCGGAGATAATATTTCAGACCCTCTCTTCCTAAGTGAGCCGGCGAGGCTGCGAGCCCGCGCCTACAACAATGATACAGGAGAATGGAGTGCTCTGAACGAAGCACTGTTTACTCTTGATACCGAGCCGGCAGGGGCCGGAAATCTTGTTGTTGCAGAAATGCATTATCATCCCGCTGATCCTGCCACACCGGAGGAATCGGCGGTGAGTAACGACCGGGACGATTATGAGTTTCTTGAACTTCTCAATATTGGGTCACGAGCAATCGATCTCACGGGCGTGCGCTTCAGCGCAGGCGTTAACTTCTCCTTCCCTGACAATACGGTCCTCTCTCCAGGTGAGAGGGTGGTTCTTTTGCGGAACCAGCTTGCCTATGAGATGCGCTACGGTGCGCTGCCCGCAACCCAGTGGTTTGAATATTCCGGGCGCCTCAGCAACGACGGGGAGCGAATTATAATTCTGGGAGCAGATTCTAATCCTGTTCACAGCTTCAGCTACAACGATCAACCACCTTGGCCTGCCCCGGCTGATGGGGACGGGCCCAGCCTCGCGCTCGTCAACCCCGCGAGCGATCCAGACCACGGACTCGCGGCCAGTTGGGTTGCCAGTCGTGCAACGGGGGGCTCACCGGGAACACCCGAACCTGTCGGAACTGACTATGCCGCCTGGGCCGTTGGCTACAACTTGGAGGGTGGTCCCGGCAGCGACGACGACCTCGATGGCATCAGTAACTTCCTCGAGTTTCTCTATGGGTCGCGCCCGGATCTTGCCTCGGATGCTCCGGCACCGCGTATCGAGGTCGAGAGTTTCGAAATAGATGGGATGATCGAAAACTATCTCGTGCTTACCTACCAAGAGAATCTCAATGCTTTAGGATCTCTCTCCGTTGAGACTTCCAGCGACCTCGTGACTTGGTCATCTAACCCGGGCCAGACCGAACCACTCACCCAAGTTGACAATGGAGATGGCACTGTCACCGTGACTGTGCGCCTTGCCAGTCCTGTCAACCCTAGTGGAGAGTCTTATTTTGCTCGCCTGCGGGGAAACTGATCCAAATGGGCCTTAGAGTTTCCATCCCTCGCGGAATTCGGAATGGATGAACTCCTCGGATTTCCCGTTGCCGGTTGGCTTGAAAGCCTTGGCGTTCCAGTCGAACCCGCCCCCGGAGCGCCATGCTGCATTGGCCAGGAGAACTCCTTCAGCGAGTGGCCCGCTATAGTCGACAAAATCGCAGGTTGCGCGCGGACCACCCTTAGCGGCTCCGATCCACTCCTGATGAAAGCCCGGAGAGGGAGCGATTGACTCCACTGGTACAACTGGATCCGATCCGTCAAACATTCTGGCGGTGTATCCCCCAAAGTCGGCTGAGATTGTCCCCTTCTCGCCTACAAACAGGACCATCTTCTGTTCGGCCTCATATTTGCTGAATATCTCCTTGCGGGGTCCGCCATGCCACCAGTGCACGGACAGCGCGGGCCGCTTGCCATCGTCGGAAGCTGCAAACTCAAGTCGGGTTTGCATTCTCTTGGGAGTTCGTTGGGAATCAATCTCCGACGCTTCTGGAATAACATCCAGGTCTACTCGTTTCGCATGGCTCAGGCCGAGAGCCCAATAGGGAATATCGAGGGTGTGGCATCCCCAGTTGCCTGTTTCTCCTGTCCCGAAGTCCCACCAGAATCTCCAGTTGTAAGGGCAGTAGGCCGGGCTGTAGGGCCTGGCCTTGGCGGGGCCCAGCCAGAGATTCCAGTCCAAGTGCCTGGGAACAGCAGGGAAGTCTTCCGGGAGCGCAGGCATCCCCCGGCTCCCTCCCTGAAAGGCATAGACTTTTTTGATCTTTCCGATCATGCCGCTTTGTACTGCTTCCACCGTACGACGCATTCCGCTGTTGGCGTGGCGCTGGTTTCCGAGCTGGGTAGCCACCTTCATCTCGTTGGCGATCCGGGTCAGTTCCCGGCATTCCCATGCAGAATGCGCCAGAGGCTTTTCGCAGTAGACATGCTTGCCCATCAGCATAGCTTGCCGGGCGGGATGAAAGTGCGTGTGGTCTGGAGTGCTCACCACCACCGCATCGATGGACTTGTCCATTTCGTCAAGCATCCTGCGGAAGTCACGGTATTGCCTCGCTTTTGGAAAGCGCGTCCAATTCTTGCCGGCCCGCTTCTCGTCCACGTCACACACCGCCACAATATTCTCTCCCGCAACCTTTCCGAGGTTGCCTCCTCCCTGGCCTCCGATTCCGATACAGGCAATGTTGAGCTTGTCGTTCGGAGAGGCGGCACGGACCCGGGGAGATGTTCCTGCCCAGTATCCCGCTCCGATGGAGGCGGTAGCAGCAAGGAAATGACGGCGATTCGGTTGAAGCATGAGGACTTTTTACCCCGGTCTGCACCTGGGGGTAAATCCCCCAAAGTAATCACTCCTGAGTTCGTTCTCTCGCTTGTACCTG
>NZAC01000040.1 GCA_002686085.1 Roseibacillus sp. | reverse complement strand
TCGTACGTCTCCAAACCTTTGATCTCCCACTGAACTCAAAAGCGAACTGGAAGGAAAACCCGCTCTCTCGACACTCCCATTTCGCGTCCCCCCGGCCGGGATCAAACAACACTCAGGACCGGCCAACTCGACTCCCACTCGGCGTGCAAATCCATTCGCCACGACCGCCATATGGGGACGGGCCTGTCTCCTCATTGGTTTCCCCGAAGCACATCCAACACTTCTGGCGACTCAAATCCTCGTGGGACAACACCATGGGCGTGCTTCGTCTTCGCATCTAATTCCTGACCTCCAGTACATGGCTTCGTCAGGATATCGGCTGGATTCAACTTTCCACTAATTTTGTCCACCCACAGGATACCATGCCGAATAGCATCCTCGATATACGCCTTCACCGGCAAGAACCCCACAATTTTTGCACTATCCGTCTCCTTGTGCACAATCTGTTTACAAGCGTAATTATCTTCCATAACACGAATCGTTTCTTGAGGAACTTCCAACTCGTCCATAAAAACTTTGAACCATTTAACCTGCGCTGTAGCATAAGACAACGCACGAACCTCACTCTCAGCAGTAGAGGTGGAGTTCGACCCTTGAATCCTGGATTTCCACATCACAGGACCACCATTTAACATAATTACCATTCCCGTAGTGGACCGAAATGAATCAGCGCACCCGCGGTGATCACTGTCCACATATACCATCAGCTTGTCGGTCTGATCATACGGATCATTCATAGTCGCCGGATCTCCATGATATGTCACCCCCAATCCCATGTGAGAGTTCAGATATTCCAGCACATGGGTGGCCTGATCCCATTGCACAGGTCCGGGGTTGGAGGTATACCGGCTTAACAACTGACAAGCGAACGCCAAATCAGGTCGAGTACTACTGACCAACCACTGAAGACTCCCCACGAGGCGCATGTAATCAAAATGATTAATGGCCTCACCTTTCCATTTTTCCATTGGCAACGAATCATCCAACGGCGCGGAACGACCCTGCTTAAGTCTCTCGCCGTGGAATGATGCTAATAATTGCTTTGTGAAGGAATATTGATGAAGAGTAATTGTCTTCTTCTGCCGGTCACGCTCCACCGCAATACCCAGGTACTCCCGTACCTCATCCACTCCCCCCGTTACCCGTTCTTCTCCATTCGCATTCTGACCGAAATGAGCCCGAATTTCAGTATCGAATTTGTCCTTAATCAGATCAGATGAATAACTCACAAGCACATCGTCCACATGCGATGCGAGGTACATCATGTGGCCTCCCCAATGCCACACCCAGACCGATTTATCCATATGTAACCTCCGGGCGCCAATTTTCGTGAAAAAACCAGCAAGCTCGCGGTCCCAGCATCTCCCGGCGTCACACATGCCGTAAAGCATCCTACGCAATTTTCCGACATAGCCAGAGCCACGACCACGTCCACAACCATCATAATAATTCTCCGGCATACCACCCAGCGGAAGCTGAGGTAGCTGTATCCAAACATCCGCTTCGCACTCGGCGATCGTAAACGCCTGCGAAATGTCATACTGTCGCATTTCCCAATCCCGCGCCGCAGTCAACGCGCACAAGGTTCGCACCGACTTCATGTGTGCCATGTTCGCTGCGGTCTCGGTATAGTCCACTCCCCCAACGCTTCGATTCCCATCGAAGACATATCTCGCCTTAGCCTTAACGAACTTTCCCAGTTCCGTCTTAATGTCAAAGACCCAATGTCCTTGATTCACCCGTTTCCCTTCAGGGACGCTGCTCTCTGGCACTTCATCCCACAGTCCCGCAAGTATTAAACCCGCAGCTTCCCGTTTGATCGCCTCTGCCCACAAAGGCCAATGCTCAGACCGAAGAGCATCCTGTAAGTAGACCGGCTTTTCCATTCCTTCCACTTGCACCATGGTCCTAGCTCGCATGCCCATCGCGACCCACGCAGGTACTTGCGACAGTCCTGATGATGCCTTGTCCGACGGGAGACTGGATGAAGATACCCACTTCTTTACCCGTTCGAACAATTCAGTATCCAGTTTTCCCGTTCCGTATGAGAGCTCCGCTGCAGAGGTCGCAATGACCCGCTCCCGCTTCTCCGTTACCCATTCCGGTCGACCACGTCGCCGGTTCCTTAGACGTTGCGTTTCATAGGATATCTTATCACCACTGATTACCCTATAAGAACGAACAACGCCGCCCGTGCCACCATCGTCAGTACTTAAATCAAGTTGCCGTACGACGTTACCATCTCCCACTGGACCCGCCTCGCCTGTCCTGCCGTGTCTAATCAGGTTAGCCGAATTCTCGGTCCAGCTCTCGCGTGTAAAACGCTGTCCACGTGTATCTATTACATCCATAATACCATGCTCGAAGTCAAACGAGCAATCTCCCACTTTCCAAACGGTACCTTCTTTACCGTTTCCAAAGTTACGGACCTCCTTCCGCCAATATTCCAAGTCACTGACGGATTGAGACCGGTGATATAAATCAAGTCGTAATGCGGATAACCCGGACTTCGGATTAACCCACGCCCCTGTCGACATTGTCCGTGTTGTCTTAAAACATGGACGCAGCTTCAACTCTTTCATCATCGTCCAAGTTAACGCCACACCTGTCCTCTTCGACTTAGGTGCCCGACGTGATCCCCGATGATCCCGTCTCACCACGGGATCCATCACTGCTATCGGTGCACCGTCCCGAATAATCGGTGACGGAACCGGAGATCGCGAATTTTCAGCAATGTCCGATCTTCCGATGGCACCGTCCGCGATGTCATTACCTGGATCGCCATCACCGCCACCCCCCGGCGTCCGTGAACTGCTCCCACCAGAAACGGTAGCAATTCCCGGAACGACGCCATCCAAGTGGCGATCCCACAAACGCTCATCACCATCAACCGGATCGTCGGTGATAAGGTCACCAAGACGATCGCTCCACAGAGCATCCCCGTCGCCCAGGGGCAAAGGGTCGGCATCCACGGAAGGCTGACTCACGTCCTTAAACACCTTCCGCACCCATTTCATTCCAGTCGGCGTCGTCTGAAGACGCGCCATAGCAGGATTCTCACGAATCTGCCGAAGAAAACTCATAGTCCCTGTTGTGATGGGATCCACGCTTACTTTGCGGCTGACATACAGCATACGTCGAGCAATATCAAGAACAGCGTACCCACGCATTGTCCAAGTGTACCCCAGATGAACGACCATATGCCGCCGATGCGGCAACCCCCCGGCCCGGCCGCGATCATCCGGATCCTTGCCAGCTTTGCCGACAGGGCGCTTTAGCCACCCCAAAGACCCAAATGTCCGCAGACGCTCCGGATGAAAACACCGTAGACCGAGTGACTCCCACGGCGGGGCGCCACCTCCAAGCCGATTCGCCGCTGTTCGCTGCTGATTGTACGTAATCACATAACACGTCAGAGCGTCGACGAAGAACTGGTCAGTCAGACCAGAGACGCGGAGTAGCTTTTCCGCGCCCGGCACCATCCACCGCCACATCTCCTCAGCCTTGGCATTCATCCGATGATCCTCCGCGTCGGACAAGTCCAGCTCAATTTTCTCCTCTCGTAGCCACGCCTCGAACGCCGATTCCTGCTCAGCCAACGCAGCCACAAATTCACCCCCACGATCAGACCGTAACACACGAAACCCGATCGAACCCCATTTCGCCTCCACATCAGGCTGATGCATCCGGTAAAACCGGAGGAACGTCTTCATTCCATCCAGTGCATCAGACTTCCGCCGTAAACCTATCACGAAGGCCATGCCGGTAGACTGGCAAATAACCCCCAAAACCGCCGTCATCCCATGACGATTCTTCTGCTTCGCCCCAGAGAGAATAAACAGGTCTGCATGGAACGTGTGCCATGGCTTACGAACCACAGAGCGCGCAACATTCGAACCACCACCAGCCGCCATGCCTGGCGTCGGCGGATGACACACAGGGCAAGCGAGACGATGCATCACGATACCATTCGGCACCTTACCCGCGCGCACGTCGGCATTCATCAAATCCAAACGCAGGTGATTGTGGGTATAGTGATAGTTCAGCATCACTTGTTCCCGCTGCCGATGGTTATACAGAGCCTGGATCGGCTTCTCAAACCGCCGCCGGGCGTCCTCCGACCGCCAGGTGACATGAATCCCGCCATAAGCATCCTCGGCGGATCCGCCCGCGGGCCCCACCACCGCTTGTGCTAGCTCCACATCAGACTCGTCGATAAACCGTATGACAGATTCTGCCGTAACAGCCGATTCGACCATCGCCCCATTAACCCCAATTTCTTCCATACGAAACTGGCACGGCGCCGATTTGTCATGAACCATGCGAAACGTTAACCGCCCGTTGAGCATCTTGGCCTGATCCTCGCAATATTCAGCCTGCCGGGCAAAATCAAGGCGCAACGCATCGAGCTCTGCGTTCACCTTACGCAACTCCGACTCCTGCTCAGCAAGCCGTGTATCCGCAGCTCGCCGGTCCTGTTCCTGCGCTACGAAATCAGCCGTCAACTTCCGAAGTGCCGCCTCGGCGGCAGCCTTGGGCATGGACTCCTTCGACTTGGTAGCCAAGGCCGAATCTGGATCCGCAGGTTGACTCCATTGTAACGGCTTCCCTGACGTCACGCAACGCGCACGTGCCTCCGATGGCGGAACATCCGGATCTTCCACCTTACCCGTTGACCGCAACGTCATATAGACTGTCCGATCCCGATAATTCAGATGAAAACGATGACCATCCGCGTCAAAGAAGAATGATTCGCCCTTTCCTTGAACCTGCCAGAGATCCCGGAAGCCATGAGGCGCTACCAGGCTCTCCTCCGCGTCCTCATCTTCCCAGATGTAAACCGCATCATGCATTCGAGGAAGCAATTTCCCGTGACACTCAGAGCAGTGGCACCGCATCAAAAATTCCACGCTATTACCTCCGAACGCATAGACAGCAGCCTTCCCAATTCCACGAATCAATACCCGCCGCCGACCAACGAGGTGCAGGATCCCCAGCGCCCTCGCCTCCTTCTTCGTGAGCAAGGTGATGTGAGAGCCACCATCGACAACCGCAACCATCGTGCTCTCCTTAGCGGCGACGGCCTCAACCGTCAGCCCTTGAACCAGGCGTGCCCGCACAGTTGGCGTCTCGGACACGGTCGGCGTAACGTCCCGCTCATCCGGATGATCACCCCGTACCGACCGTGCCTTGGATTCCTCTAAATCGAGGTCTTTCCACGCCAGCCTCGACCGTAGCAATGTCCCGTCGCCAACGTGCAGTCGACCATCACGGACTTCCATGAGTCCATCGTCAAACACTACGTCACCATCAGCGTCATATTGGACCTCACCTAAAACGTTCCGGACATACGCAGTTTCCTCTCCATGTAGAGTCTGGATCCGCTCCCGTCGTCGTGCCTTTACTCGTTCACGCTGAACTCGAGCCTGTCGAACAGTAGCCTCGAACTTGTCCCTGTCCGAAGCATCAACCCGATGACCGCATTCCGAATCAGCGCACGCGCACGCACAAGACCCCCCGTCGAACTGATCACCAAGGTCCTTCTCGAGCGCTTTCAGAGTCCGACGACCGCGACGGCCCCGCGCCTTCTTCAAGCCTTGTGCCTTCTTCACCGCTCCCGCCGGTTCTTCCCGTGGTTGATGAGGCTGTGCAGGTAGCTCATGTACTGGTTCTGCACGTTCATCCTGCAGAATCGAATAGCGATTAGCTACGATCACAGTATTAGGCTCACTCCTCCCAGCAATACGCCGGTTTTGCAAAAACCGACCGGGCACCGACGTCCACGGTCCGGCGTCCGGCACACGTCGCCCCAGGTCATAATCCTGAACCTCCCAGCATCCGTCCGCGGCGCATGTAGCTGCGTATTTACGTCTCGAAGGATGCACCAAATGAGTGCCGTCGAAAACCCACGGGACGGCCTTAATCGTCTCATAGTTTACCACGACAAATCCGCGCTCCGGATCCATCTTCCCAACAAGGATATAATTCTTGTCTCCATTTGTCCCTTGTATTCGCCCAAAGACCCCTTGCCGTGCAAGGCGCTGCTGAGCACTCGCATTTAATTTTTCCAAGGATGTGATCGTTAGTCGACCATCTTCCTGAACCCATATTATATTCACCACGCTTTCCGCAGAGGTGGCATTATCCTGGTGGCCCATAACTTCCGTTTCTATCCCCCTTCTACCTAGTTAACGTATCGTAGGGTCGTGGTGCAGCCCACTCATAAACCCATCTTCCGGCTCTGTCTTTGCTGGCACGACCCGGGGCGTTTTATGGATAGCACTTTAACTGGGC
>NZAC01000039.1 GCA_002686085.1 Roseibacillus sp. | reverse complement strand
TCTGACTCGGGCTCCTTGTCTGACTCGGGCTCCTTGTCTGACTCGGGCTCCCTGTCTGACTCAGGCTTCTTGTCTGACTCGGGCTTCTTATCTGAATCAGAACCCTCCTCTGAATCAAGACCCTCCTCTACCGCCCTTCGCCGCTTTGCCGAAAGCACCGGCCGGACGAGGCCATAAATGAGATACGCGGAAAACCATACCGCGGGTAACACTTGGAAAAATACGATGGTGGCTCCCACCAAGAGCGTCCCAACTGCAAGAATGGGGACACTTCCCCTCGTAATCCATCCGGCTTTCTTGAAACTCGGGTAGCGGATGTTACTGATCATCAGAAAGGAAAGACCTAACATGGCTCCCGCCATCACCCAGTTCCACGCACCAAGCTCCCGGTCATTGTCGTGAAGAAAGATGATGAGGAATGTGAGGGAAGCTATAAATCCGGCCGCCATGGGAATTGGAATACCCCTGAAGGTCTTGAAGTCCTCCTCCGATCCAAGAATTGCCAGACAGTTGAAGCGAGCGAGACGAATTGCCCCACAAAGCAAGTAGATGAAAGCAATCGCCCAACCTACACCCGCCTCCGCTGTCTGGAGGCCTTCCGGCAACTCGAGGTTCAGAAGGACGGCTTTCGAGCAGAGCAACGCTGGAGCCATCCCGAAGGAAACAAGATCTGCCAGAGAGTCGAATTCACGTCCGAAGTCTGACTCCTGCCCCCCGAGGCGGGCGAGCCTGCCGTCCAGCAGGTCGAAGAGACATGCCCCGAAAATTAACAATAGCGAGGTCTCATAGTAGTGCTTCGCGTCTTCGAATTCGGGCATCTGCATGCCTTTGAAAATCGTAAGGACTGCAAAAAAACCACAGCACAGGTTTCCCGCCGTCATCAAGTTGGGCAGAAGGTAAATCCTCGGCTCCCGGTCGTTTTCCATCGCGCCGCCAGTATACGAACTTTTCTTTTAAGACAAACACTGGAAATCCTCCCATAGTTCGCCATGCTCCCCTGGTGGCAGGTAAAATAGACATCAGTGCTTCCCAGCGCATGGAGGACCTTCTTGCCTTGCTCCCAGGAGCACGCCGAACGCTGTTCGCCGCCTACCACGTTGGCGGCTGCCAGTCCTGCTCTTACAGGGATGACGAGACTCTGGCTGAAGTCTGCGCCCGCAACAAAATACCGGTGGAGGAGGCCATTACCGTCCTTCTCGAGAGCCATGAGCGAGATCAAGCCCTCCTCATCATGCCCCTGAAACTTGCGGAGCGCCTCAACAAGGATGAGCCCTTTCTTCTGCTCGACATCCGCAGCAGAGAGGAGCACGAGTCTGTTCGCCTGCCCGGCTCAAAATTTCTGACTCAGGAATTGCAGAATAGCCTCTTCGCACAACCTCCCGAGGAAACGATCGTCCTTTATGATCACCGAGGACGTGATGTCCTGGATCGTTGTGCCTGGTTTCATGGCCATGGCCTGAAAAATTCTCTGGCTTTGGCTGGGGGCATCGACGGCTGGGCCCGGGAAGTAGATCCTTCCGTTCAGCGCTACCGACTCGAACTGGACTAGACCCTGTTTTCCCACTTGGATCCTCCTCAGGATTCAGGACAATCGCGCTATGAAGCGTCGCACTTTCCTCACTACTTCCGCTACTACGGCAGCCTCTCTAAGTAGCCTCGCTGCCGTGGAACTTCCCGGAGGTGCCGTGCTACAGGAAGAAGGATCCCACCCTCCGTATCGGGGACCGAACCGAATCGGGGTGTCTTCCTATTCCTTCTGGGGCTTTCGCCGGCAGGAATTACGATCACTCCATTCCAATCTTGAGCACGCCGCAAGAATGGGCTTCGACGGTCTTGAAATCCTACAGCGGCAGCTGGAGTCCTACGACAATGCCACCCTCCAGAAAATCAAGCGCCATGCGTTCGTTCTCGGCTTAGACTTAATGGGTTATTCTACTCATCAGGGCTTCCTTTCTCCCGACAAGGAAAGACGCCAGAAGAACATTGATCATACCATCGCCTGCCTCGAGCAGGCCTATCAACTCGGCATTCCAACCATGCGGGTCAATTCGGGTACATGGGGCACCTCAAAGAGTTTTGATGACCTTATGGCAAAACGGGGTATCGAAAAACCCCTCCCGGGCTACACCGAGAAAAATGCGTATGAGTGGGTAATCGACGCCTATGAGGCCCTTGTTCCAGAGGCTGCCAAGCGCGGAGTGGTCATGGGCCTGGAGAACCACTGGGGTCTGGGAGTCACCCCGGAGGGAGTCAACAGAGTTGTCGATGCCGTCGATTCAGAGTGGCTTCAGGTGACCCTCGATACCGGGAATTTCCTCGAGGATCCATACGACAGGCTGTCGCAACTGGCCCACCGAACTGTTCTCATGCAGTGCAAGACCTACTTTGGGGGCGGACGCTGGTATACTCTCGACCTCGACTATGCCCGTATAGCGGGAATCATGAAGACCGCCGGCTTCAAGGGCTACGTCTCGCTCGAATTTGAAGGTAAGGAGGACCCGCTCACGGCTATTCCAAAATCTCTCAAGGTGCTGCGCTCTCATTTCGGGTAGACCGCTGGACTACCTGAGACATTAGGAGCAGGGTCATCGACACATCGCTTCTTCTCATCTGGAAAACTCCTGCCACTATTCAGCCCATGAGAATATTTTCCACCCTGAGCCTCCTTCTGCTCGCCCCGATGACTGCCTCCGCAGAGCCCGCGTGGAAGGATCTTTTCAATGGAAGAAACCTCGACGGCTGGCACCCGGTTCCCGGAGGAAAATGGGAGGTTGTAGATGGAACCATCCTCGGGACTTCCCCACGCAGCGAACCGCGCCATGGGCTTCTCATGACCGACAAGCGCTTCAAGAACTTCAGGGTCCGGGCCAAATTCAAGGTAACCAGTGGAGATAGCGGGTTTTACTTCCGGGTCGAAAAAACCAACACCCACGTCAGTGTCCGAGGCTTCCAGGCAGAAGTCGACAATTCCAAGGAAGTTGGAGGCCTTTACGAAACCTCCATGCGAGCCTGGGTTCGGAAACCCGATCCAACCGTGATTTCCAAATTAGTCAAACCAGGGGCTTGGACTGATCTTCTTGTCTCTGCAATCGGGGACAGCATCACCGTCTCTCTCAACGGAACCAAGGTAACTGAGCTGCTAAATGACCCCAAGTGCCTCAAAGAGGGCCACATTGCGCTGCAGCTTCATGGAGGGCAGGACATGCGGGTCCAGTTCAAGGACCTTGCCATTCAGGAACTCCCGTAACAAATCACCAGAGCCCTGCGCTAGCGAGCAGGACCAGAGTAGTGATCAGAAGCAGCGCGGTCACCCACCAGTACCAACGGATCCTGATCACATCTCCCCTGCCCTTGTTGCCGAATTCCCGGGCTATGAAGTCGTCATAGTCGAAGGCCTCGTCCGGGAGATCGAGCCCTTCATAGTCTTCTGTCTGCTCCCAGCCTCGGCGCACCGATCTTTGGGACCTCTTCCGGCCTCGCGTTCCTGTCCGACTACCAGAAGAGTCCGGGGGTAGATTCGCTTTGGCACAAAGCCCGCAGGGAGTGCCCACCACTGCCTCACTGCCACAACTGGGGCAGATGTAGCTTTGCGGGCCCATACACCAACTTCCGCTGCCAGCCGGCCTCCGGGCGCTCCCAGAGGCCTTTCAAAAGTGATCTTCTAATACCGATAATGGGCAGGCTTGTAGGGACCATCTACCGGCACATCGATGTAATCGGCTTGCTCCTGAGTAAGATTTGTCAGCTTACATCCAATTTTCTCAAGGTGGAGACGGGCCACTTCCTCATCCAGCTTCTTGGGAAGCACCTCAACGCCAGGTTCACGGGAACCACGGGTCGCCCAAAGGTCAATCTGGGCCAGACACTGGTTAGTAAAGCTGTTGGACATGACGAAACTCGGGTGTCCGGTCGCGCAGCCAAGATTCACGAGCCTGCCTTCGGCGAGCATGTAGAGAGCATTCCCTCCGGGAAAGGTGTACTTATCCACCTGGGGCTTGATGTTTGACCTCTTAACTCCAGCCATCTCGTTCAGTTTGTCGACCTCGATTTCATTATCAAAATGACCGATGTTACAGACGATAGCCTGATCCTTCATTTTCTCCATGTGCTCCGTCCGGATGATCCGGAAATTCCCGGTGGTAGTCACATAGATATCTGCCCATCCCAGAGTGTCCTCGATAGTCAGGACGCGGAACCCTTCCATCGCAGCCTGCAAGGCGCAGATCGGGTCGACCTCTGTTACAACAACCTGTGCCCCCTGAGCCTGCAAAGCCTGCGCGCAACCCTTGCCCACGTCACCATAGCCACAGACTACCGCAACCTTGCCGGAGATCATGACGTCTGTCGCTCTTTTGATCCCGTCGATCAGGGACTCTCTACACCCGTAGAGGTTGTCAAATTTCGATTTTGTCACTGAATCATTCACATTGATTGCTGGGAAGAGAAGCTTGCCATCCCGGTGCATCTGATAGAGCCGGTGCACCCCGGTGGTGGTCTCCTCTGAGACGCCAACAAGCTCCTTGACCCACTCATTGAAGACACCCGGGCGGTCCAGCTTGATCTTTTTAAGGAGGTCTTTAATAACCTGCTCCTCATCATTGCTGGAAGGAGTGTCCACCCAGTCGCTCCCATTCTCCATTTCATAGCCCTTATGGATGAGGAGGGTCGCATCACCACCATCGTCTACAATGAGCTGAGGCCCTTTCCCTCCTGGATACTGAAGAGCTTGCCAGGTGCACCACCAGTATTCTTCCAGTGACTCCCCCTTCCACGCAAAGACCGGAGTCCCCCGCTCAGCCATCGCTGCAGCGGCGTGATCCTGGGTGGAGAAAATGTTACAGGAGCACCACCGGACATCAGCACCAAGATTTTGAAGAGCCTCGATCAATACCGCAGTCTGAATTGTCATGTGCAGTGACCCCATCACTCGCACTCCATCCAGCGGTCGCTCGGCACCATATTTTTCACTGACTGCCATCAATCCCGGCATCTCATACTCGGCGATTTCAATTTCTTTTCGACCGAACTCGGCTAGGCCCAGATCGGCGACCTTATAGGGGAGAACCTTTGGCTCTTCTGCAATTACACTCATTTATTTTTTATAGTTGGTTTTAAATATCTTTATGAAGCGGAGATCGCATTTTGGAGCTCAGAAACCCGATTGGTTTCCTCCCATGGCAATCCTGCATCTTCCCGCCCGAAGTGACCATAATTGGTCGTGGTCTGGTAAAACGGCCTCAAAAGGTCTAGCTGCTCAACAATGTCTGCAGGCTTGAAGGAAAAGACTTCCTGAACCGCCCTCTCGATCTTCTCCTCGGCCACTTCGTTGGACGCAAACGAATTCACATTAAGGCTGACGGGATGAGGGTGCCCAATAGCATAGGCAAGCTGGAGCTCACACTCCCGGGCTAACCCTGCTGCCACAATATTTTTGGCAACCCAGCGACACATGTAAGCCGCGGAGCGATCTACCTTTGAAGGATCCTTTCCTGAAAACGCCCCTCCTCCATGACGTCCCATTCCCCCATACGTATCAACGATGATTTTCCGTCCGGTGAGCCCAGCATCTCCCTCTGGCCCACCAACCTCAAAGCGCCCGGTTGGGTTGATGAGTATCTCGGTATCCTCGGTGAGAAGCTCTTCGGGCAGGATTTTCTCGATCAAATCTGCCTGCAGTAGCTGCCGAATCTCTTCCGTTGTGATCTCGCGGGCGTGCATCGTTGAAACAACTACCGCTGTAATCCGGTTCGGCCGGTTGTCAATATACTCGATGCTAACCTGTGTCTTGGAGTCCGGACGCAACCATGTGTGAACCCTGTCCTTACGTAACCGCGTCATTTCCTGACCAAGCTTGTGAGCATAAAGCACCGGGGCGGGCATCAACTCCGGGGTGTCATTAGTGGCATATCCAAACATGATCCCCTGATCCCCTGCCCCCTGCTCATCGGTTTCCTTACCCTCAGCACCTGCTGCATCAACCCCCTGCTTAATGTCTGGCGATTGCTGGCCAAGCATGTTCATCAGGAAAGCCCCCTTTTCAAATTTACAGGTGTAAGAGTAGTCTGTCCCCTGCGCGTAGTCAGCGTCGTAGCCAATCTCCTGAAGGGTTTCGCCAACTACTTTCCCGTAGTCGAAAATTGCACTGGTAGTGATCTCGCCCGCGAGTCCAACCACATTATCTTTCACGAAAGTCTCGCAGGCGACCCTGCTACCTGGGTCTTGGGCCAGACAAGCATCAAGCACGGCATCCGAAACGGTATCACACACCTTGTCAGGATGACCTTCGGTCACTGATTCGGACGAAAAAATGAATGGACGAGACATAAGGTTTTGGTTTTTTCGGCTGGAATGTATCTACAGATCTTGATTTGTTGATATGAGCTAAGCGCGGGAACCCATGCCGTCAATTCTCAATTCACTTAAATTACTGGCTGATCCCACCCGACTTCGCGTGGTTCTCCTCCTCGCGGAAGAGTCGCTCAGCGTGGCGGAGTTGCAGGAAATTCTGGGGATGGGCCAATCCCGCATCTCAACCCAGTTGGCCCAGCTGAAAAAGGCCTCCCTCGTTTCGGTCCAACGCTCAGGAAAAAATAATATCTACTCGGCCAGACCCGAAAAAGAACTTCTTGGGATTGCCAGAAAGGCCGGGGCCGAACTGGAGGAACGCGACAAGGATCTCGCCTCCCTGCACCACGTCCTCAACAAGAGAAAAGACCGCACCCGTGCCTATTTCGATGAGCTCGCGGGTAAATTTGGCCGGCAGTATGTCCCGGGCAGATCCTGGAAAGCACTCGCAGAAGGCCTGCTCAAGATTCTTGATTTCAAGGTCGTTGCCGATCTGGGGGCGGGCGAAGGAACCCTCGCACAACTCCTTGCGCAGAGAGCAGAGCAGGTTATCGCCATCGACCACTCAGAGAAAATGGTATCTTTTGGGACAGAAACTGCCGCCAAAAACGGTCTGGGAAATCTGGAATACAGACTTGGAGACATCGAGTCTCCTCCGATCGAAGACAGTTCTATTGATCTCGCCTTCCTCAGTCAGGCCCTTCACCACGCATCAAATCCATCGCGTGCTCTCGAAGAGGTCCATCGCATCCTCAAACCCGACGGGAAAGTAGTGATTCTCGATCTCCTCCAGCATTCGTTCGAACAGGCGCGCGAGCTTTACGCCGATACCCATCTCGGGTTTGCGGAAGTTGAAATCGCCGGCTTGCTCAAAGGCGCGGGATTCAGCGAGATTGAAACTACGATTGCCGACCGGGAAGAAGCGCCACCCGGATTCCAAACCCTCCTAGCAGTAGCCCGCAGGTAACCTCTATCAGCTGCGCACACGATTTAAGAGTGACGGCTCTTTGCGTGGCTGGCAGCGTGGCAACAGCCAGTTCATCCATGAAGTTCATCGTCCCATCGCTTCGACTCTCCTGCCTGCTTCTCTGGTTCTTGTCCTCCGCTCCTCCCTCTCTCGCTAACGATTGGCCTCACTGGCGAGGCGCGAAGCGTAACGGCATTTCCGCCGAGCGCCTTCCTGACAAGGCTCTTCAGAATATCGGCGGAACCGTGGCATGGAAATCGGAGATAGGAACCGGTTTCTCTTCCTGCTCGGTTGTCGGAAGTCATCTCTTCACAACGGGGCACGAGAACGGCTACGACACGATTTTCTGTATACGCACCGCGGACGGGGCAACGGTCTGGAAGCACTCCTTCCCCGCAGACCTGGGGGACAAATTTTATGAAGGCGGACCCGGTGCCACCCCCACCATCGAAGGGGAACGGGCCTATCTGCTTTCCAAATGGGGCGATCTTTTCTGCTTCCAGGCCTCGAACGGAAAGGTGATCTGGAAAAAGCAGCTCAGGGACGAGGCCGAGGTCCGGGTTCCGACCTGGGGCTTCAATGGATCTCCAACTTTGGTAGGAAATACTATCTATCTCAACGTCGGCAGCGCCGGGATGGCCCTCAGAAAAACCGACGGTGAGATCCTATGGAAATCCGACCGCGGGGACCCTGGATATTCCACCCCGCTCCCGGTCGATCTTGCTTCAGGTCCGGCCCTGCTCCTCTCCAATGGGAAGGCGTATCTCGCAGTCGAACGCGAGACCGGCAAGAAGCTCTGGAGCTACCGGTGGATCACCCGCTATGGCGTCAACGCAGCGGATCCGATCGTGAGAGAGAATCAGGTATTTATTTCATCGGGCTACAACAAGGGTTGCGCCCTACTCGAGATCAGTGACGGAAAGGCTGAAACGCTCTGGAAGAACAAAAACCTGCGCAGTCAGTTCAATGGGTCCGTCCTGATTGACAACTTCCTCTACGGCATCGACGGAGACTCTAATGAAGACGCCGCCCTCAAGTGCATCGACTGGAGGACCGGTGAAGTTCGCTGGAGTTTCGACCAGTGTGGCTTTGGATCGCTTCTCGCTGTCAGGGATCAACTTCTCGTGCTCGATCACAAGGGGTTTCTGTGGGTCGCCCCGGCCTCGCCAGAGGGGTTCCAGCCAACATCAAAAGGCAAAATTCTCGATGGAAAATGCTGGACTGCTCCGGTCTTTGCCCACGGGAAACTTTATGCCAGAAACTCCGAGGGAACTCTGGTTTGCGTGAGCTGGTAAATTGTATTGAATTAGACTCTGAGGTAACCGTAGCCCTTATCCATTCATGAATCGCAGAGCATTCGTCAATACCGCCGCCGCAACCGGCATGGCAACTCAAGTTCCCCTGCTCGCCAATCCGGGAAAGTCCGGAAAAAAATACCGCACTGCTCTGATTGGATCTGGTTGGTGGGGGATGAACATCCTCAGGGAGGCCATGGCCTCGGGAACCATTCAGGTGGTTGCCCTGAATGACGTGTCCGACGATGCCTTGGAAGTTGCAGCGGAGGAGGTTCAGGACCTCTCCGGGGCACAGCCGAAGACCTACAAGGATTATCGCGAACTCCTCGAAAAGGAAAAGCCAGAGATCGTTATCATTTCCACTCCCGATCACTGGCATGCACTCCAGACAATCGCAGCCGTCCAGGCAGAAGCTCATGTCTTCGTCGAAAAACCCACAGGCCACACTATCCAGGAAAGCCGAGCCATGCTCAACGCGGCCACGCGCGCGGGGAAGACCGTCCAGGTTGGACTCCACCGCAGAATTGGACCGCACCACGTCTCAGGCATGGACTTTCTCCGGAGCGGAAAGGTAGGAAAAGTGGGCATGGTCCGCATGTTTGTTGCAGGGCGAGGGGGCAAGGAACAACCCCGTGCCAACGAGGAACCCCCGAAGGGAATGGATTGGGATATGTATTGTGGCCCAGCACCGCTTCGCCCCTTCAACAGCAGGATCCACCCGGGAGGGTTCAGGCATTTTCTCGATTTTGCCAATGGAATCCTGGGGGACTGGGGAGTGCACTGGCTTGACCAAGTCCTCTGGTGGACGGAGGAAAAATATCCCAAGCGAGTGTATTCGACGGGCGGGCGGCCTGTCCGGGGTACTCCTGTCCTGAATGACTCTGAGCAGACTACTGATGCTCCGGATACTCAGGTCGCCGTGTATGAGTTCGAATCCTTCACTGCCACCTGGGAACATCGACGCTACGCGGAAAACCCCTCGGAAAAACATAAGATCGGGTGCTATTTCTACGGAGAGAATGGGGTCTTTCACATGGGGTGGCGTGATGGGTGGACCTTTTATCCTGCGAACTCCCGGGACAAGATCATCCATCAGGATTCACAGCTCCAACAGCCGGATGGGCACAATCTCAAGTTGCTCTGGCAGAACTTCATCGATGGGATCGAAAGCGGGAAGGAAACTGTGTGCGGGCTGGAATCCTCCCACCGATCCTCGGTCCTGCCGATGCTTGGTATGATGTCCTTGAAACTTGGGCGTAGTATTCAATGGGACGGCGCAGCGGAGAAGGTCCTCAACGACCCCGCCGCCAACAAGCTCCTCAAGCGGGACTACCGCGGGCCCTGGGTCTATCCCGAGGCCTGACCCCAAGCCTAAATTTAAGCATGGCACTTACCCCTGAGGACGTCTTTTCCGAAATTGGCGGACAACCCAACAGCTGCACTCTCAGGGAATACTGTGCCTTTGCGGAGCACGTGCAGAACATCGCATCCTGTCGCCTCCTCGTATTTGGGGTGGGTCGGGACTCGGCTGCTTGGCGGAGACTGAACCACGGAAATCCAACACTCTTCCTCGAGAACAATGGGGAGTGGATTGATCGAATCGGGAAAGAGATCGGGAATGAGCACATTCTTGCCGTCACCTACCAGCAGTCTTTCGAGCACTGGGAAAAAACTGATTTCGCGGCTGATCAGGTAACCCTTCCTGCCTTGGAGAGCCCTCCCTTCAACGGCGAATGGGACTGCGTTTTCGTAGATGCTCCGTGGGGCCCGACCTTTGGACGTCACCAGAGCACCTACGCCGCTACCAAATCCGTCAAGCCAGGTGGATTTGTCGGTCTTCACGACTGCGAACGCGAGCGGGAGCAGATCGTTTGTAAGATCCTGCTCGAAGCAAATGGTTTCGAACTGGTTACAGAAGTCGAGCGACTCCGCATCTACCAATCTCCGAGCTAGTCACTTGGGATGCCCCTCAGGCAGGGCATCCCCAATGATGGTCGCCGCTAAAGTCATTCAATGAATCGGCATCAAGATCTCAATGCGATTTCAGGAGAGCCACGACTTCGTCCAAGCCTTTAAATTCAGCAAGCCCTATCGCACTTCTCTTCACATTATTGTCCGTGAATTGCTGGTTCGGATCAGCTCCTTGCTGGAGAAGGATTTTCACAGAAGCAATATCAAGCTGGTTCCGAATGTTCTGCCCCTTTTCCATCCTCGAAATGGCGTAATGCAGGGGAGTCCTGCCATTGGCAGACTTTAAGTCGACTCCAACCTTGAGTTCACTCAAGAGGAACTTGAGCATCTCGGGCTGCCTCCAGATAACCGCCTCATGCACAACTGAGGATCCATTTGTGTTTACCATCATCTTAGCACCGTTAGCTAGGAGTAACCTCGCCGCTTCAACATGTGAACTTCCTGCGACTACACTCAGCGAGTTTTTCATGTGACGCGCCTGCTTATTTACATCAGCACCATTCTTGAGTAGCAGTTTGATCATTTCAAGATGCCCTCCTGCAGCCGCATAGCTGAGCGCCGTGTAGGAATTTTGCGAAGTGGCATTTGGATCAACTCCAGCGTTCAAAAGAGACTCAACCTTCTCGAGGTTCCCCGCGCGTGCGGCAATGAGCAGAGCCTCTTCAGGGTGTTCGACCTTTCGATAGAGCCCCGAGTAGGAATTTGCATTTCCGCTACCCCATCCCTGAATTCCTGAAGTGGCTGCAATACGCAACGACTCTTCCATTAAAATAAACTCTCCTTCAAGAGGTGTTGCACGAAATATCGGACCCTGAAGGTTTGCCCCCACAGCTGGCACCTGCTCATCCTTGTCCAAAGGGATTCCAGCAAAGTCAGCCGCCTCTTCCGCAGGTGGATCATTGCTTATCACTTCGTTGTCGATGAAGAGCCGAACTCCTTTGCCCTTTTCTGCGATAGCTACCAAATGGTGCATTTTTCCGTCGAGGACCGGAACGGTATTCCGAACTCTGCGCACACCGACGAACTGCATATTTTCTGTCAAAGCCTCACGATGAATGCGCCAATCGCCCCAACCTCCGTCCCCCAACGCGATCAGCGTCTGCCAACGCTTATCGAAACCGTCAGGACTGAACCAGACCGAGACCGTTATACTCCCACCTTCGGGGGTGTAATCTGCCGATTTTCCACCAAGCAGAACATATTGATCCTCGCCATTCAGATCCAGCGCCTGCCCAAGCTGACCCTTTACGAACAGTGGAGAATTCTTGGCTGTACCATGTCTCCCATTTCCACTGGCATCCTTGAAGTCTCCATCAAAAGGCCAGTGCCCAACCAGGCCATCGGTTAGCTCGCCTTTCGCTTTCGCAGTGCCTTTCCCCTGATTCCAAAGGGCTCCGACCTCGCTATCTTTTAGTGCCCTGGACCAGATCTGAAGGTTGTCGACCTTCCCATCCCAGGCTCGGTTGTTAAAAAACCAGTCAGTCTGTGCAGTTTCATGTTTTTCCTTGCGATTGGTCTCCACAAACTTTGTGGCTTTCCCAACCAACAACTGCGGATCAAGGGTAAAATCGCTGCTATCCAAGGTTGCGTTGATTCCCTCGATCGCGATTACATTCCGGCCTTCCTTGAATACCCCGCTAAAGTCAGCGAGGGAAAAAGATTCGAGGCCACCCGCCTCGTGGTTACCCACCGTAACTTCTCCACTCTCTTCATTCACTGATACGTTGCTTGAACTGAACAGACGACGCCCATTCGCGTGCAGAACAAATCCGTCATCGTAGTTGATGCGAAGACTCAATCCTTTTAAATCAGCTCCCGCCGGAATTTCGAACTCCCGGCGGATGAACACGGATAAATAGTTGTCCTGCATGTCGTTAAGGACCGTTGCATCATCGTCATCCGCATAGCCAAACCCGGAAGGACCTTTTTCCCATCCCGCCTTAGCCGCGTCAAAAGACAGCGTTGTCCAAAGCGTATCTTCTGGCTTTTTCCCGCCCGCAAGGTAGTGCCACTCCGCACCTTTTCCGATGATGGTCTGTCTCTCACCAGAGCCCACAACCTTGACCTTCAAATCAGATGTCCTCTGGTAAAGAAGCTTACCGCTCCAGTCATAGAAGGTTTGGGTCGCCTTATCCGTCGTGATTTTCTTGATATCGAACTGATCTCCTCGGTAGGCAATCCACTCGCCTTGAAGCTGAGTTTCAATTCCTTCCTCCGCAGCACCGCTCGAAGAGAAGGTGCAGACTACCAGTGCGAATATAGAGAATATTTTTTTGCTCGGTGCTGTTTTCATGAGAACCCGTACCTTATGCTCTTAATTGCTGAGGTCCAGATCCTTACAGAGAAAATGTCGTAGTGTCAGGACGCGATCCTTCGGCTTCCTCCCCGATGAAACTACAGAGGGGACTATGGTATCCCGCTCGCCCCCGC
>NZAC01000038.1 GCA_002686085.1 Roseibacillus sp. | reverse complement strand
TTTTTATCTTCTCGATCAGCTTCGTGAGGAAGGCCACAAGGTTCTAGTCTTCTCTCAATTCGTGTCGATGCTGGAGATTATTAGAACTCAATTAGAGGTAGACAGTCGCCCTTTCAATTATTTGACCGGTCAAACCAAGGACAGGAAGGGAGAGATTGAAAAATTTCAGACAAGTAAGGATCCGTCTGTCTTTCTTCTCTCGCTGAAAGCAGGGGGTTCAGGTCTTAACCTGACCTCAGCATCCTATGTAATCCTATATGACCCATGGTGGAACCCGGCGGTGGAGAATCAGGCAATTGACCGGACTCACCGTATTGGACAGAAAAACAAGGTCATTGCCTATCGGCTTCTTACCAAGGATTCAGTTGAGGAGAAGATCCGGGTGCTGCAGCACCAAAAGACGGCATTGGTGACCAATGTGCTAGGGGATGAGGGTTTTGCCAGCAACCTGGCACTTGAAGACCTGCAGTTCATCCTGAGCCATGGAGGAGAGCTTGACGGAGAAGCGGAAGCGGGAGCCTGAACCATTGCGCGCCGAGGCACAGAATGCTTTAGATGCAGTAATTACAGTGATTTAGGCGTCCCATTGGGCCGATCAGGCTCGGGGGATTCCGCCTCGGGTCCCAGCCTCCTTTGAAGAGGCGATGTAGGCTTTTAAGTTTTCCGTTGTTTGATGGCGGAAGAAGTGCTCCGTTAACCATGTTGCTGGGGGCGGGCTTCCTTGCCGTCCGCTCTCTGGGACAACCTCCCATCGAAATTGTCATGAGTCATAGAAGTCTTTTCCATTTTGTTTTAGCCGCCTTGGCTTTGTGTTTTGTCATCTCGGATAAAGCGATAGCGAAGTCTGCTGCCGACCGGGATGTCTACAAGGGTGTGGTAGTCCCAATTCTCCGGGCCAAATGCTATCAATGCCACGCCGATGTTTCTGACAATCCGAGCGGGAAGAAGAAGATCAAGGGAAAGCTGGAGCTCACTTCCCTTGAGTTGATGAAAAAAGGTGGCGACGAAGCACCTGCCGTAGTAGCGGGGAATTTGGAAGAGAGCATCCTTCTCATGCGGATTAATCTTCCTCACGACGATGAGGAGCATATGCCGCCGGAGGGCAAGCCTCAGATTGAAGAAAGTGAGTTGAAAGTTCTTGAGTGGTGGATCAAGGCAGAGCTGCCAGTGGGTAAATCAATGAAAGATGCCGGAGCGCCTGATGATATTCTCGCTGCGGTAGAAAGCCTCCCCACCGATGAGGAAGTCAAAGATGCGCTCGCGGAGATGTATGCTCAAGCTGATGCTAGCGCGGCACGCCTTGCGACTGCCCGGGATGCTTTGAAGGATCCAATCGCTGAGGTCTCCGGTCACTTTCCGAACTCGATCGGCTTTATTTCGCAGCAGGACAGCGACCTTACGTTTACTGCTGTCAGCATGAGGAAGGACTTCAATGACGAGCACCTAGCAAAGCTCAGTCCGGTAAGCGCAGGGCTGGTTGATGTCAACCTGAGCGCTACGTCCATCACGGATGCAGGCGCTGCAACTTTGGGTAAGATGTCACGGCTTCGTAAGTTATGGTTGAACGGAACCGGAATCACGGACTCTGGACTGGATGCCCTGCGATCGCTTAGTGATCTCGAATATCTTAACCTCTACGGAACGGAGATTACGGACGCGGGTCTTAAGAAGCTTGCGGGACTGAAAAACCTGAAAAAGCTGTATCTCTGGCAAACGAAGGTAACCCCGGGTGCGGTTGAGGAATTCAAGAAATCCGTCACGGATTGTGACGTGAATATGGGTATTAAGGTTGAGTAGAAAGGGAGTCAGTCCTGCTTCCGGCTTCAGTTGTCACGAAAGCGGTCACGAAACTGTTGTCTTCGATCTGCATCCCGGAGGATTCTTTCCTGCTGGTCTCCCGAGAGTCCGCTCCCAGGTAGCCACTCACGCGCTCCTTCCGGGTCTCTCCGGATCCAAGAACGGGCAACGCCATTAAGTGTTTCAGCGCGCATCTGGTCGTCAGCGATCGATCCAGCCCACTCCGCGGCCATTTGAGGGTCTGACCCATCGAGCTCATTGGCATAGCTCTTCACGGCAGCATCACGCGACTCCGAGGGGGCCATATCTTGAAGGAAGTTTCCGGCGGCTACTGGATCTTCCCGGGTCCAGCGCTCCATTGACTGGCTAATAGCGCCAGACCGGGTAGCGTCGGGCAGGTCGGCGACCCACCGGACAGCCTGCTCTGGATCTTCCTTGCCAAGTTCTTCGGCCACCTCACGGACGGCGCGTTCTGCATACTCCTGGTCGGCATGGCTTCGTACCCACTCGGCTGCCGCAGCTGGATCCTCACTCGCATATCGATCCGCAATTCGGTCGAACGCGGAGGCCTTAATGGTTCCCTCGGGAAGGTTTTCTGCCCAAGCTGTTGCATTTGGCATGCCCAGAGCAATCTGAGCAGTGGCAATGGTGTCAAGCTGTCGGTCAAACGCGTAAGCACGACCTCGGTCAAGCCATTGTCTGCGCTCGTCCCGGGTATCTGAATCGGCCACCCGAGCTCTCTGTATCTGGTCGAGCTCCAAGACATAATCCGTGGCGCCATCCGGGTCAGTGCTTGCCATCCCGCTGACGATTCCCTGGGTGAGGACTCCCCTGGCCATCTCATTATCGACAGAGGCAAGGTAAGCTTTCGCGCCCTCTGGATCCTTGCTTGCCCATCCTGATATTGCTGCGATGCCAGCTTGGGCCTGACGGCGGGGATCTCTCTTAAATTCATCGATAGCCTCCATTGCAGCCGACCCATCGATCTGTCCCCAGGCCCGGAGGAAGAGTGTCATCTGTTCATCCGATCCCTGGCCTCGCTTGTTTTTAAGTTCTTCAAAGATGCCACCCGCAGAAGAGGCATCCATCGAAAGGATGAGCTCCGCAAACATGCGATTTGCAAGCAAGGGATCGCGCTCGTTGAGAAACTGGCCGATGGTCACTCGTGCTCCATCTTGGCCCCCGCCGCGGCTGATGCGGTTTGAGTTTCCTGTGCTTCCTGTCGTAGTTGCTAAAGATCCACTTCGGGAAATTGACGACTTGCCTGTGCTTTTCCGGATGAGAGGTTGGTCCGATCCTGCTACATCTCCGGATGTGGAGCGGCCAAGTAGGAACGCACCCAGCGCCAAAGCGAGCCATACGGTGTTCAGAAGGAGATACTTTTTCATGGGAAATATACTCTTAATTATAGCAGCGTGCTTGGAACGGTAAATCCGCATGAATTTGGCAGATTAGAAGTATTTAGGTGTTATTTTTGATTTCTCTGTGAAGCCAAGCTTTTCCGTAGGTCCAGAGGGCTTCTGCAGCCCTCTTTTTGAGGTCCATGGCGTTAGCAGCCTCAGCCATTGTCATTCCGACAAAATAGCGAAGCTTCACGAGCTGCGACACCTGCGGATCCTCTCTCTCCAGCTTGTCGAGAGCTTCATGAATCGCAATAAGCTCTTCTCTCGGGGCCTTGACCACAATGGAAGACAAGGCGGAATCCAACTCAACTTTCTGTGCGCCTGATCCGCGCTTCTGACTGAGGTGTTTTCGTGCATGATCGACCAGAATTCGTCGCATTGCCTCAGCGGCGGCTCCAAAGAAATGGTTCCTGTTCTGCCAAGAGCCAGAGGCGGACCTTTCCAGTCGTATCCAGGCCTCATGGACGAGCGCGGTTGCCTGAAGCGTATGGTCTGACCGCTCACCTGCCATCTTGCTTCTGGCTAGGCGGCGGAGCTCCTCGTAGACGGCAGGGAGAAGATCTCCGGCTGTACACGTCCCTTCCTCCAGGCGACAAAGGATACGAGTAACTTCTTCCAAGGCTTTTTCAGGTTCCGAAATCGGATGAGCTCTGTCAATTAGACAGCTGGTAAAGAGTTTTCAACGGAACTTGAGCGAAATGACGCATTCATAAGAAGTGAGAAAGTGGTAGACTTCTTATCCCGGGAGGCTGGAATTCAGGCATTGGTCCCACCCTCTGTGGCCTTAATTCATCGTTAGTTAAAGTGATTCAGCCCAAAGGTGAGGAGATGTTCCCTGTCAACAGGGTGCGGGAAATATTCACCGCAGCGATGTCTTGTGAGAACGCCAGTGCGCGGAAGGAGCTTCTGAAACGTGAGTGTGATGGCGATAAGGGGCTGCAGGAAGCCGTTGAGTCGTTACTTTTTGAATCGACCCAGACAAAAAGCTTCCTGGAGCGTCCGGCGGTCGAAGATCCAACGAGGGGTCTGAAGATTGCGGAAGCTCTTGGTGCTGGTGAGGGGCCGGGCGATTACATCGGACCCTACCTTCTGCAGGAGTTGGTTGGGGAGGGTGGAGGTGGCAGGGTGTATAAGGCGGAGCAGCAGCAACCTGTTGAAAGAACAGTTGCGCTCAAAATTCTTAAGCTGGGGATGGATACGCGAAGTGTTATTCGCCGCTTCGAAGTCGAGAGGCAGGCTCTGGCGGTGATGGATCATCCACATATCGCGAGAGTTCTGGATGCGGGCGCGAGCCCTGATGGGCGCCCCTACTTTGTCATGGATTTTGTCGAGGGGACGAATATCACAAAATACTGTAACGGGGAGAGGCTTTGTTTGAGAGACCGTATTGTGCTCATGCTGAAGGTATGTCGAGCCATTGAGCATGCCCATCAGAAAGGGGTTATCCACAGGGATCTGAAGCCCTCAAACATTCTTATCGTAGAGGGCGATGGTGGGCCAGTTCCGAAGGTCATCGATTTCGGGGTGGCAAAAGCAATTGATTCGCTAGGAGCGGATATGTCAGTCACTATGCATGATACAATCGTAGGGACTCCTATCTACATGAGTCCTGAGCAGGCGTTCCGCGATGAGGTCGATGTTGATACACGGAGTGACGTCTATTCGCTCGGTGTTTTGTTATATGAGTTGCTGACGGGTTACACGCCGCTTGATGCTGATCGCGTGAGAAAGCTCGGCATCGACGGAATTCGCCAAGCGCTGAATGAGTCTGAGTCATACCGACCCTCTCTCCAGTTGCGTCACTCACGTGTCGATGATCGTGAACGGATCGGAAGCGAACGCTCGTCAACCATAGCTAGATTGGAAGCGGAGATTCGGGGCGACCTTGATTGGATCGTGATGAAGGCTTTGGAAAGAGACAGAACGAAGCGCTATGGGGGTGCGAGTGAGTTTGCGGCCGATCTTGATCGATACCTACGGCAATTGCCGGTTCTGGCAAGTCCACCCCGCGCTGCCGACCGAGTTAGCAAGTTTATCAAAAGGCACCGTACTTCGGTAGTGGCATCGGTAGCATTGCTCGCTGTTCTCGTTGGAGGAGTCATTGTCAGTATGCGGCAGGCCCTGAGAGCGAGCCTCGCTGAACAAGAGGCACGAGAAGCCCAGAGGGAGACGTCATTTGCTTACGAAAGGGCCCTCCGCGACAGGGAAGAGGCTATCCGAAGCGAATCGATGGCAAGGCTTCATGAGTATGTCGCTGATATCAATGTGGGTTATCATGCGGTGGAGGATGGGCATATCGCAAAGGCTCTGAGCCTTCTCGAGCGGCAGCGGCAATCTGATCCTTCGGGAGAATTGCGCGGATTTGAGTGGCGTTATCTTGCATCCCTTTGCCTCGGCGCTCCGCATCGGACGCTGTCTCGTCAGGCCGCCCCGGTTCATTCTCTGGCGTTTTCTGGAGATGGAAGCCTGCTCGCTGTGGGAACCAGAGAATCAGTTCAAGTCTGGGACGTTGAAGCAGAAGAACCTCAGATCTCCGTAGCGGGGCCTGCCTCGGCCGTCGCCTTTCTCGAGGGAGATGAGGAGTTTGTCGTTGCCAACCGCAGCGGAGTCGTGGTGCACGATCTCGAGAGTGGCGAAGTGCGCCGTGAGCTGATCGGACAAGTTGGAGGAGGTGCGGTTAGCCTTTCCCCAAGTCATGAGCTTCTCGCGACGAGTGGAGGGGGTGGTGTTACTTTATGGGATACCGAAAACTGGCAGTCAGTCAGGCAGTTTCCGAATGTGAGTGGCCCACTTGCGTTCTCTGATGACGAGCAGGTTCTCGCTACCGGATCAGCGGAAGGAATCGTATTGTGGGAGGTGAGCAAAGGGAGGCGGACCGTTCTTGAGGACTCGGCTGCCCCACTGCGGGGATTATTCCCGGGAGGGAGCAGAATCCTTTTTTCGCCCGGCGGGCAATTCGTTGTGGCGCCTCATGTGGAGAAATCGGAGCTCGGAATTTTCTATCTGGGAATTTGGGATGTTGAAACGGGCCAAGAGCTGGGGTTTCTTCCCAGTAGTCCAGCGGATGAGGGGCACGCGGGAATGATAACTTCTCTTGCGGCAGATTGGGGCGCCCAAGTTATTGCTTCAAGTAGCTGGGATCACTCCGTGCGGCTCTGGGATCTTCAGAACAGGCGGCTTCTCCGCTCTCTTCATGGTCATCGGGGTGAAGTATGGGCAACCGCTCTTTCACCAGAGGGAAGCCTGATTGCGAGTGGGAGTAAGGATGGCGAGGTGAAGGTCTGGCCGGTGACGGGGCCTGCCGAGGCAGATGCCCTTGAGGGGCAATGGAAGCCTCTGAGCTTTTCTCGGGATAGTCGGTATGTCGGTGCGCTTAATCGAAAGGGTAAAGTTGCCATTATTAATCTAGATACCCGGGAAGTGGTCCATGAGCTCAAGGTCGATTCGTCAAATGAGCGCTACTCTCGTTTTGTTGCGGCAATGAGCAATGATCTGGTCTCTCTTGCGGAAGCGATGCCCCGGGGGAAGGTGAGAATCAGGGACTTGGACAAAGGTCAGGTTATCAGGGAATTCGAGAGTGGAAGTTCACGGGTTGATCAGATCGTTATGGCTCCCGATGGTCTCACGATGGTGACCGTGGGTTGGCGAGATGACCTTGCATGGTGGGATATGAATGATCTTTCTGCGCCAATCACCCGCATTGTTGGTCGGCAGGCAATCTTTTCAGCTGATGGGAAGACCCTCGCTACTGTTGAAAGGGGAGGAAGTAGTGTCATCTGGGATACAGGCACAAGAACAGAGCGCCGCAGGATCGAGCACGGGGACCAGTCCTTCGGATCAAGTGTTGCTATATCGCCAAGCGGGACTGTGCTGGCGCTTACCTTTGGTATTGATGACTTCGAAAATGCGGTCAGCCTCTGGGATACGGCGACGGGCAAACATCTGGGAGCCTTGCAGGGCCACAAGCAGGCAATCTGGTCAGTCGCATTCTCTTCTGATGGGCGAACTCTCGCGTCCTCCAGTGCAGATGGAAGCCTCAGGTTATGGAATGTGGAATCAAGGCGAGAGTTGATGTCGCTCGAAGAGGGTGGAGCTGGTCTTGCCCATCTGACGTTTTCTCCGGATGGCTCGTTTCTTGTAGCAGGCACTCCTCCGTTTGCGGGGTCGGGGCAGATTCGTATCATTTATGCGCCTGCCATCGGTCCGCAAGGACCCGAGAGGCAGATCATTCCCTGACCTCGGGGAGTTCGGGCAGGGAAATTCCAAAGAGAGAGGCAGTGGCCTCAACAAAGTCGGCATGTTTCTCTGGCACAGCACGGTGCCACTTTGTCAGGTACTGAAGAAAGGTTTCTCCCTCAGGAGAGGGCGAGGAGTTTAACCACTGGATGGCATTCCAATGCTCCGGCTTTCGCTCGAACAGGGTCAAGAGAACGAGGGCAATAGCGCCATTTTTTTTTCGATCGGTAGGATTACCAGAAAGATGGGCAGCATGTTTCCGGTAATACATGGGTAATCCAGTACGTAGGATCTCGATATAATCATCCCTCCCTCTCTGGATGTTGTCAGCGTAGTCGAAGAGGGCAGGAGAGTAGCTTCTCCAGTTGCCATAAGGAGGAGTGGTCCTCCATTCCCGTGACATTGCCCGCAGGCAGTAGAGTGACGCTGTCTCACAAAGAGACTCTTCGAACCATAAATTCCCACGATAATCATTCTCGTATCCGCAGAGAACGTGGCAGATTTCGTGAGAAAACTGATAGGCATACTGTGCCCAGAAGGTTTTTTCAGTGGCCAATTTCACCAAGTATTCCCCTTCCTTTCCTCGCTTGAAGAGTGCGATGGGTCCATGATGGCCCCGGCTTATCTGCACAGTAAAGGTCGGCACCCCCTCCATCTGTTTCAGCAGCTGGTCTCCCGCTGAGCGACACACCGCTTTAATGTCTGCTCTTGAGGCATTGAAGTTTTCAGGGTTGATCTTGATCCTGAGAGATTGTTTTGAGTCGGCATTGCAGATGCCCGTGTTCCAACTCAGTAGGACAGCTAAAACTGCTGAAGTAACTGGTGTGATTTTCATTGAGGTTTCGCCTGAGAGAAACGTTTACGCGATTCGTACGCTGGATCTCAGTAAGCCCCTCGGATATGCTGGTGCACTTCTTCCAGGTAGAACTGGCGGAGGGCCAAGTGAAGGTCTGATGAGAGCGGAGGGATTTTGGTGACACCGGCGTTTTCGCGGGCTTGGGCGGAGGAGCTCGCTCCGGGAATGATAACGGAAACTGCACTGAAGTCTAAAATCCATCGTTGGCTCATTTGAGCCATTGTCATTCCCTCGGGGACGAGGCCGCGAAGATGATCAGCCAGCTCAAGGCCCTTTTTAAACGGGATTCCTGCAAACGTCTCTCCGACATTAAAATGTGCCCCATCGCGATTGAAGTTTCGGTGGTCATCTTCCCCGAAGACGGTCTGAGCAGTGAACTTTCCGCTGAGTAGGCCGCTCGCTAGCGGGAGCCGGACAATGATGCCGACCCCCAGTTCCTCAGCACGAGGGAATAGCTCATCGATCAGCTTCTGTCTAAACGGATTAAAAATGACCTGAAGGGAGACCAGATCACTGTGCTGCAGGCAGGTCAGTCCCTCCTCGACGCTTTCCACACTCGCACCAAATTCTCGTATCAACCCCTCATCCTTCAGCTCTCGTAGCCAGTCGAAGATTGCTCCGTCAAGAAGCACTGAGTGAGGGACGCAGTGTAGTTGAAGGAGGTCAAGGTGCTGTAATCCCAGTCTGGCAATACTTTCCAGGGTGGATTTCCTCAGGTTCTCCCGACTGTAGCCATCGGGATACACCTCTCGTCCGGTTTTAGACGCGACCTTAATGCCCGTGCCATGATTCTTCAGAAATGCGCCGATGAGGGACTCGCTCCGTCCGGCGCCATAGACGTTTGCAGTGTCGAAAAAGTTTATCCCATTATTTTTGGCTTCAAAGAGGATCTCGTGTGCCGTTGTTTCATCCAGCGGTCCAAATTCGCTTCCGCCGAGTTGCCAGCATCCGAGTCCAATCTCGCCGATGGTGCATCCATTCCTTCCGAGAGTGCGCGTGTTCATGTTTGTGGTGACGATGAGCTTGGGAGAGCAATGCGCAAGGAGGTAGTGCGAGGAAATAAGCCAGAGGTCTGCCTCTTCATGCAAGCGGGCCGCAGAAGAACTGCGGCCCGGGTGCAAATGAAATTATAAGGAAGCCAAGTTTATTTATGGTCGGCAGGCTTCACTCCCTTTTTAAACCCGTTAAAACTGTAGAATGTAGGGTTGTATTCACCGATCGGAGTAACATCCGCCTTGCCGTCGATTTTGTCTTCCATTCCGAGACCCCAGAGGACGCCATTTACGATCATGCGCCGAAGACCTTCGCTTTTAAAGTCGGTTGCGGCCCCCATGGTTGTGCAGAAGAGTCTGTTGGTGTTGCCCTTGGGATTCTTTAATTCCCGAGTCCAAGCCACCGGCATGGCGGGCTCATTTACGTCCTGAACCTTTCCTGTGGCGCGGTTTTTCTTCTGCTTTCCTTTCACAGGCTTTGAGTCCGGCTTGAGAGAATCAGTAACCAAGCCCCGCATTAAAATGGTGGCGTCGGCAGGTGGGGCTGCTTCGTAAGTATCACTGTCTGCAAAGATGTCAGTCGCACCCATGAGAATAGGATGGCTTTTGTTGCTTTCCTCCACGACCCCCCGGCAGCCCTCACGCTTGTGACCGCCCCAGTGGCTGACCCAGCCTTCGCCAAGGACTTTCTTGCCAAAGCTGTTGAATTCCCGGTAGGAGCCTTGACGTAGCTGAAATGCATGAGTGCTCGTTCTCAGTCCGATGATTGGTACACCGCGGTGATAGGCATCTACAAAGTGCTTCATGTCCTCGTCAGGCCAATTGCGGAATCGAAGTGCAATGATAATGAGGTCGGCTGAGGCCATGGCCTTGGAGTTGGTGACGCTCTTCTGGTTGTTTGGGTCGATCTCACCCTTATCATTCACCGAGAACAGAACCGTGCAGTCGAATCCATGATGGTCTGCCAGAATACGGCCAAGCATGGGGAGGCACTCCTCCGAGCGGTATTCCTCATCGCCACTTACAAGGACGACGTGTTTGCCCTTACCCGGTCCGGCTTTTCCCTTGTAATGAACGGAGAGATGATGATCAGCCTGAGCTGCAGAAAGGCCGAGCGCCGTGGCGGTGCCGAGGAGTAAAATACGTTTGAGGAAGTTCATGGATAGAAGGTAGTTCAATTTGCAACAGGCTGCACACCCACTGACAGGTAGCAAGATTTCAATGATAGGATTCAGAGTGCTATCTGGTAGCGTATCGTGGTCTAAAGGTGTTATGGAGCCCCGGTGTTTGAGGAGGTGCCTGCCGTAATGGCTTCTGACAGGGAGGCAATGTTTTCCTGCATGACGCTTAGGAAATCTCCTTTCGCAGGTCTTGCTCCACATGGGTTCACCACGATATTGATAAATCCGGCCATTCTGATCTTGTTGATGTTCTCCTCAGTGGGCGGGCCTTCCCAGATGAAATATTTCACCGGCGGTTTCTCGCCCTGAATTGCCGCGAGTTCGCCCAGTTCAGGCGTGCCGAGTTTCTGCATGGGTTCCCAGTGCAGGGCGTGGGCCGAGAGGCCATAAGCGCGAGTCCAATACTGGTAGACAGGATGAGATACTACCAGGGTAGTGCCTTGGAGAGAGGCGGTCACGCTTTTCATCTTGCGATCAAGGTCCCTCATCTCCTCGAGAAGGATTTTAAGTTTTCCAGAGATGGACTCCGCGTGTTCCGGGAATTGTTCGCAAAGAGCGTCTGCGGTTGAAGAAGCTTGTTTGCAGGCCAGCTCAAGATCAAGCCAGGTGGTTGATGCAAATCCCTCATGGGTATGACTGGTAGATCCACTCTTGTGAGTGTGGCTTGTTCCTTCCTCTAGCTCGATGAAGGTGTCCTCGAAAGATGACGATGTTACCACGGTTGCTTCGTATGGTATGGTGCGACTCGAAGTCCACTTTGCGTAGTTGGCTCCATTGAGAAGAACAAGGTCTGCTTCCTGAATTGCGCTTACTTGGGCGTCGGTTGGATTCCAGTAAGCTGGATCGACGTTTGGAGGAGTCTCAAACAGAATATCGGCGAATTCCCCGGATAGCCTTTTGGCAAAATAGGCAAGTGGGTAGTTGACGGTCGCGATGATAGGCTTGCTTCTCTCTGAGAGTGACAGGTTCTCTTTCTTATTGGAGTGATGACATGAACTTACGAGAGTCGCGGTGACGAGAATGAGGAGGGCAGGAGAGGAGGTGGATTTCATGGGTAGAATTCTGAACGCTAGCTGATCAATCGGGTGAGCAGGTCTGGTGCTGCTACTCTGGTGAGGGTGACGCCGATCTGTGCAATGATGGTCGCGGCAACGGCAATTATGGTGACCTCGGCTCCCTGTAAGCAGAGGATTGCTAGTCTCGTTGCACCGATCTTTCCGTAGGTGCGCATTTCTCGCTCTCGAAGTCGAAAGGAGAGGAGAAACACCATCAGTGCCAGAGCCAGTGCGGCGATTCCGAGGAGGCTGAAGGCGACCAAAGCAAGACGCTGGGTGGCGAAAAGGGTGTTGGCGAGGTGCTCGACCGCGGTGGCTGGGATGACGATTTGCTGAGGGATTGCCGGATCCTGGTAGAACGCAAGGGCGAGCGCTCGATGCTTCTTATCAGACGGATCAAGAATCACCGAAGAAAGTGGGTAGTTTCCGTAGTCTCCATGAAAGTGGAAATCCCCTAGGTTTGCCTCAGTAACCTCGTTGAATTCAACAACTGAGGCATTGGCGCGAAGAATGCGCCCCGCGGAGTTCCGGCTTGAGCCCATGATTTCAGCTTGGGAAAGTTTCTGATGGCCGTGGGCGAGGCCCTCAATAATCCACGTAGTTTTCAGGTCGACGAAGATCGCGTGGTCATCAGGTGTTCTGTTAGGTGAGAGAATTCCAGTGATGCGCATCCGAAGAGGATACACTCCCGCTAAATCGAAAATATTTTCAGGAGATGATGTTATTGTATCACCTGGTTTCAGTCCTTTGCTTTCAGCAAGGCGTGCTCCGATGACACAATCCCCAAGGCGAGTCATCAAGCGGCCGGCATTTATTGAGAGTGCGCGGAGTTTGAAATATTCCAATGAGGTGCCGACAATTGGAGAATTTCCTGAGCGGAAGCGTGAGTGAATTGGGATCGTGTTCCCCAGATCTTTTCGGGCGAGAGTTTCGTAGGAGGAATAGTCAAGAGGGGGAAGCTCCTGAGGTGTGAAATAGAGAGCGTTGAGCGTAAGGTCTATCGAGCTTCCACGGGGGCCCATGAGAAGAGGGGTGGACCTCGCTCTTGCGCTGAGAACTTCCTCGCTCCGGCTAATGAACTCCTGCAGAGCGCGAGGAAAGTAGAGTGTTAGCGCAATGGTGCCGATTAGAAGCAGCGATCGAAATGGACGATGCCGAAGCGCCTTCCAGCTGAGATAGGCGATGCCTGTAATTCGCATGCTGTCTATTTCTGTCCGTGTTGGTTGATTTCCTCGAACTGAATAACAGCATCGAAGGCGTGGACGAGTTCGAGGTCATGTGTGACCACCAGCAATCCCTGATTGTGCTCTTTCGCACTGGAATGCATTAACTCAAGGGTCTTCTGCTTATTCACGGGGTCGAGATTTCCCGTTGGCTCATCGGCCAACAGTAGTCTAGGGCGTGCGCTGAGGGCTCTGCAGATGGCAGCGCGCTGTCTTTCGCCATGAGAAAGGCTTTCAGGGAGCGCGTCCCAGTAATTGAGAATGCCAAAATCGCGGGCAAGATCTCTCGCTCTGTTTTCTATGACGGTCTGGTCTTTTCGGGTGCCCAGGTAGGATGGAAGAAGGACGTTGTCACCAACGGACAGGTGCTCAACCAATTCGAATTCTTGAAAGATGAGCCCAATTTCCGAAAGCCTGAATGCCGCTGAGGCCGCCCGACTAAGTGAAGTGATTTCGGTTGTGTCGATGTAGATGCTTCCTGCAGAAGGATTAAGGATTCCTGCGATCAGATTGAGAAAGGTGGATTTGCCACAACCACTTGGTCCTACCAGAGCGATAGTCTGGCCTTCTGTGCACTCAAATTTTGGGATGAGCATATGATAGCCATTTCTGGAGTATGAAAACTCGAGAGAGTGTATGCTGAGCAGGGTGTTCACTCTGGTAGGCGCGGTGTTGATTGCCGGGGGTCAGAATTTCTCTCGCGGCTGTGGAGATCAAGTCTGGTTATTTTCCATGCCCCACTTGATGGTTCGATAATGAAGGTGGCATTGTAGCTGTTGGTGCGGTCGTGAAAGTGGCCCCAGTGCCCAACTCTTCCTGAGGCCTGCCACTCGCAAAGAGCTTCAAAGCCGGGGCGCTCTTTCAGGTCGCTTACGGTGCACGCCGATATTTTTATGGCATTGACCCTTACCCGGGACCCATCTCTTTCCCTGCTGCGAAGAGTGCGTTGTAATTCGAGAAAAATCGGAGTCAGGGCTTCACCAGAGGCAGCAAGACTCAACTCTTCGTATTGCTGTTCTTGGTTCGTGTAGTTGAAGGAGTGGTAGATTCGCCGAATGAGAGGATCAAGGATCTCCCTGGCGTCTGTGTTGCTGACTGCGTTCCAGGTATTCTTCAGGGGGACTTTGATCGAAATTGCGCTGGCTGGAATAGCGCCCAGACCGATTAGAATAATGGCGGTCATTCTCAGGAGACTCCTTTTACGAGCGTGTAGCAGGCGAAGTCCCCAGAGAATGGCAGCGGCAAGGAGAAGGACGCTCATCCACGGAAGAGTCAGGAGACTAGGAGGGCTATCAACGATCGATGGAGGGAGGGGCGGAGGAGTGCGAGCGTTCGGGGGAAAGCGACCGCGGACATTCAGGGCAGGGTTTAGCCGGCTGAGTTCAAACTTCCGGGTCCCTTCTGGATCTGCTACTTTGATGGTCACGGAGTCACGAGCCTGCGGCATGAGGTCCCATATCAATTGAAGTGCCTGTCTATGGTCGGATTGCGGAGCAGAAAAGACCACGCTTATCCAGGTCTCTGCTACGGTGACGGTTTGATCAGGGGAGATGGGGGTAAACTCCAATGAGTCTGGTTGGATAAAGTTAATCCGGTCGAGAGTGAAAGGAACAGGCTCATCCCGGATCGAGACCGGGCATCGTGCGGCAAGGAACTTACCGATGACCGGCTTGAGGGATTTTCTATGCTTCGGTGAGAGAAGTGAGTCAGGTTGAAGTTCGAGCTCGAGCCATTCCTGAAGCGCTAAAGGTGTTAGTAGAAATTCCTTTTCGATTTGCCATGGGTCAAGATACAGGGATCCCGAGATTGTCGCGGGGTCAGCACCGGGTTCAGCCTCCCGCCCTATCGTCTGGTCTGTTTCTCCTGACGCAATGACTGCCAAGTGAGTGAAAAGAGTCAGGATGCAGAGTTGTTTGCTGATCACCATTCCCTCCAATGAGCCATTATTCCGCGCTTATGCTAAGTGGTAGTGTTGAGAGGATCAAGATCGGGGGTCTTTCTCCTAATAGCCTATGATGTTTCTCTCCTAGCCCGCGAAGATACCTCAAAGCCAGACAATTATGACTCTCGCAGGGGTGTTTGGATCGAGATGTTCACAATGTACCTCGTAAGATGACAGGGTTGTAAAGTTCTGTTGTCGCCTGAAGAGAGTAATTCAGGACGGTTGTCTTGTCAGCTTACCCTCGGAGTGTCACATTTTTCCTTTCAAGGTTATGTTCATGAGACAGATTCGCGGGCTTTCCCGATCAAAGGTTCTGGTAGTCAGCCTGGTAGTGCAATGCGCCTCTATCCATGGCGAAGAGATCAGCAAGGAATTGGGTTCTCGTCCGGTTAGCTACTGGAATGATATCCGGCCTCTGATGCAGGCAAGTTGCCAAGGCTGTCACCAGCCGGCCAAGGCCAAGGGCGACTACATTCTCACGGACGTAAAGCGATTGATCCTTGGCGGAGAGAGTGGAGACGCGGCGGTTACCCCCGGGAGCCCAGAGAAGAGTTATCTACTTGAGCAGATCACTCCAGATTCAGATGGAAAGGCAGAGATGCCTCCGAGGGATAAGGCTCTTCACGAAACAGAGATTGCCATTATCCGGCGCTGGATTGCGGAGGGAGCTGTTGATGATACTCCGGAGAATGCTTTCCAGAAATACGACATGGAGAATCCTCCAGTTTACGCCGATGCTCCGATTGTCACTTCCATGGACTATTCGCCAGATGGTTCATTGCTGGCTATCGCGGGGTTTCACGAAGTGATTCTACAGGACGCTGTTGAGGGTGGGATGGTTGCTCGTCTCGTCGGACTCTCCGAGAGGATTGAGAGTGTCGCCTTCTCTCCGAATGGCAGTATGCTGGCTGTTACGGGAGGTCTCCCCGGTAGGATGGGAGAGGTGCAGGTATGGGATGTCGCCAAGCGCGCCTTGAAAATTTCAGTCCCGGTAACCTATGATACGGTTTATGGGGCGGCATGGTCTCCGGATAATACGCTTATTTCGTTCGGTTGTAGCGATAATACGCTGAGGGCAATCCGGGTCACTGATGGCAAGCAGGTCCTTTTCATGGGTGGGCACAACGACTGGGTTCTCGATTCCGTGTTCTCGCGCGATGGCAAGCAGGTCATCAGTGTAGGGCGGGATATGACTGCGAAGCACACCGAGGTGGAAACCGAGAGGCTTATTGATAACCTTACCTCGATTACCCCGGGCGCATTGAAAGGGGGGATAGCCGCGGTAGCGGGTCATCCGTTAAAAGACGAGGTTCTGGTCGGTGGATCCGATGGGCAACCCCAGGTGTTCCGTCTGAAGCGACAGACAGCACGGAAGATTGGGGATAATGCCAACGTCGTAAGAAAATTTCCCCAGATGCCAGGCCGGATATGGGATGTCTCTTTCGACGCCAAGGGTAAGTACGCTGCAGCAGTCAGTAGTCTTGATGGAGACGGGATGGTCACGATTTTTAGTGCGGATTACGACAGCTCCATTCCCGATGATATTAAGAAGATCTTCAACAAGACTCCAAACGGAGGAGAGAAGCAAAAACTGGAGGCTTACTGGGCCAGAGAAGTATCGGCGCTCCATTCCATCGGTGTGCCCGGAGTAGAAATTTTCTGTCTGGCGTTCTCGCCCGATGGAAAGACCCTTGCGGTGGCTGGAGCCGACGGAAGAGTACGTTTCATTGAGGTGGAAAGCGGAAAGATGATCCGTGAGGTAGCCGCTGTTAAGGTCGGAGGGGGCGAGATTGCTGCCTCGGTGAAGAAGTCCGAGCGGAGAAGATTGAATAGGAAGCGGGGGAAACGTGCAGAGCTTAGCGAGCGAGTCATTTCTGCTGATGAGATATCTGTCCTCGTTATAGACCCTTCAGAGATCGTGCTCACTAAGCCAAATCACTATTCCCAGCTTTTAGTAACGGCGAGGCTCAAGACCGGAGGCCGGGTTGATGTGACGCGCCAGGTTGTCACGAAGGTGTCTGGTGATCTTATTACGGTCAGTGATCGTGGACAGGTAAAACCACTCAGGGATGGAGAAGGAGTTCTCTCCGTGAGGATGGGGAGCAGCACGGTCGAAGTTCCGGTGAGAGTGAAGAATGTTCGAGCGGCGTATGCTCCGGATTACGTCCGCGATGTGAAGCCGGTGATCAGCAGGATGGGTTGTGATGCGGGGACATGTCACGGGGCCAAGGATGGGAAAAATGGATTTAAATTGTCACTTCGGGGCTACGATCCTCTTTTCGACGTCAGAGGTTTCAGCGATGACATATCGGGACGGCGAGTCAATTACGCTTCTCCCGACGATAGTTTGATGCTGCTGAAGGCGACTGGAGCCGTTCCCCACGAGGGGCAGCAGGTGACTGAGCCCGGATCCGAATACTATCAGATCATCAGGGACTGGATAGCCAATGGCTCCAACCTGGATGACCCCAAACCAGTTGTGAAATCGATCGTAGTGGCGCCAAAAAACCCCGTCATCCAAGAGGTCGGAGGTCAGCAGCAGATAAGGGTGGTAGCCACTTACACCGACGGATCAAAGCGTGACGTGACTCGGGAGTCATTTCTTGAGAGTGCCAATCAGGATGTGGCTATTCATGACGATTATGGATTGATGACGACCTTACGAAGAGGAGAAGCCCCCGTGCTAGCTCGTTACGAGGGCGCATATGCTGCCACTACCCTGACGGTCATGGGTGATCGCAGCGGTTTCGAATGGGCGGAGCCCCCGGCTTGGGGTGAGATCGACAAGCTGGTAGCGGAAAAATGGCAGCGCATGAAAATTCTGCCCAGTGATGTGTGCACCGATGAGGAGTTCTTGCGGCGGGTTTATCTGGATCTAACAGGGCTTCCACCCAAGCCCTTGCAGTTGAAGTTGTTCTTGGCCGATCCCACTGATTCAAGGACAAAGCGCGAGGAGGTTATTGATGACCTGATAGGGTCACCAAATTTTGTGCAGCATTGGACCAATAAGTGGGCCGACATGTTAATGGTCAACAGTAAGTTTCTTGGTGGAGAGGGTGCCAAGATATATCGGGAGTGGATCAGGAAAGAGGTGGAAGCCAACACCCCGTATGATGTTTTTGTTCGGAAAATTCTTACCGCCACGGGATCTAACAAGGAGAACCCTCCTGCATCGTATTTCAAGATTCATCGCAGTCCTGATATGCTCATGGAGAACACAACCCATCTGTTCCTGGCCACGCGATTTAATTGTAACAAGTGCCACGATCATCCCTTCGAGAGATGGACTCAGGATCAGTATTATGAAATTGCCGCATTCTTCTCGCAGGTGAAGCTGGAACGAGACGGAAAAAACGCGCCGAAGCAGAATATTGGAGGAACTGCGGTGGAAGGGGCTAAGCCACTCTACGAGATCGCGAAGGATGCCGGGGAGGGTGAGATGAAGCACGAGCGAACGGGTCAGATTACCAAGCCCGCATTCCCTTATCAGGCGCGACATGAGAATCCTGAGGTGCCAGCGGGCGGAAGTCTGACGAGACGGCAGGAGTTAGCGGCGTGGCTTACTGCAGGAGATAACCAGTTTTTCGCGAGAAGTTATGCAAATCGTATCTGGGGGTACCTTCTTGGAACCGGAGTGATAGAGCCGCTAGATGATATCCGCGCAGGGAATCCTCCCTCGAATCCGGAGTTGCTTGATTACCTCACGGAGCGCTTTGTGCGAGAGGGGTTTGACGTCCGCAAGCTCATCGCGGAGGTGTGTAAATCCCGGACTTACCAATTGTCGCTTGGTGTCAATAAGTGGAACGAAGATGATGATATTAACTTCTCGCATGCGAAAGCGCGCCGTCTCCCTGCCGAGGTCCTCTACGATGCGGTCTACGCGGTGACCGGGGCTGCGCCCAAGTTGCAGGCAAAAGAGATCGATGCGAAACAGGATACAAAGAGCGGGCTTCTGGCGACCCTCGGCAGGCCAACGAGAGAAAGTGCGTGTGAGTGTGATCGAGCTAATGACGTGCAACTCAGTGGGGTGATGGCTCTTTTGAGCGGTCCTGATATTGCAGATGCGATCGCTGATCCCAAGAACGCCATTGCCAAACTGGTGGCGGAAAAACAGGACGATGAGAAGCTGATCACTGAAATTTTCCTCAGGGTTATTAACCGTGCGCCGAGCGAGGCGGAGATCGCAGCGGTGAGGAAAAACTGGACGGAAATCAAGAGTGACCACGAAGCGATGCTTGCTGAATTGGCGGAGCGGGAGAAGGAGTGGGAGCCGACGCGAAAGGCGCGTGAGGCCAAGCGAATGGAGGGCATAGCGAAGGCCTCAAAAGCCATTCAGGAATATCAACCCCAACATGATGCAGAGCGCAAGAGGTTGGAGGCTGAGCGTGAGGCAAAGATCGCGCTTTCGAAGAAAGCAGTCGCGGATTATGAAGATCTTCTTCCGGAGAAGGCGAAGGAGTTTGCTACCCGGATGAAAGGCAAGACAGGAACGAGTTGGCATCTTCTCAGGCCGGGTTCTGTTTCCACATCGGATAAGTCCAAGGTTGAAATTCTTGGAGATGGTTCAATCCGGGGAACTGGTGGCGAGCGTCCCTTGGATTACCGGGTTTCGGTCGGAACAAAGCTAACGAATATCACCGGTATGATGGTCGAGGTAATTCCGGATCTGGCGTTCAATGGTGGTCCTGGCCTGAGCAAGGACGGGAATATGGTTATTACGGAAATAGAGACGAAATGGCAGGGCGCGGAGGAGGGGGCCAAGGAGATGCCAATTACGTTTGTCGACGCCAAGGCGAGTTTTACTCAGAAGGACTTTGACGTGAAGCGCACTTTTGATGGTAACCTCGATGGAGGGAACCGTGGATGGGCGCTAGGGGGAGGGGATTACAAGGTTCCGCATCGAGCGGTCTATAAGGTGAAGGACGTTATTGCGGGTGACCCTGAGAAGGGCGTCAACCTGAGCGTCGGAATCCTCTGTAGATTTAAGAGCCATCCGCTAGGCAGATTCCGTATTTATATCACCTCAGATCCTGATCCTCTGCAGTTTGGGCTTCCCTCTCACGTGGTGGAGGCGGTGGAAAAAGACGACGCCAACCGCAATCAGTCAGATCGAGATTCCCTCAGGGACTGGGTAGCCGAAGGGGATGCCGACTACCAGAGCAAGCTCTGGGCCGCTAAGGGCCCATTTCCTGCCATTAATCCCGATAAGAAGATGGGAGAGCTTAAGAAAGCCCTGGAATATGCCCAGATTCCTATCGAGGAGGACCCCAGACTGGTGCGTTTCCGCCGCGATGTGGAGATGAGTGCGGGCCAGGCTGAAAATCCACGTCTGACAGCTGCCCAAGACCTCACTTGGGCATTGATTAATAACCCGGCTTTCCTGTTTAATCATTGAATTAACCTAATCAGCTCTGGACCAGCTCCTTTGCTACACTCCAAGAAACCAATGTTCCGTATTAAAGGGCCGAAAGGTCGAGATCTTTGTGATTCCCATTTAGGGTCAACCCGTCGTGATTTCCTCCGGGTGGGAGGAGCAGGCATGATGGGGATGAGCTTGAATAACATTCTTGCTGCTCAGGATCAGTCAGCCGGAAGTCCGCATGCAGGCAAAGATGGATGGGGAAAGGCGAAGAGCGTGATTCTCATTTATCTTCAGGGGGGGCCGAGTCATCTCGACCTCTGGGATCCAAAGGAAAATGTTCCCGATAAGATCCGCTCTTCGTTCAGTACGATTCCCACCCAGATCCCGGGAGTTCATTTCACTGAAATTTTGCCGAAGCTGGCCAAGGTGAACGACAAGTTTACTACCATTCGCTCGATGAGCTATACGCCAAACGGCTTATTTAATCACACTGCGGCGATTTACCAGATCATGACTGGGTATACGACGGACAAGGTCAGTCCGTCGGGGCAACTTGAGCCACCATCGCCTAAAGATTTTCCTAATTTCGGTTCGAATATCATTCGGATTAAACCGACGGATGAACCGATGCTGCCTTTTGTCATGCTTCCGCGGCCTCTGCAGGAGAGTAATGTCGTGGGTAAGGGTGGCACAGCGGGTTTCCTCGGAAAGGCCTACGACCCCTATTATCTCTATCCGCCCGGGGATGACATGAAGATGGACAAGATGGATGGGCTGAATGTCGAAGATCTGCAGCTTCGCCCTGAGGTCTTTTCAACCCGTCTGAGGAGGCGAGCAAAACTGCGGAAGACTATCGAAGATCAAATGCCAGCCCTCGATAAGGCGGTAGAAAAATTCAATCTCGATAATTACTACGACCAGGCTTTGAACCTGATCGTTTCCGGGAAAGCGCGTGAGGCCTTCGATCTGGAGATGGAGAAGGATTCTCTCCGTGATCGTTACGGCCGAAACACTTTTGGACAGAGTTGTCTGCTAGCTCGGCGTCTCGTGGAGGCAGGAACACGAGTTGTTGAAGTAGTGTGGCCCAAGGTGGCGAACTCCGATAATCATTCCTGGGATCATCATAAGGACCTCAGTAAACGAATGAAGACCCAGTCCGGGCCAATGTTGGACGGAGGTCTTGCTACTCTTTTTGATGATCTGGATGAGCGCGGCATGCTTGACGAGACTCTTGTGGTCGCGATTGGCGAGTTCGGGAGAGCGCCGGAGAAGGGAGTTAGTACTTCTGGTAATGGGAATAGTGCAGATGGTCGGGATCACTGGCCTTATTGTTATACTTCCGTGATCGGGGGAGCTGGTATCAAGAGGGGGTATGTCCACGGAAAGTCGGATAAGACCGGATCGGCACCAATTGAGCTCCCTGTTCACCCAAGCGAAGTGCTGGCCACGATCTATCACAGCGTAGGGATCGAGCCTGAGACAATCGTGTATAACCACCTTAACCAGCCTCGTGAGTTGGTGAAGGCTCAAGCGGTCGAAAAGCTCTTCGCGTAGAGAGCTGGTCCGTTCAGGGCTTTCTGTTGCAATCGGGAATACAGAAGTGGTTACTTCGTGTGACCTCGGGACTCGTCAGGCTTCCATTTGCTTCACCTGGACCAGAAGTGACTGGCAGGCCTTGTAAAAGGCCTTTGCGACATGAGATTCGGCATGGTCTGCAAGAGCGATAGGTTGCCCCTGGTCACAGCGCAGTCGAGTTTCGGGATCAATGGGAATCTCAGCGAGAAGGGGGACGCCCAGGCGCTCTGCCTCCACGCGCCCTCCATTCTCTCCGAAAAGGTGATACCGCTTTCCTTGATCGCACTCGAACCACGACATGTTTTCGATAATGCCTAGAATCCTGACGTTGACCTTGGCAAACATGCTGATTGCCTTTCGAGCGTCGATCAGAGCGACTTCTTGCGGAGTGGTGACAATAACGGCTCCATCCAAGGCCAGAGTTTGAACGATGGTCAATTGGATGTCTCCCGTGCCGGGAGGAAGATCAAGAATCAGGACGTCCAGTTCGCCCCAGGCCACCTCCTTCAGAAACTGCTGAGTGTAACGGGTTGCAAGAGGGCCACGGACAATTACCGGGGAATTGTCTCCCAAGATAAAGCCCATGGACATCAGCTTGATGCCGTGTGCTTCGATTGGAATAATGCGCTCCTGAGAGTCTGCCATGGGTTGCTGGTCGGCCACTCCAAACATTAAAGCTATGGAGGGGCCATATAGATCGCAGTCACAGAGGCCGACCTTCAATCCTTGCTTTGAAAGCATGATGGCCAGGTTCGATGAGACTGTGGATTTTCCTACTCCCCCTTTCCCTGACGCCACTGCAATGATTTTCTTTACGCCTCGAATTGACTGTTTACCTGCCACCCCTCCGGGAGTATTGGCGCTTCCCGGGGGATCCTGAACGTCGATGGATATATGAACCTTTTCCGCTCCACCTGCGAGTTGGTCGAGTGTGGCATGGCAGTCCTTAAAGATTTTTTCAGGGATTTTAGGATCGCGGGTTTGTACCTGGATCTCAACTCTGACAGAGTCTCCTTGAATCGACACCGACCTAACCAGACCAAAAGAGATAATGTCTCGGGAGAATCCCGGGTAGCTGACAGAGGAGAGTGCAGTTCGGATTGCGTCTTCGGTCATGCGCTGGTAGTGAACACTTGTTGTCAGGCCGAGCTGGGTTGTCAAATGTTACGGGAGCCCAAGTCGTAAAATTGTTCAGGTTGCAAGGACTGGTCAGAGAGGCAGTGGCACTTGTCGTGTGCTGCTATGGGCCCGGGTGAGAAGGGTGTTTCTGCCCGCAGTGAAGCAGAAGGCCAAGCAATCGTAAGAAACTAGAAGCTGCGCCTCAGGTGGCTTGGCAGGATGTTGAGCTGTTCACGATACTTTGCTACAGTCCTTCGAGCTAATTTAACTCCTTGTTCGGCGAGAATTTTCTGGATGGCTGAATCTGACAATGGCTTCTGCCGGTTTTCCTTCTCGATTATTACCTGTAGGGCCTCCCGGACTCCCTGGTTGGAGATGGCATCGCCACCTGTAGTAGTGTAGCCAGACGCAAAGAAACGACGCATTTCGATTACGCCGTGAGGAGTGCGAGCATGCTTTCCGGCCACTGCTCGAGATATCGTAGCGGGATGGACCTGAATTGCATCAGCAATTTCGTTCATCGTCAGGGGTTTTAGAAAGCGGGAACCACGAGCCAAGAATTCCTTCTGACGGCTTATGATTTCTTCGGATATGGCGAGAATGGTAGCTTGGCGCTGGTCAAGAGCCTTGATGAGGGTGCGGCCATCGCGCAGCTGGTTTCTTAGGTAGCTTCTGAGCTTGCGGTCAGGGCTGGTGGCAACGAGATCCTTGTAGGTCGTGCTCAGCCTTAGACGAGGCAGATACTCATTGGTGAGAATGGCGGACCACTCTCCTTCCTGATTTCGTTCGAATGAGACATCAGGAACGATATATGGATTGCCCGAAGGGTCAAAAGAGGTTCCCGGCGAGGGATCCAGTTGCGCAATGTGGGAGGCCGCGTCGGCCACGTCTTCAACCTCAACACCCAGTGCGCTGGCAATCTTGGGATAATGCTTGCTCGCGAGATCGCCTAGGTGACTTTCGACAATACGAAACTCCAAGGTGTTGAGGCGATCCGAGCGATGCAGTTGGACGAGAAGAGATTCTCTGAGGTCTTCCACGGCGATCCCGGGGGGGTCAAAGCTTTGCAAGCTCGTCTTGGCGCGTTCCAGTTCTTCGAGAGATATGCCGAGCCGTCGACCAACCTCACTGAGAGGTTCGTCAAAGAAGCCTCGTTCATCCATGTTCCCGATCAGCGCCATTGCCGCCAGGCGGACTTCTGGCGACGGTGCTGAGAGATTTAGCTGGCCAAGAAGGTGCTGCTGGAGTGTCTCTGGTGCGACGATGGAGCTGTAGAGGTGTTCCCTGCGCTCCTCATCTTCCTGGCTGGATCCGCTGGTGCGGCGTTCCATAATTGCCAGTTCACGCAGATCATCATCAGGAACCTCGATAGGTTGCTCCTCTTCGCCATTTCCGGGGTCGAGTTCCTCGAGGGAAACCGAGGCGAGGTCGTGTTCGAGCACCGGGTTAGTTTCAATAAACTGCCGTAGAAGATGCTGCAATTCCAAGGCATTTGCCTGCAAAACCTCCAGACTCTGGCGCATCTGCGGCGCCAAGGTCTGTGATTGATTGAGGTTTTGATTTAAGGAAGTTCCAGCCATTTCCTCTCCGGGTTACTACCAGTATTGCAGGGATTGGCATAGAGGCGAGAAATTTATAGCAGAAAGCGTGCCAGCTTCATAAGTTTTTAGCCTTGACTGGTTTCTGACTATCACGAGTTGCACTATCTGGGTCGCTATAAATCGGCACTGCGAGGTTCATAGGGCTTGGTGGCCGAACTGTTCGAGTTCTTTCATTGGGCGCGAAGAAGGTTCGAGTTAATTAGGCTTGATAACCTCCGGCGCTCTCCCTTGACTCTCCCATGGCGGATTTGACTCTGGGGCTGTCTTTTGATGACGTTCTTCTTGTTCCTCAGAAGAGTGAGGTTTTACCAACTAGCGCAGTCTTGGATACAGCGTTAACCACAGAGATCTCTCTGAAGATTCCAGTGATTTCTGCGGCAATGGATACAGTCTCGGAAACGGATCTGGCTGTTGCACTTGCGCGCGAAGGCGGGATCGCTGTGATTCACCGCGCCTGTACGGTGGAAGAAGAGTTCGCCATGGTGGATAGGGTTAAGAGATCCGAAAGCGCTGTCATCCAGCGGCCGATGACCGTCAGGGAAGAGACGACCATTGCAGATCTTAAAGGAATAATGGAGGAGCAGGGGTTCTCCGGCTTTCCCGTTGTCGATGAGGGAGGAGTGCTCGTGGGCATGGTCACAGGGCGTGATATTCGTCACTTTGGAGATGATGCCGCCAAAGTAGAAGATGTGATGACGGGCCGTGATAAGCTGGTCACTGGTGCCCCAGATACGACTCCAGAGGGTGCCAGAAGGATTCTCTATGAGCATCGAATAGAAAAATTACCGCTAGTAGATGGTGAGGGGAAGCTCGTCGGGCTGATTACAGGTGGAGACATAGAAAAGCAAATTACGTTTGTTGATGCCGCAAAGGATCCAAATGGGCAGCTGCGCTGTGGTGCTGCAATTGGTGTGGGAGCGGATTGGAAAGATCGCGCAGAGGCCGTCATTGAGGCGGGCGCGGACGCTCTTTTTATAGACGCTGCGACGGGGCATACGGCTCGGGTTCTTGAGGTTGTAGAGGAGTTGGCAGCGCTCTCCGGTCGGCCGGTAGTGGCGGGTAATGTGGTCACAGAGCAGGGTGCCCGGGATCTTGTTTCGGCAGGGGCACGCGCGATCAAGGTGGGAGTCGGGCCGGGCTCAATCTGCACAACCAGGGTGATTGCAGGAGTGGGAATGCCCCAATTCACGGCGATACAAAACGTTGCTCCGTGGTGTCGGGAGAATGGTGTCTGCGTGATCGCAGATGGCGGGATTCGTTATTCGGGTGATGTGGTCAAGGCTCTCGCCGCGGGTGCTGATATTGTCATGTTGGGCTCACTCCTGGCGGGGACGCGTGAGAGCCCGGGGCAGACTGTTCACTTTCAGGGTCGTCGCTTCAAAACGTACCGGGGTATGGGGTCTCTGGGAGCGATGATGAAGGGAGCTGGTGATCGTTACGGACAGGGCGCCAATGGGAAACTGGTGGCAGAGGGAGTCGAGGGTCGAGTGCCTTACAAGGGGCCTCTATCTGATGTGATTTATCAGCTGATGGGAGGCGTGCGATCAGGAATGGGCTACGTGGGAGCAGATAGTCTTGAGGCTCTTCGATCGCAAAGTGAGTTCGTGAGGATTACGCCGGGTGGGTTGCGTGAAAGTCATACACACGATATCGTTATTACTCAGGAGCCTACCAATTATCAACCGATTAGCTGATTCTAAAACGCGTATCTAATCGTCGTAAGATCATGGAAGAACAAAGGCATGTAGCAGTCGTTGATTTTGGGTCTCAGTACACCCAGCTCATTGTCAGGAGGGTAAGAGAGCTGGGTTTTTTCGCGAAGCTGCACGCGGTCGAAGACTTTGAAGATCTGGGGCATCCCGGTGCGATTATTCTGTCAGGTGGTCCAAGCAGTACGCGGGAGGAGGACGCTCCTGACGTGGATTTTGATCGGTTGCAGAAGTATGCAGTCCCGGTTCTTGGAATCTGTTACGGAATGCAACTGCTCAACATCAAGTTTGGAGGTCAGGTGGAGGCCAGTGACCGCCGTGAATATGGACCAGCGGATCTGATTCCAGAGGAAGGCGAAGGTCTTTTCAAAGAGGTATCAGAGACTTCTCAGGTCTGGATGAGTCACTCAGATACGGTGAGTGATCTGGTCGAGGGTTGCCGTGTGATAGCACGCAATGAGCATGGAACTCCTGTCGCCCTGCAATGGGACTCCTGCTGTTTTGGAATACAATTTCATCCGGAGGTCACCCACAGTCACGAGGGGCTCAAGGTTCTGCGTAACTTTCTCGAAATGGCTCAGGATCTACAGGAGTTTAGAATCGAGGATTTCAAAAGAACGCTCCTTGAAAAGATCAAGGAGCAAGTTGGGGATAAGCAAGTGGTCTGTGGAGTTAGTGGAGGCGTAGATAGTACTGTGCTTGCTGTCCTGTTGAAAGAAGCGGGTATTCGTATGAGGGCAATCTTTGTTGATCATGGCTTGCTGCGGAAAGACGAGGGAGAGGAGGTTCGGAAGAACTTTGAGCGGATGGGTGTAGATATTGAAACAGTTGAGGCCTCCGATATCTTTCTTAGTCAATTAGCAGGTGTTACCGATCCCGAGGCAAAACGGGAGATTATAGGAAATCTCTTTATCAAAGTCTTCTGGGACTCGGTGGGAGATGCCGATATGCTGGCACAGGGCACACTCTACCCCGATGTGATTGAGAGTGCGTCAAATGCCAAAACCAAAGCCTCTAAAATCAAGACTCATCATAATCGTGTAGAGAAGATTCTTGAGCTGCAGAAGCAGGGAAAGGTTCTCGAGCCTCTGGCGGAGCTATTTAAGGATGAGGTGAGAGAGCTAGGATTGTCTCTGGGTATCCAGCCTGACATAGTAAACCGGCATCCTTTTCCTGGTCCGGGTCTTGCTGTGCGCTGTCCCGGGGAGGTTACAGAGGATCGCCTCCGGATCATTCAGGAGTGCGATGCGATCTTTATTTCCCTGCTCAGGCAGAATGACTGGTATGAGAAGGTTTGGCAGGCCTATGCCGCACTTGTTCCGGTGAAGACGGTAGGAGTGAAAGGAGACGAGCGGAGTTATGAGTTTGCGGTGAGCCTGCGTGCAGTAGTGAGCGAGGACGCAATGACGGCGGACTGGGTTGAATTGCCCTACCAGATCCTCAGGGACTCGAGTAATCAGATCCTCAACAATGTTCCCGGTGTTAACCGGGTTCTCTACGATGTTTCTACGAAGCCGCCTGCAAGTATTGAATGGGAGTAGTACGAGGCTGCAGGTAGAAAGGGGCCACTCAGGGAGTGCGAAGGTCGTTAATGTAAGAGAAGGCTAGCCCGGTCGGTCAGCAGGCTCGCTAATGACGTCGACGGGAATTGGGCCGAGAGCTTTCCCTGCAGCGAGTGTCATGTGAGGGAAGGGAATTTCGATGTTTTCCTTATCGAATCGCTCCTTGAGCTCCCTCGGAAGGGTATTGCGGAGAGTCCCATAGTCTTCCTGAACACACCAGGCTCCCAGAAGGAAGTTGAGAGAGGAATCTCCAAATCCAGTAAAAATAATAAGTGGGTCGGGTTCGTTCAGGCATTGAAGATTTGTTTCCGCAACCTCATGCATCACCTTGAGGACGTGCCCGATGTTTTCGTCATAGGCGACGCCGATATCGAGGTTGAATCTACGTATAGGGTGTCGAGTAACGTTGATAAGCTTGGTCTTAACGAGGGTCTCGTTGGGAATGCGTACTGAGCGGTTGTCGAAGGTGCGAAGGGTGAGAGCGAGAAGTCCTATGGTGTCGACTTTCCCGGCAATTCCATCCACCTCGATAATATCGCCAAGTTCAAATGGCCTCTCCCCGATCATGAAAAATCCACTGATGATATTCGAAAGGGAAGTCTGTGCGGCAAAGCCAACCGCGATTCCCGCAACGCCCGCGGCTCCCAGGACTGCCCCTAAATTCAGACCCATATGGTTGAGGGCTAGAATGAAGGCAAAAGCATATCCGATATAGCGGATGAGCTTTTTGACGACCATTGTGCCCTGAGCTCCTAACCTCTCTCCAAAAATGGCGAGTGATGCCCGAGAAAGAATGGCTACCGCAATAATTCCGCCGATCAGGATAACAACAGCGCCAAGAATCTTCCACGGAAGCTCGGTCGCAAGAAAGTCCTGAAGCCACTGGGGCAGTGCAGCTAGGTAGAGAGAGGTCACGGGAAGGTTTTAGTGAATGACGTCAATAACGGAGGCAAAAGCGCGGCGGAGGGTAGAGCGGCTAGTTTTTCCTTCACGGGCCGGGGAGACTTCTTTTCCACTATCCGCCGGACTAATCGGAGTCGAATCATAGGTGATATCGTTTCCTTCCTCATCGTTTTCGGTGATGCGAATGCGACAAGCATTTGTCCAGAGACGCTTTTCATGACTGAAAATAGAGAAGTGACCTAAGTCGAGAAACAGCCGTTCGAATTCAAAAGTATCCTGACTCTCATTGTGCAGATCTACACTGATGATGATGTCATGATCGAGCCATTCGCTGGGATCAAAATTGCGGCGCGCGCGTGTTTTTAGAGAGTAGCATACCTCGCCCGCCGAGCGGTCCCCATGCCAAGTCTTGCTAAGTGTTTCGGAGGGAATGCTGATGAGCTTGCGGAGGTTTCCCCCGCATTCTCCGTGGATCTCCAGATCCATGGGGATTCCGATATAGAATAGAGCATTGCCCCCAGGCGCAATAGAAAGGGAGGTGTTTGGCTTGGCTATTACCGGAAGGTTGGGGAGCGCCGGCGTGAGGCAGATACGCGAATCATCATCGTGGCAATCCCAGCGTTGCCATTCTAGAGTGTCGGGGAGGTCCTCAGACTTGCCCTCGTCACCGTGGATGCCGTGCTCTTTCGCGCACGATGTGCTCACGCGCCACTCGTCGTAGCGCCTCAGCAGGGTAATCGACAAAGGCCCCAAGTTTGAGTGGAACCATCGGCCGTTTGCCAAGGTTCGTTCATCCCACGACGTGATCACTTGGGCACGATGGGAAGAGCGCAGGACATGTCAAGCGGGGGCAAGGCGTGATCGCGTTGAGATTGTTAATAAATTGTGAATAGGGGTGATCTGTTGCGTCTTGGCATCTAATTCACTGAAAGGCCGAATGGTAGAGAGATTCCAGAGAACATTGGCTCAATCCTGACTGAGCATTGTAAGCGCTTAGCGTTGACGGCTCGGCCTGCTGTCTTTAGGTGGTGCGCGTATAGATGAACCTGACGAAAACTGCTTATGGGACATGGAGCGGAGGGCGCTACATGCATTTTGGGGAAGCCCTTGAAGAAGATCGTTACATTCAATGTATCCAGCTCGCATATGCCCGTGGCGTTCGAACTTTTGTCACGGCCGATGTTTATGGGCAGGGAGAGGCCGATATCGTCCTCGGTAAGGCCCTCGCAGACTATCCGCGTGAATCCTACTGCCTTGTTGGCACCATTGGTCACGACTTCTATAAAGGCGTTCGCGCCGGATCAGGAGGCTTCCCGCGATTCACTGACCCTGAGCTTCGGGGACCCGATCAGTATGTAGATTTTTTACGAATGGCTTGCAGTAAGTCCCTCTCCAACTGTGGAACTGATTACTTTGACCTGTTGATGCTCCACAACCCAGATGAGACGGGATACACCAGCGAGGATGTTTGGAAGGGAATGGTGGAGCTGAAGGAAGAGGGGATGGCCACGAGGCTGGGAATTGCTCCGGGGCCGGCTAATGGGTTTACTCTTGATCTGATTCATTGCTTTGAGCGCTTCGGCGAGGTGATCGATTGGGCGATGATCATTCTCAATCCGTTGGAGCCTTGGCCCGGGCATTTCGTTCTTCCTGCCGCCCAGAAGCACGGTGTGGAGATTTTGACCAGGGTAGTTGACTACGGCGGGCTTTTCCATGGTGATATGAAGAGGGGGCACGAGTTCAAGCCCGGGGATCACCGTGCATATCGGCCGAAAGGATGGGTTGAGGCAGGGCACGACCGAATTGAAAAGATGGCGGGAGTGATTGACCGGCATGAAATGGATCTTCTTCACTTCGCCTGTCTGTGGAATCTCTCTCAGGCTCCGGTTAAGAGCGTTGTGCCAACATTTATTCAGGAGGCCGGAGAGTCGGCCCGGAGCATAGAATCGAAGATTGAGGAGTTTGGGAGGATGCCTGATATTGAGTTTACTGCCGCTGAGGTGGCGGAAATCATGGCAGCCGGTGACAATACGGGGTGTATGAAGTTAAAAGGCGCCAGTCGCAGGCACGAGAAGAGTGAACGTCCCGACGAGTGGCCAATGCGTCCGGAGTTATTGGAGCTTGCGGGGCGTCATGGATTGGGAACAGAATGGTGACTATCTGCCATAGACTGCCAGGGAGAATTTAAGGTGATGAAGTGTCCCCGATGTGTTCAGAGAGTTCATAGCATGGCCCGGGAGTGCCCTCATTGTGCTTTCAGTATCAGGGATGTAGACCGGGTCTTCGGGCAGGATGATGTAAGGTTGCGAACCTTGACAGATGCTGCAGGAGTCTTACGCCGGAAAGAACGGATTGCTCTCCGAGGGCGCCTTGATCAATTCCAGCAGAATTTTCCTCAGCTCTTTTTTGGGATCTATTTTGGTAGTTTCAGGGAAACTCCCAGTCTTCGGCAGTTTGGCTTCTGGTTGCTGAATCGTGGCGCTTTTGAGGACGTTGATGTCTCCCGGCCGAATGAGGGAGGGATACTCCTTAGTGTTGATGTCGGAGGAAAGTCTGCGGGAATCACTTCTGGTTATGCGCTGGGACCCTTTCTTTCAGAGGACGCAACTTTTGGGGCGCTTTCAGGTGCGCACCCATACTTTCTCGAGGGGCAGTGGTTAAGGGCCAGTGAGTCGGTCTTGAGTAGGGTTACGAAAGTGTTGGCAAAGCAGTCGCGCCGGGCTGAGAGGGAAGCCAATGAACTAAGAGCGCACCGCGAGAATACGGGGAGTTCTGACGGGGGGCTGCGTGGACTAAGGGAGCACCACAAAGGAGGGCGGAAGAAAAGTGAGGCATGAGGCTCGGGTTCTGTCTTTTTCTTTTTCCGCTTGTTGTTCAGTCTCCTCTTGGAGCCCAAAGTGCGGGGCCTTTCGACGGTACGAATCCCGATAGTGGTCAACCCGGGGCGTCCAGAGAGAAGCTGAGCTCAGGATTGCCGGAGCTTCCTGTGTGGAGTCCCAGCGATTATGAAGGAGTAAAAAAGGGAGAGATCGTGGCAGGAGAGAATTTCTTTGGGCAGGCAACCGTTGATCCAGAGGCTACTATTGAGCCCTCGGTTGTGGATCTGCCGGAGGATGTGGAGCCGCAGCCTGAGCGGCTGGATCCGAACGAGCTGGTGTTGTCCTCCGAGCAGATGGCAGGCTATTTTCATTCGGCGCCTGAGGACCCCCTGGGAGAGGTCGTCTTCCTTAAAGATCCTCAGGATCTACTCTCTCAGCAGGAATTTCGCGACTGTGCAAGTTTCCTGAGTTACCACTCCAAAGAATCTGAGATAAATATCGTTCTATACCTTTTTGATGAGCGGCAAGAGATCCCTGAGGAATACAATATCGAAAAGGTTCATCAGTTATACGGGGGACTCTTCAAGGACTCTGGTCCGGTAGTCTCCGTCTATTTCCATCTAGGGGCCCCTAATCGAGCCCAACTTATGATGAGCTCCGAAATACGTGCCGTTATTCCTCAGGATGAGCAGGAGAGAGCGCTTCGAGCTGCGATAGTTGAGGCATTTGAGAAAACTGATGAAGCTCTTCAGTTGGACAGTTTTCTGGGTGAGCTATCAACGCGACTCTATTGGATCGAGAGGGAACTGGAAATTGCAGGTCTTCAGGAAAAGACAGCAGGGGTTCAGCCTGTTGAAGATTTTGAGGTTCCTGAAGGTAGCCTGGAGGCAGATAACTTATGGGGCGCTGCGCGCGCCGGTCTTATCCTTTTGGTTGGCTTGGGTGGATTGGTTGTCGGGGTGTTTGCATGGCGCTGGAGCTTAAGACAAAGAAAATACCATTTTCCTGAAGTTGATGATGAGCGCGTCTTTGGAGCTCCTCATGCTGCAGGAGCTGGTGCAGTGGTGACATTTGTGGATCCGCACCTGCCTCCTTCGAGACAGCGGCATCAGGAAGCCGAATTAGAGCGTTGGTCTGATTCGTGATGCGGATGTTTAAAAGCGAATGGCGGTGAACTGGGAACAGTCATACAGGGAGAAGGATACCCCTTGGGATCTTGGAGGGGCCGCTCCTCCTTTAACTTCGCTTCTGAAGAAGGAAGGGACGGATTTTCTGAAGGGTCAAACCGCCTTGGTTCCAGGTTGTGGCTATGGACATGATGCAGAGGCGTTAAGGAGAGTTGGTCTACAGGTCACGGGCTTGGACCTGGCGCCTACTGCGCTGAAGTCCGCCGAGGAGCGTTATGGTGATGCTGTTAGATGGCTGGAAGGTGATTTTTTAGATGCCACGATAGTGCCAGAGCACTCTGTCGATATGATTTTCGAACATACTTGCTTTTGTGCGATCCAGCCCGAGCAGCGGAGTGACTATGTGAAGTCAGCTAAGGACTGGCTTGCTCCTGGAGGCTTTTTGCTGGGTGTCTTTTTTACGGACCCTCCCTCACGAGAGGATGGTGCGTCTGGACCTCCGTTTGGCGTAAGTCTGGACGAGCTGCACGGTTTGTTCGGAGAGAGCTTCACGATCACAAGAGAGCGGTCACCTGATCGTAGTCATCCTGATCGATTAGGGCGCGAGGTGATAATCGAGATGGTCAGAAACACCTGACCTTCAGTGAATCAGACCGATTGGAATTGTGCTTGCCAATGCGGGAGCGATTGTAAATCAACTTAGGATCCTCCTTGTGGGGGTTGGACAGCCCAACAGGCGTTGGCTACAGGTTAGGGGGTTTCCTGGGCCAGTTTTACGCCGTTGGGTTGTCTTTTTTCGGCTTGGTCGTTGAAGTGCTAAACGGTGATGCCTAGATTGTCGGAGCGGTATGAAAAAGCATCGTCTCACAGGTCTTTGGTTGTTTTGTTTCTCGGTATGGTCGGTGGGCTGCTGCCTGATCTCTGCCGCTGAGGAGGTCGGAGAGGATCGGCAGTATTTCAACGAGAAAGAAGTGCCAGAGGATCTCCGTGATCTCCGCAACATTCAAAAGGCACTGCAAGAAACTCTTCCTCAGGCACGGGCTGCGACGGTGTCTATTGATCTGGGAGGTGGATCGGGTAGTGGTGTAATTGTGTCTGGTAAAGGGTTGGTTCTTACAGCTGCCCATGTGAGCGCGGGTGTCGGGAAGGAAATGACGGTGATCATGGAAGACGGAACGAAATATAAGGCGGTCTCTCTTGGTCTGGTAGCCTCAACGGATGCGGCCATGGTTCAAATTATGGAGGAAGGGGTTTTTCCCTATGTAGAACTCGATCGAGGGGATTCAGCTTCACTTGGTGATTGGGTCTACGCCTTGGGTCACTCTGGGGGCTTTGAGAAGGAGAGAGGGGTAGGGGTCCGGATTGGGCGACTTGTAAGAATGGCGGAGCAAACCATTAACTCTGACTGCAATTTGATCGGTGGTGATTCGGGAGGTCCGCTTTTTAATATGAAGGGTCAACTGATCGGAATTCATAGCAGGGTAGGGGCGAGCTTGGAGCAGAATATGCATGTGCCCTTGCGCGAATTTCTTAAGAACTGGGATGCGATGTTGGCCAAGGAGTTCGTAGGAAAGGGACCATTCGCTCAAGAAGCAGTGGCTTTTCTGGGAGTCTCTACTGAAGACCGGGAAGAAGGTGGTGTCGTAATTAAAGAGGTAGGCGACAAGACTCCTGCTGCTGATGCAGGCTTGCAGGAGGGCGATGTCATTCTGATGTTGAACGGAAATGAACTGGACGGCGCAGAGCAGTTCTCAGCATCGCTGAAAGGCTTTAAGCCCGGGCAAAAAGTTAAACTTAAAATCCTTAGAGATGATAAAGAGCAGGAAGTGGAAGTTGAGTTGGGTGAGAAGTAGGGGTATCCCGATTCTCCTGTCACTAGTTGTCTCTGCGGCTTCCGCGCAGCAGCAGGTCGGGCAGCTCGAGGGAGAATTTCGTCTCAACGGGAAAGAGACATGGAAGGCGTTCGATCCAGTTCGAGAAGTGCTGCAAGAGAGTAGCGCGGTGGTCTACGATGGATGGAAGTCCATTGCCTATGGAGTCATCGTGAGTTCCGATGGGTATTTGGTCACAAAAGCCAGCGAGATTGAAGGCGTGGAGGAGCTCAGTGTCAGAGTCAACCGAGAGCACTTCAAGAAGGTGAGGGTAGTTTCCTCTACGGTGGAATGGGATGTGGCCCTGCTCAAGGTAGAGGGGCAGGGCCTGCCCGTAATTAAATGGGCGGAGCCTGAGCCGGCTCATGGGACATGGGTAATTAGTAACGGATCGACAACTCGACGGGACCGGAGACTCCGCGTAGGGATCATTAGTGCGAATGCTCGGAAGGTGGGAGAGGGAAGAGCTCCGGTAGTTCTCGGGGTAACGCTCGACACCAGCGGAGAGGAGGAAGGGCTTCCGGTCAAGGAGGTGCAAAAGGATTCCGGTGCCAGTGAGGCGGGTCTGGAAAGTGGTGATGTCATTCTGGAGATGGAGGGTCGTCCTGTAAGGAGTATGGAGGATTTACAGGAGTTGCTCGGCAGCAAGGAGCCGGGCGACAGAATTCAGGTAAGGTTGAGACGAGACGGAGAAGGTTTAGATTTGGAAGTAGAATTGAAGAGGCGAGAGAGCGTCTTCGAGGAGAGGAAGACCAGAAATGATGCAATGAGTGGGCGGGTCTCCAAAAGGAGGAGTGATTTTCCGAGGGTGCTGCAAACGGACTTGCCGCTTTCTGTCCGAAGTGTTGGTGGGCCCCTTCTCAATCTGGAAGGGCATTGCGTCGGGATGAATATCGCGCGCGCCAACCGATGTGAGACTTATGCGATTCCCGCCAAGGAACTTCGAGCAATAGTAGACAACCTTATTGGCAAGGAGAAAGCCGGGAGCGCTGCGGAGTAGGCTGTGGCTGGCCGATGCTCAGAAGCCATCGGTGTTGATCGAGGCGCGAAATTATTGTCTCTGGATCTCCTTTGGAGATTCAGGACTTTGCTAGAAGCTTCCGAGCCTTGCGCGTCGTAGCCTGACTCAATTTGTTGTCTACCCGACGGGAATTGTCGACAAGCTGAATCAGCTCCGCGAGACTGGTTTCGGCTGCTGCGAGCGACTTTTTGGAGCTGCCGTATTTTTTGTCGCTGAAATATTTTGTGAATGTAGTGCCTGCTCGGCTCAGGCAGAGACGCCAACCTTGAAAAGCAGTAGTCTCATAAGTGAAGCGGGTGAGGTTGCGTTTCGATTTCATGTTGCTGGCGGGCGGGACGATATGCCTTTAAGTAAGAGACAATCCAATACAAAAGTAATTGGATTTGTTAGGTGGACGCGAAGAGTTTTTCGAGTGGGTAAGGGTTGCAATTTAGGGTTGCATTGGCAGGGGAGATCACCTTTAGTCCCGGCTCGCGAGACTCTAGAATCGCCGTAGGTCCTCTGGGCAGCCAAAAGGTTTGGTGGCCATCTCGCCAGAGGGAAACCCGGCAGCCCCATAAAATAATGTCCGAAGCACCTCTTGCTGAAAACGAAGTTGAAAACGAGCCGATCAGGCTCGATCGGTTTGAAGTTCCAAACCGTCTAATCAAGAACGAAGATACCGCCACTGATTCTTACGCACAGTTTGTGGCCGAGCCATTTGAGCGCGGCTTTGGACACACGGTGGGGAACTCGATACGGCGAGTGCTTCTTTCCTCCTTGGAGGGGGCTGCAATTACCTCGGTAAGGATTGCAGGAGTCCAGCATGAATTCTCTACCCTGCCCGGAGTTGTTGAAGACGTCACGGATATCGTGCTGAATCTCAAGAAGGTGAAGTTTCGTCACCATGATAAGGAGCCCCGTGTTCTTTCAATCAAGGTTGAGAAAGCGGGAGTGGTGACAGCGGGAGATATTGATGATGATAATATCTACGAAGTTATCAACAAGGATCAGGTGATTTGCACTCTGGACCGCTCAGTGAAATTTGATTGCGAGTTTGAAGTGCAGGTCGGAAGGGGTTTTCGAACGGGTGACGAAAACAAGAGGGAGGAAATGCCAATAGGGGTAATCGCGATTGATTCGATTTTCTCTCCAGTCACCCGGGTCAAATACGCGGTGGAAGACACTCGTGTTGGACAGATGACAGACTTTGATAAAATCATCTTCGACGTGTGGACTGATGGGCGCATTGAGCCTCATGAGGCACTGCTGCATGCTTCGGCTATCTTGCGACACCATCTCGATGTGTTTGTGAACTACGATGATGACGCTGTCGAGTTCGAGGAGGCTCCGGCCGAGCAGAGTGAAGAGAACGCTGCGCTCAAGAAGCTTCTGAATATGAGCGTCAACGAGATCGAACTCTCGGTGAGGGCTGCGAACTGCCTGAACAATGCCAACATTACTTCAGTCGGACAGCTCGCAATGAAAACGGAAGCAGAAATGCTTAAGTACCGCAACTTCGGCAAGAAGTCTCTCAATGAGATCAAGGACAAGCTGTCAGAGCTGGGGCTCAGCCTTGGGATGACATTCGATCCATCGCTCCTCAGCGGGCCAATGCCATCGGTTGCAGCGCCGCGCCTGGGTGTCGAAGATGAGGCTCCTGTCGGATTGGCAGACCTCATCGCGCAGAACATCGACGAATAACCACCAGACTAAAGAAGCCATGAGGCATCGTAAAAAAACCGGAAAGCTCCAGCGTAATGCGAGCCAGAGAAAGGCTCTCCTCTCGGGGTTGGCGTGCGCTTTGATCCGAGAGCGAAAAATTAGAACTACTCTTGCGAAGGCGAAAGCTCTACGCCCTGTAGCCGAAAAGCTTGTAACCCTCGGTAAGCGGGGAGACGTGCATGCGCGGAGGCAGGCGATAGCCTTCCTGCGTCATAAAGAGATAGTGAAGACTCTGTTCGAGGATGTAGCTCCTGCGAGTGCGGATCGTCAAGGGGGCTACTGTCGGATTACCAAGTTAGGACCTCGATTTTCGGACGCTGCTCCCATGGCTCTTATAGAGTGGGTTGATCTCGCTGTTGAAGCTGGTGCAGAGGAAGACGAGGAGCTCGAGGAAGTGGCTGAGACTACCGGTTCTGATTCCTAGGTCGTCTGGTCGAGAATCGATAATTTTCAAACGCTCTCCCTTCTCAGGGAGGGCGTTTTTTTATCCGGTGACAACCTCTTCTCCCGATAGGGAGTTAGGAGCTTAATGGGATACCGTCTGCGCGTTCCCGGGTGAGGACGATGGGCGTGTAGCGCTTATGTATACTCGAGTGCCGATCGGAATGATTTCGTAGAGAGCAGCAACATCCCCTCGCCTCATGCGGATACATCCGTGAGAGGTCGCGCTTCCGATCGTATTCTCGTGGTTGGTCCCGTGGATGTAGATGAAGCGTTGGAAGGTGTTCTTATTATCGGGCTCCAGGCCGCTGAGTCGTAGAATGCGGCCAAGAATCAGATCGTCCTCCTGTAAAGACCCCTCATCAGTCCAATTGCCTGCAGGTTTACGGCCCTTAAAAATAGTATTCCATGGATGGCCTTCCCCATATTTTTCAGAAATCTCGAAGGTTCCTAGTGGGGTTTTGTTGCTACCCTCGTCGTTACCAGTTCCGAACATCGAGGTAGACACGGGATAAGAGTTGACCAATTCGCCGCGCTGTCGGACCTCTAGGAGCTGGTCCTCAATATAGACTCTAAGAACGTGTGGCTCCATGAACGCATGCCGTATTATTCGGCCGAAGGAGAAAGAGGCCGCTCCGGGCTGGAGCATGGGGGAGGGCTGGTACGATCAGAGGCCTTTGCTTCCAATCCCAACTTTCCGAGAAGTGCTAGATCATTCTCCACGGCGGGGTTAGCAGCGGTGAGAAGTTTGTCTCCATAGAATATAGAATTGGCGCCAGCGAAGAAGCATAACGCTTGCGCTTCATCGGAAAGGCGAGTGCGCCCTGCGGACAATCTGACTCGCGCCACTGGGACCGAGATGCGTGCTAATGCTATGAGGCGAGCAACGTCGAAAGCATCTACGGACTTGTTGTCTGAAAGCGGAGTGCCGGGCATTGGCATGAGAGAATTGATGGGTATGCTCTCAGGTGGTGGATTGAATTCAGATATGACTTCTAGCATTTTGAGCCGATCCTTTACGGTCTCTCCCAGACCCAAAATGCCTCCACAGCAGACTGACATCCCAGCATCTTGTACATTTCGAATCGTCTTAAGGCGGTCCTGAAATGTATGTGTGCTTACAACGTTGGGATAATGTTCTGGGGAGGTATCAATATTATGGTTGTAGGCTGTTACTCCTGCTTCTTTCAGGGCTGAGGCCTCTTCTGCTCCCAATTCTCCGAGAGTAACGCATACCTCCATATTGAGCGCAGCTACTTCACGAACAATTTCCAGCACGGACTCAAAGCGTTTCGTGCCAGAGCGGACTCCGCGCCACGCCGCGCCCATGCAAAATCGAGTGGAGCCGTGAGATTTAGCAGCACGGGCTCGATCGAGGACATCGTTCTTCTCCATGAGCCGCTCTGCAGCTACGCCGGAGCTGTATCGGGCTGATTGAGCACAGTATGAGCAGTCCTCAGAACAACCGCCTGTTTTAATCGAGAGAAGCGTGCACAGCTGTACACTTGAATCGGTCCAGTGCTCTTCGTGAATCCTCCTTGCTTTCTGGAGGAGTTCGAAAAAAGGCAGATTATAGAGTTTTTCTAATTCAGAGTAGAGCATGTGAATCTCAATAGTCGTTCAACGAATCCATGACCCAGACACTGTGGGCATTATGCCTTGGCCAATCCCGCTATAGTCGGTTTTTCCGATTGCCCCGATCAGGGTGTTTCCAATCTGAAGCCGCCATGAGCGGCTCATGCTTTCCCCGGTGTGACACCCGTAGCTCTGGCATCGTGCCTCGCGGTGAAATACGTTTCTTTTTATTTTGGCGAGATCCTTCTCGTGAATCCACGCCTTTGAAATTGCCATTATATCACTTCCGTAATCCAAGAGGAAAGCATGGCGATTAGAGTGTCCAAAGAAATCAAATGTCCGAATGGATCGCGGTGAGCGCGCGTTAATGGCTTTGATTGCCTGCTCTCCATTCTCAATCCAGATTAACTCACAGTTCCTTTTTTTAGCGAGGGCCTCAATCCAATCCAAGTAGGGTTTATTGTCGGCATTACCGCGGTTCAGGTAGCCGCGGCGGTAGACAATCCAAACCAGGGTGGCACCTTCTCCATGTTCGAGACGAATCTGGGACATGCGCAGGGTTGAGGCCCTGATGAAATTGGCCCACCAGCGGTCGTGTTGCTCATGTTCCCTTCTCAGGTCCTCCCATTGACGGAGCGCTGGCCCTCCACACAGGACCACATGGTCATCAGCCCTCGCAACAAAGGCGGTCCCAGGTAGAATACAAGCGAGGAGGAGAATTAATCTCACGCCCCAAGAATGAGTCAGGCGCCCGCACGGGGCAAGAAGGGAGTGCTGGCAAGTTTGCTCTATGAGGCGACGTGGGGCGGAAACCACGAGTCATCGATTGACGAGTAGAGCGTCCCCGGCAAGGGTGGAGTGAGTGAAAGTAAGTCTCGTAGATTTCGCTGAAGAAGAGGACGAAATTCGGTCAGTTCGGGACCGGGTTTTTGGCGAAGAGCAGGGAGTCCCAAATAATATCAATTGGGATGGACTTGACGAGCGGTGTCAGCACGTCGTTGTCCGAGCCGGAGATGGCAAGGTGATTGGGACTGGGCGACTCGCTCCTTGTGGAAAAATCGGCAGACTATCCGTGCTGAAGAAGTTTCGCGGCAGAGGAGTGGGGGGTAAGTTACTCACGCGGTTGCTTGCCGTCGCTAGAGCGTCGCAGTTGCCAGAGGTGTTTTTGCACGCTCAGGTCAATGCGGTAGGGTTTTACGAGGGAAAGGGGTTTGAGGTTGCGGGGTCCCCATTTGTTGAGGCGGGGATCAAGCATTTACGAATGTCAAAGTGCTTTAAAAATAATGGGGATGAGTGAGGCCCTAGGCCCCTTTCTCTATTGCTTGCCTGATTCCTGAGATCGCCTCTTCCAAGTGGGATCGACTGCATCCGAAGTTGAGTCTGACATGTCCCTCTGCGCCGAAATAACGGCCGTCCGAGAGAAAGATCTGGGCTTCTTTTTCGAGGAAAGAAGCCGGATGAGAAATGGTAGTTTGTTGAAAGTTCAACCACGCCAGGTAGGTGGCCTCAATATCTGGGATAGTGATTGATCCTATTTCTTCGCGACAAAATTCGGTGACAAGATCGCGATTGCTACGAAGGTAAGAAAGGAGCTCCAGTCGCCACGGTTCCCCATAGCGGTAGGCAGCCTCTGCCGAGTAGTAACCAAGGCAGTTAATTTCAGCAAGCGTGTGGCCCTGTGCTGCAAGAAACCGCTTCCTGAGTTTTTGGTCTGGGATGACCGCGTAGGCGTAGCCCATTCCTGCGATGTTGAAGGTTTTACTTGGCGACAGAAGGGTTATGGTTCTATCCGTATAGGATTCAGGCAGGCGCAAAGCGGTAAAGTGGGGCGTCCGGGCCTCGTCGAGGATGAGATCACAATGGATTTCGTCTGAAACAAGGATCAGGTTGTGACGCTCACAAAATGCTGCCAGTTGGCGTATTTCTTCTTCTAAGAAGACTCGGGCGAGGGGATTCTGAGGGTTACTGAGGAGAAAGATCTTAGTGCTTGGGGTTACAGCTTGTTCAAGACCTGCCCAGTCGAATGTCCATGTCCCCTCAGACATGATGTATGGAACAGTAGTCAAGCTGAGGTTTGCGTCTCGGTGAACGTGTAGAAATGGAGGGTAGATGGGGGTACAAGTGAGGACGGATTCGTCTTCTCCTGCAAATGCCCTACACGCTAAGGATAATGCAGGCACGAGGCCTCCAAGGTGTACTATTTCGTCAGGTGAGCTTGATACTTCATGTCGCTTTCGCAGGTAATCGAGAATCGACTCAATAAGTCCATCATGGGGCACCGCATAACCAAAAACTCCATGTTCGACGCGTTTCTTAAGTGCCTCAATGACTTCTGGAGGCGAATGAAAATCCATGTCGGCCACCCAAAAGGGACGAAGTTCTGGCCGCTGGTCCCACTTCAGAGAGCCGCTACCCCTTCGTGCGGGCATGACGTCAAACATAGACATTCGCTGATCGAAAGGTCAGTAGAGTCGGAAGTCAAATCATGTCCCGCGTAACCGAAAATTTTGCTCCGCATCGCGGGCATTGAATGGAGATCGCGGTTTCACCCTTGAATAGGTCGTCTGGTTTTTCTCGCCAACCTCCAAGAATCGGTAGGATTCGATCAAGATTACATCCGCAGTTCCAGCGGAACCTTCTTGTCTCAAGAGTCTTCGTCTCCTCTGCCTGCTCGATATTTGCTGCATCCTGAGCGTCAAGGGAATGAAACCAGTCTTCGTCGAAATCTGGTTGTGCTGCCAGGAGTATATAGTTCTCGTCAGGTAATCGAAAAATTCTCCCCGGCCTTTGCTCCGAGCGTTCATAGAGCTTTTCGACCCACTCAAGGGGATCACTGGTCTCCACTTCGAGAGAGCTCATGCGGGGCTCCTTGTTTGCTACGGTTGTTTGTGAGTAGAAAATATTATGAGGGGGTTCTTTTACATCTTCGGTGAAGCACCTTCCGGTGATTTGCTCGTTAATCGATGACCCTGTGACAAAAAGATTCACCCGAGGGGCGCGTATGCTCGCGGTCCAGGCTATCGTTTCAGCCCAAGGACGAGCTACGAGATGAAGGATGAGCATCGCCATGGCATCCTTCAACTTACTATCCAGTTCCTCAGTATATCGTAAGGCGTGCTGCATCAGGTGAAGGTAATAGTCGGTGTAAATCGAGGTGAAGCACCCCTTGATCATAAGAGTATTTCGATGTCGTACGAAAATTGACTCAACCTTGACGAATTCCTCTGTAATTTTCTGGTTCATGGAAGTTACTTCGATAGTTAAAGAGGGAGTTCGGGGTCGGCAAGTGGTGGGCTATCCACAGTGTTGTCGGTAGACTCCTTGGCTTTGGCGGTTTCGATTCGTTCCTTGGCGATCTTGAGGTATTCTTCATCTACCTCAAAACCGATACAGGTCCGGATCTCCATGGTTTTTGCTGCGACCGCTGAGGATCCAATGCCGAGAAACGGGTCCAGAAGGACCGTGCTCGTGCCTTTTCCGTGTAGTCGGATGCATTGCTCGACGAGTGCGGGCGGGTAGGATGCAGGGTGTGGGCGTTGATCTTTCCGTGAGCGAATTGTGTCGTATGGAATAAACCATGTGTTTCCCCGACATCTTCTGTCGGATCCTCCGGTGTGCTTCCAGCGCTTGATATTCGATTTGTCGGCATAGGGAACTCCGGCTGAGCGACGGTCGATAGGGGTCGAGCCGCTTTTGGTCAGGTGGAATACGAATTCATGGCAGTCATTGACATACCTTTTTGAGTTAATTGGTTTAAAGTGACCTGCGCTGATGGTTTTCTTGTCACGGGTTTCAAGCGAGATTGATTTGATCCAATGGAAGGTGTTCTGTAGCTTGAAGAGGTCCGGATGGGTTAAGGCAAGAAGGAGTTGATGAGGCAAAAGAGGATTGCTGGGGGATCCGCCGAGGTTGAGAAAAAACGATCCTGTTGGGCGTAGGATCCTCAGAACTTCAACGGACCAGCTAGTGCACCATTCGAGGAACGCATCACGAGGGGTATCATCGGCATAGCTACGATAATTGAGGCCAAGATTATACGGCGGAGACGTGACTACGAGATCTACACTTTCGCTCTCAAGTTCTCGCATCCCTGCCAAGCAGTCACCGTGACGAAGTTGGAATGAGGTGGCGATTGTTCTAGGGGGAGGGGATTCTTAAAGCCTGTGGGGAGTAATGAGAGACGGCAAGTCCGCGTTTATTGATGATTCTAACAATCACGCAATCAGTGTGTTGTATATTCCAAGAACTTCCCGGATAAATTTAGGTTGACCGGTAAAACTCCCGTTTTAAGCATATGATTGAATCGATGAGGGTCCTTGCCGAGGAGAAACACACCACGCGCGCGAGAATTCTGGTCTCTGCAGAGGCTCTATTTGCCGAGCGAGGCTTTGAGGTTGTTTCGCTCCGGGAGATTACTGGGGCAGCGGGGGTCAATGTGGCAGCGGTAAATTACCATTTTGGCTCGAAGGAGAAGCTGATTGATGCGGTTGTTACAAGGCATCTAGTTCCGGTCAATGAGGAGCGTCTAAGTCAATTGGATAAACTGGAGAAGCAGTTTTCTGGGGCACCGATTCCGGTCGAAGAAATTCTCAAGGCATTCTTGTCTCCTGTGCTGCAGCACATAGCGAGTGGCGAAATGTCGGAGGACCTGTTCAAGAAATTTATGGGGCGATTGATAGGAGAGCGCGGCTATTCTCTTCCAATCGGAACTCGTTCACTTTTTGCAGTGATGGCAGGTCGATTTGCGGCAGCTTTCCAAAGGGCAGTTCCACAACTCGATGAGGAGTCGGCCCTATGGAGGATGCATTTTTCCTTTGGAGTGATGGCGCATACACTCACCAACGGCGAAACTCTTCGTCAGTTGTCGGACGGAAGATCCGGAAACCCTTCAACTGAAACTCTTTTGGGTAACATCATTGATTTCTGCAGGGCAGGAATCGAATTCGAGGGTCGAGAGCTATGAGGGTCCGCGTTGGCAAAACTACGGGGGTTTTGGTTGGATGGGTTCTCGTGGTAAGCGGGTGCTCCCCGTGGACCGCGAGTCGTTCCACAGGCCCGCTAGCCAATGGGCTCCCTTCCACGTGGTCTACTGATCAGGCCCCAAGTCTTGGTGTAGATCAGGAGTGGATCGCCAGATTCAAGGATCCTCAGCTCATTAGACTTGTGGAGGAGGCTATGAATCAAAACCCTGATTTAAAGGCCACAGCTGAGAGGGTGCGCAGGGCTGAGGCTGTAGCCAGACTTGCAGGGGCAGGGAAAAAGCCCCAGTTGTCCGGTCAAATTAATACTCTTCAGCAGAAGCAAAGGTTTCCGGGTTTTCCAATCAAACTTGGAAGTAACACAGCTGAGTCCTACGGCGCCTCTCTGGATGTTACATGGGAGCCAGACTTGTGGGGAAGGGTGCGGGCTTCGCAGCGTGCTGCGGTCGTGGAGAGTCTCGCACAGGTCCAGGATTACAGGGCGGCACGAGCCTCTCTTGCGGGGCAGTTGGCAAAGGCTTGGTTCGCCTTAGGAGAAGCGGGGGAACAAATTGTGCTCGCGGAGGCCGCGATCGACGTGCGGGTGAAAACGGTGGCTTCGATTCAGGAACGTTTCGCGGCAGCATTGGAGGGTGGGCTCGCTTCTCAGTTGCGCCTCGCCGAAACAGATCTGGCCAGTGCTCGCGCATCGCTGGCCCGATGGCAGGCAGATAGAGCTCGTGCCCGGAGGCAGATAGAGCTTCTTGTTGGTCGTTTTCCGGACGGCATGGTGGTTGAGCCTGCAGGGCTCCCTGTGGCGCCAGCTCTCCCTCCGCCTGGATTGCCTTCTGAGCTTCTTGAGCGTCGGCCGGATATCGTTGCAGCTGAGCAGAGATACGTCGCTGCAGGAAGTCGGAGAAGTGCGGCCAGGGCTGCGCGCTTTCCGAGTTTCTCGCTAACAGGCCGCGCGGGAACGAGCACTGGCGCGCTGGAGGATGTTCTTGATAGTGGTTTTGGAATTTGGTCTGTCGCGGGCAGGGTGGTTCAGCCTCTGGTAGCCGGAGGGCGGCTGAGGGAGGAGGAGAAGATCGCGGGTCATGACGAAACGATCGCTTTGCGGGAGTTACAAGGCACTATTCTGAGAGCATTCGCCGAGGTTGAACAAGCGCTGGTGGCAGAGCAGTTTTATGCAGCAAGAGAGCTGGCGGTTAGGAGTTCGGCTCGCTCCGCGAGGCAGGCAGCTGAAGCTTCCATCCTTGATTTCGCGGATGGAGCTGTCGACGCCCTGACTCTTCTTGCAGCACAGGATCGGCAGGTGCAAACGGCTTTTCAGCTGGTGACTTTACGGAGATTAAGGCTGGAAAACCGGATTAACCTCCACCTCGCCCTTGGGGGAGACTTTCAGCGCCGTGCTGCACGATAAAACAATGAACAAAATCGTTAAGTCCAATTCGCAGTTGCTCCGAAGTTGTGTCTGGGGAGTGCTATGCATCGCTATACTCGCAAGTGGTGTTGGTGTGATGAGATTTCTTATCATGAATGGGCCAAAGGCATCTACAGCGGAGCCAGAGGAGAAGATTGTGACAGTGGTCACAGAGGCTGCAGTAGTTGCTGGCATCCAAATTCAGTTGAAATCGCAGGGGGAGGTCAGGCCGCGCCACCGGACTAAGCTGGTGGCCGAAGTAGGAGGCAAACTGGCCTATGTGAGTGACCGGTTCCGTGCTGGTAACACCTTCGAAGGTCCGACTGGCGAAAAGGAGGGAGAACTCATTCTGCAGATAGAGAAGGGAGATTACGAAGCCGCAGTCGCGGCCGCCCGGGCTACTCTGGCTGAGGCCAAGCTGGCCCTTACAATGGAAGAGGTAAAGCGGACTCAGGGTATGCGCGACTGGGACAAGATCCGGAAGGGACAGGAACCTACCGAGCTTGTGAGACGGGTTCCGCAGATCAGGAGTGCGGAAGCTAAAATCAAGGCTGCAGAGGCGGGGGTTGAGACTGCTCTTCAGGATCTAAAGAGAACAGAGATTAGAGTGCCTTATGACTGCCGGATTGAGAGGGCTTATGTTGATGTTGGTGCTACAGTGAGTCCGGGGGCACTAATTGTTGAACTGGTGTCGCTTGGCCCTGTGGAAATTCGCCTTCCACTTTCTCTAGAGGATTATGGTTATCTGGAGAGAGAGAAAGGAACGCCGAGGGGTAGTGTGGTAATCACTGGAGAAATTGGGGGTGAAACGGCCAAGTGGGCTGGTGAGATTATCCGATCCGAAGAAATCGTAGAGAGGTCGACTCGCTCCATAAATGTGGTGGCGGAGTTTGGTAAGAATGGCAAGCGTGTCCCCCCCCTTGGAATGTTTGTCCAAGCTTCCATTATGGGGAAAACGATTCCCGATGCCGTAAGAATCCCTCGATCAGGGGTGGTTGATGGGGATAAGGTGTTACTCGTCAAAAATGGCCGTCTGGATATTCGCCCGGCGACGATTCTACGGACCGAAGCCTCTCATGTGATTGTTCGTGGTGGCGATGAAGAAGGAGAGATTCCAGAGGGTTCGACAGTGGTTACCACGCCGCCTAGTCCTCTGATTCAGAATACTCGTGTCGATGAGGAACCCGCGGCGATTAGCAGCGAAGGTGATTCAGCCGTGGGAGGGGAGAGTGCGGAATGAAAGGTGTTATCAAGTGGTTTAGCCGTAATCACGTAGCGGCCAACTCGCTGATGCTTGCGGTTCTTCTTGCAGGCTTCTACACGTGGTTCCAGCTCCGGAAAGAAATGTTCCCGGAGGTGTCTGTCGACGCGATATCAATTGGGATACCTTACCCGAATGCCAGTCCCGAGGATGTCGAGGAAGGGGTTGTCATTCCGGTGGAGGAGGCGATTGCGGATACGGATGGAATTCGTGAGATCAACTCGTTAGCCGCAGAAAATATGGGGGTGGTTACTGTGATGGTAGAAAATGGGTATGAATTGAGGGAGGTTATGGATGAGATCAGGGCGCGGGTTGATGCCATTGACAACTTTGCGGAGGAGGCAGAGCGACCAGTTCTTGAGGAGGTGCTCCTGAGTTCTCAAGTCCTGAGCATCTCAGTTGCTGGAGATGTTGATGAGCGGAGCTTACGAACAATTGCGGAGCAGGTGCGAAGAGGCCTGCTGGATTTCAGGCCCGCCATACCGAAATTTGATATTCGGGATCCGGTTCCTTGGTTTTTGTCAAAAATTAGGAAGGAAAGTAGAATTACGAAAGTCGAGCTGGCAGGAGCCGTGCCCTATGAAATTTCGATTGAAGTATCAGAGGAAAAGTTGCGCCAGTATGCGTTGACTATTGGTGATGTTGCTAATGCGGTCAGAAGAGCTTCACAGGATCTTCCGGGGGGGTCAGTTCAGACCGCTGCAGGAGAAGTTGTAATACGGGCTCTGGGTAAGCCCGACAATACATGGGAGTTTGGAGAAGTCGCGGTGGTCACCAGAGAGGATGGGTCAGTAGTCAAGCTCAAGCAGATTGCGGCCATCAAAGACGGGTTTGAGGATCTGGAGATGACAAACTCCTTTGATGATAGAAAGACGATTCTGGTAAACGTCTATCGAACCGGTCAGCAGGATACCCTGCGGATCAGGGAGGCAATCACGGAGTTTCTTGCGAGTGCCAGGGCTGAAATTCCAGAGGGAATCCATCTTGAGGTCTGGAATGATACAAGCGTTTTTCTCGAAGGGCGACTATCTCTGTTGAAGCGAAACGGGATGTGGGGGCTCTTGCTGGTATTTCTTGTTCTGGCTCTTTTCCTGCGGCCGAGCCTCGCACTTCTTGTGGCTCTTGGCATTCCAGTCTCGTTTGCTGGAGGCATATGGCTCATGCCGCAGATGGAGATTTCGATCAATATGATCTCGCTGTTTGCGTTTATTCTCGTGCTTGGGATTGTGGTGGATGATGCGATTATTGTGGGCGAAAATGTCTATCGGCGCATGCGTAATGGAGAGGACCCTCGTGAGGCCGCATGGAGGGGTACTCACGAGGTTGGAATGGTAGTTATCTTTGGTATCCTCACTACGATGGTCGCCTTTACTCCTATGTTGGGATTGAGCGGTGTGAGTGGCAAAATCTGGCCGAATATCCCGTTGGTCGTCATTCCAACCCTGATGTTTTCTCTGGTTCAGTCAAAGTTAGTTCTCCCGGCTCATCTTGCGCTTCTTCGTCGGAGCGACCCTCATCGCCGACCATGGCTCCTTGGTAGAATCCAGCGCTCTATTGCACTCGGGCTGGAGCGATTTGTTAGTGGGATATACAGCCCTTTTCTGAAGTTGTGTCTGAGAAGGCGTTATGTGGTTCTTTCAATTTTTCTCGCAGTGCTGTGCGTGACGTTTGGTCTCGTCAAGGGCAAGTGGATCAGGAGCATGTTTTTTCCAGAGGTAGAGGCTGACCTGGTTATCGCGCGATACGAATTACCAAGGGGAGTCGCATTTAGTGCTGCTCAGGCTGCAACAGAGAAGATCGAGAAGGAGGCCTTGAAAATTGCAGAGTCCCGTGAGTTTGTCACGAAAGACGGTGGTCCGGTGGTGCGGCACATTCTAGCCAGCGCAGGAGTCCAGCCCTTCATCACAGATTTCTCAGCGGGGGGAGCGAGATCAGGTGTGCACCTCGGAGAAGTGACCATGGAGCTTGCCCCTTCGGCAGAAAGAGATATTTCCTCTGATGACATTGTGCGGCAATGGCGGAAGCAGGTTGGGAGTATTCCCAGCGCGGTTGAACTGACTTTTGTCGCCCAGGCTGCTGGGGGAGGAAATGCTATAGACCTCCTTTTGACAGGGGCAAACCAGAAGGACCTCAGAGCTGCTGCGGACTATCTGCGAAATAAACTTGAGGGTTATTCTGGAGTCATCGACATCGCTGATACGGATCGCCCAGGTAAGAGAGAGCTCGTTTTTGAGGAGCTTACGCCGGAGGGAAAAGCGGCAGGTCTCCGACTGGGTGAAGTTGCGAACCAGGTGCGAAAGGCGTTTTATGGAGATGAGGTTCTGCGACTGCAGAGAGGCGACAATGAGGTCAAGGTCATGGTGCGTTACCCCGAAGCAGAGCGAGAGTCGGTAGAAAATTTCGAGAGGATGAAACTGCGGACCACTCACGGAAGTATACCTCTGACTCAAGTGGTAAGAGTGAAGGAGCGGAGAGGGCCCGATACGATCCGCCGCGCTGACCGAAACCGTGCAATTCGGATCACGGCAGATGTCGATTATACGAGAGGTAATGCGAACGAGGTTGTAAGGCGTTTCAAAGAAGAGGCCTTATCCCAGTTGGAGTTGAAGTTCCCCAGTGTGAATTATCGGTTTGAGGGTGAGCAGTCTGACCAAGCCGAAAGCGTCCGCGAGATTGGTCTGGGGTTTGTTTTCGCTCTGATCGTGATGTATGTTCTGATGGCGATTCCTCTGAAGTCCTACCTTCAGCCATTGATTATCATGTCAGTGATTCCTTTCGGGATCGTAGGTGCGGTACTCGGGCATGTCTTCATGCGGACGGAACTGAGTATCATGTCGATGTGTGGATTTGTTGCTCTCGCTGGTGTTGTGGTTAATGACAGTCTCTTGATGGTGGACTATGTTAATCGAAAGAGGAGGACCTCGTCGAATATCCTGGAAGCAGCAGTAAGTGCCGGGGCGGTTCGTTTTCGCGCGATCCTATTGACTTCCCTGACGACCTTCGTAGGCCTCACTCCAATGTTAATGGAAACGGACATGCAGGCCCGCTTCATAATCCCAATGGCGATTTCGCTCGGATTTGGAATTCTTTTTGCCACTACCATTACCTTACTGTTGGTGCCTTCTACTTACGTAATCCTAGAGGATCTACGAATGGTGGGGCGCTGGCTGACTGGTCGAAGGCAAGATCCGTCCATTCAGAGTGTCGAGGAGGTTACGATATCTACAGTCTCCTCGGACGACTTGGTAAACCGCCTGTAACGGCGGGCCTAAGTGCTCGACCGGAAAGAATAGCGCCCGGCAGCGCCGAAGCACCTGCCGGGCGCCGCCCTGCCTTGCCGTTGGGACTAGATAAAAGGGTAAGGGGAAAAGCCGACGCCTTGGTCCTCAGCTTCCTGGGACATAAATTTCAGAGCCTTTAGCCAGCAGTAGGCTACCTCTGAAATCCCAACCATTGAGAGCATTGAGCTGCTCTGGCGTAGTGCCGTGGCGTCTTGCAAAGTCACCAAAGGTGACTTCTTCCGAGACAAAGACGGAAGAAATTCTCTTGGGAGCCATCATGGGCTTCGTCTTTCCTGACCTCAGATCAACACTGGAAACGTCAGGCTTTGTTGGAGCTTTAGCTCTCTCCACAATTTTCGTTTTGTTCATTGCGGGGAGCTTCTTGGTCGTCTGGGGATTAGTTTGAACAGGTTTGTAAGTAATAGTTTTCGGTGACGACGTGCTCTTTTTTACAGTTACGGGGGTGGATTGAGGGGTGTTTTCTCGTGGTTTGCGACCGGCTCGTTGCCCGAGTGCGATGTGTTGTCCCACCAGAATGCGGTCCTCTATATCAGGATTGAGGGCACGAAGGCTGTCCATGCTGAGCCCATGGCGTCGAGCGATTCCGTATAGAGTGTCACCGCGTTGAACCTTGTAATTTTTTACTCCGTGTTGGGTCGGATCGGCGCGATCGGAACTAACCGTTGATGGGATCTTTGTCTCTTCCTCAGCTACTGGGACGGCTTTAGGAGGGGTCTTTTTAAAGAAGTGGGTAGAAGAGGGAGTAATCGAATCAGATGGCAGGCTAATCTGCTGTCCTGCTCGCAAGCGGGTTGGATCCTCAATACTATTTGCTCTCATCAGGCTGACCACCGAGCAACGGTGCTCGCGGGCAATCGACGAGAGGGTGTCCCCAGTAGTGACGACGTAGCTTTTGGTCTTAGCTGCTCCAGACCTGACGGCCGAGGATGAGGAGGGGATCGTCACCTTGGATCGACGGCGCTCGAGAGCGAGTTGACCATATAAACTCTCGATTTCATTCTCCAAGGTGCGAATTTGTCTCTCCTGTTCGTTACTACGAGCTCGGAGGATGTCTAGCTGGTCCTTGGTTTCAGCGTGAAGAGGAAGGGCACAGAGAAGGCTCAGGGTGAATGCAAACGCTCTCATGGTAAGTCCTATTATTTTGCAACATTAATAGAACAGTCAAACAAAATTTTAATATTTACGAAATATTCAAGGTTAATTTCGAGTATGGTATAAAAATTTATGCGGTTTGAGCAGCTGATCTCCATTCTAGAACCGTTCAGGGATAGCGCTGACGGGTAGGACTGGACAGGTCGTATTGCGGGGGACCCAAGCCCTGAGCCCGTTGGCGAGCTCGATATAGGTCCATTCGCCTCGGTTGGCGATCAAACGGCAGAGGGTTCCGGGAGCAATGGGGAAGAGGCTCTGTGAGTTCATTGCACTACCGTCCCGGTTCTTTTCGGGGGTTGTCGCACTGCTTCCAGCCATCACCGGGGCAGAGTGTATCATCACAACGTGCTCGTGGTGTGCGGCAAAGCCGCTCAAGGTCGGATAGGATATCAGGACGGTTCCTGAGGCTATTGCAGTGACAGAGCCCACCCAGAGGCAGGCGCGATGGAATCTACGGAATCGATGAGTCTGCAGCAGAGATAGAACAGCGAGAAGGATCAGCCAGAAGCCGGCAGCGAGAGCGGTTGAGTACGTGTCGCGGCTGACTAAGCTGATCCAGTTCTGGTAACCAGTTGCCGTAGGGAGAATCGCGCCCGTTTCCTTCTGTATGAACTGAAGGTTCTGGAGAGCCTCTGGGTGCGTGGGATCGATCTGTAGAGCGCGATGGTAGTAGAGGGAGGCTAATCCGCTCTCTCCGAGCTTAAAGTGGCAATTGCCGATGTTGTAGAGGATATCGGAAGAAGAGGGGCGATTCTCATGGGCAGTCTGATACAGCTCGAGTGCGAGGCGATAGGCCTTAGTATTCCAGGCTGCCTCGGCTTGCAGGAGCACGTTTCGCTCTGGTTCAGGAGGAGGCGAGGCCTCGACGTTGCTGATGACAAGAGAGGTCAAGAGGATGAGTGCAGAGGCGTTTTTGATTAGTCGTTGTCTGAGATGTCGAATGATTTCCTGACGTTGGACATCTGTAATGTCGGGGGCGCTCTTGTCAGGGCGAAAGCAATGCTCATCTCTGCTCGCGATTATTTGGCGGATTGCTTCATCTCGGGAGTCCTCGGGAATGGATTCCTCGATGAGAGAGCCGGCTTTTCGTAGAAACGTGGTCGAGTCTGCCTCTTTCTTCTCGAGCATGTCGATCGCCTGAAGGATGTCTGGATCACCCTTGGATGCAGCCAGAAGAGGCAGAATGCGAGATCGGATAATTTGCAGAAGAAGCAGAAAAGAGAGGATTCCAGGGATAATGTGCCACCCGCGGGAGATTGGGTCTCGCGGACTGTCCTCAAAGAGGGTGGAGTTTTTGACTCCAAGAATGTTCTCCACCCCGGTGAAGAAGCGGTCATCAGCGGTGGTTAGGCTCCTTGCTGGTCCAGGGTTTGTCCATCCAGTGGTGGTCTCCAGTGGCATAGGGGCTGAATAGTCCGTGAGGTACTGCTCTGTTTCTGGATTAAAAGAGACAAATCGGAATGGTGGAATGGTGGGCTGATAACCTTTGGGTCGGATAGTCTGGCTGAAGGTTACGGATCCTGTTAGCCCGTTGCCGTTTCTCTGAAGAGGGAGGCGATGTGGAGGGTAGGATTTCCAGGATTCTGTGTTTCCGCCAAAGGATGGCGGAGCAAGCGTATTCAGGTTTCCCGTGCCCTGGATCGTGAGTTGAACAGAGATTGGATCTTGCTCGCGCATACGACCGGAGTTTACTCGGGTCTTAAAGGAAAATGTTCCGACCGCATTGTTGAAGCCCTCGGGCTGGGGAAGGGGGAGACCTCGAGCGGTTGAGGTAGCCAGAGGAAGTGGTAGTTCGATTGGTATGGGTACGGTTTCAGTCAGCCCGCGGCGCGATATGCGAGCGAGGAAAGTCACTTGCGCCCTGCCTGGCCCAACAGAAATCTCACCGCTAGTGAGCGGTGTAACGCTGCTTCGGTAGGTGAGTCCTGTATAATTTTTTTGTTTTAGTCGGACGTTTGAGATCAGCATCTTGCCTCCCGGTATGACCGAAGAGACATCAAAGCGTCCTGCGGCAACCCCTTCGCGAGCTAGTTTAGCGATGGAGGCTTTTTCGACCTTAAACTGGGAGGGGAAGTAGAGCTTTGCCTCGACGTGGATAGGTTCTCCTTCAAAAGGTATTCGGGGCGGCAGGCGGGTTGTGCTGGCAAAAAACCGAAGCTCGCCTCCTACTTCGGAGGTGAACCACGCGGTCTCAGGAAGAGGCTGCACGTGGAACTGCAGAGACGGAGACTCCAGCAGGGTTCCCTCATGGTTGAGAGAGAAGGGCGGAATGAAGTGAATTCCCTCCTGGTAGGACAAAGCTACATATCGATAGGCGTAGATTCGCTTACTGGTTGAATAAGGGAGAACTGTTTCGCCAAGAAATTTGAAAGATATGCTCTTGGAGTCCGGGGTTTTTGGTTTCTCAAGGGGTCGGGTTTCAGAAGTCAGGGTAAGCCAGAATTCGCTCTCCTCTCCTGGCAGAACGTAGCTGGATCCTAGCCACGCACTCAAGCGTTGGTCTGCAGGGGCGAGCCCTGCGCTGTTGAGCAGTATTAGCGATAGTATAAAGGTGAGGTGAAGGGATCTCATCTTCTCACCAATCCTTCCTTGAGCGTTTGCCTTTGGAAAGCTTCCTGGGGATTAGCTTTGTCTCGAAATCTGCATTATCACGAAGGATACGGCGGGCAAATTCCTCGGAGGTTTCTCCGGGTGCAGGATCTTTCGATTGTACAGGAGGATTAGTCTCGCGATCTGTGTTTTCAGGCTCATCCGGTTGTGGGATGGGGTCGGTAGTTGGTGGATATTTATCTAAAGCGGAGCTGGGAGGGGGTGACGGGTTCGTTTGCTCCGGGTCATTGGTTTGCGGTTCTCCCTCAGGCGTCTTATTTTTGGGTTCTGGAGGTGTTGGGTTCTCGTTGCTGTCTTCTACCGGATTCGTTGGATTAGGTAGCTGTGCAGAGTGTTCCCCAAATCTCCGTTGAACGTATGCTAGGTTTTCGGCGGCCTTTTTATTTGACGGTTCTATCTTCAGGACCTCGCTAAAATGTGAAATCGAATCGCCCCAATGGCAGAGAGTGCTGGTGGGCTCTGGAGAGACGGTGAGGCTCTTTAAGCCGCGGTAGAAGGAGGCATTTCCGAGTCCAAAATGTGCTTGCGCCTGAACTGCCGGATCTGTCGAGAGAAGAGCTCCTGAGTAATAATGCTGAGCGGCAGAATAGTCACTGATTCTGTAAGCTGCTGCGGCTGCTCCAAGGTTGAGTTTGGCCTTCCGCTCCCCCCTTGAAGTCCTTATTTCTCTCTCAAATAGAAGGAGGGCCTTTTCGGGTTCCCCATTAGTAAGGGCGCGTGCTGCGGGGGTTGGTAATAGAGGTGCGGCCTGAGAAGGAAAAGCAAAGGAAAAGAAAAACGCAAAGATGAGGAGACTGCTAAGCACCGGTGACACAGAAGCTTCCGAACTCCGCTTTTCTTTACTGCGGCCAAGTGGGTATTCAGAAATAAGGACCATGCCTGTGGCGAAAAACAAAATAGCGGGAGCCAGAAACCATTGAAACAGTGGGCTCTCGATTCGCCTGTTGGATCCCTCAAGCTCGACAGATGCCATGCCTTCGATCTCGGTCTCCACTTGAGAAAGAAAGGCTCTGTCGGCCCCCTCGGAGTAAGTTCCTCCGGTGATTCTGCAAAGAAGTTCAAGGGGATCACTCTTGAGAGAGCTTATCACCAGTGATCCATCACGGTCATAAAAGTTGCCGTCTGTGGAAGAGGGATCCGGAATGGTGGAGCCTTCAGTGGTTCCAAACCCTACGGAATAAATAGTTACCTTTGCAGCAGCGGCTTCAGAAGCGGCCTCTGGGACGCCAAGGTGATGGTTTTCTCCATCGCTCAGGATAATAAGGGATGTCGACGGTGGAGCATGTTTCTGGAGTGTCCGCACGGCCAGTCTTACCGCGGATGGAAGATCGGAGCCATCCCGAGGGATCCAGTCGGGGCTTTCACTTCTTGGGGTGTCTAGTTGCTCCAGAGTATCGCGTAGGGCTTGGTGGTCGAGGGTAAGGGGTGCTTGAACCCATGCCGTGCCCGAGAAGGCAATAAGGCCAATTCTTTCTGATGAAAAGCGATCGAGTAACTCAAGCGCCGAGGCTTTTGCAGCATGAAAGCGATTCGGCTGGAGATCTGTAGCGAACATTGACCGAGAGACATCAATAGCGATCATTATACTGCGGGCCGCGATCTTTTCCGGCTCCTCCCGGCTGGCTCCGCTCGGAGATGCCAAGGATACGATAAGCAAAAGGAGCGCAAGAATCAGAGAGGATAGACCAGCCCAAGCTCGCATGACGCCGCGGGGGTGATAAAGCAAAGGTTGTAGACGTTTTCCGACGAGGAGTCTTACTCGATCCACGACTCCTCTCCTGCAGATTATTGCTCCTAAGATAAACAGAGGAAGCGCCAAGAGAAGAAGTAGATACTCTGGAAAGATGAATCTCACAGGATTACGACAGGATGGGACGGGTGAGGGCGAGGGATCCTACGGAGAGAAGGGCTAAGGTTACTGACGCTCCGAGTAACCAAGGATAGAGCTCTTTGGAATCAATGATAGAGGCTTTCTTTGCTTCGGATTTCTCCAAAGAATCGATGTCTGAGAAGGTTCTGCGTAAAAGACTCATGTCATAAGCTTGAAAGAACTGCCCTCCGCTAGTTGTGGCGATTTCTTTGAGAGTTTTAGTATCAAATTCTTCCCGGGTCTGGATGGGGTCGTTCCCGGAGCGGTCTCGGTTTTCGGCTCCGATCGCCACGGTGTAGATCCGGGTCTTCAGAGAGGCTGCAGCATCTGCTGCCTGAATGGGGGAAAGTGGTCCTGAGTTGCTCTCCCCATCCGTTACCAGAAGAACAATCTTACTCTTAGACTTTCGAGAATCAAGTCGAGTGGTCGAGGCAGCGACTGCAGATCCTATAGCTGTCCCATTGGAATCTATGTCTCCAATCCGAAGTTCTTCGAGTCTTTCCGAAAGCCATCCATGGTCGAGGGTCAGAGGGCAGACCGAGTAGGGCTTGGCCCCAAAAGCAATCAGGCCAATCCGGTCTTCCTCGCGACGTTGGATAAATTGCCTGATCACTTCCTTTGCAGCTTGGATCCGCTGCTTCTTCTGGCGGAACGTGCCTGTCGAATTTTTTTCGAAGTAATCCTCGGTCTTCATGGATTCTGAGACATCGAGAGCAATTATAATATCAATGCCGCTGGCTGATCGATCCACGCGGATATTTCGCCATTGGGGGCGTGCCATAGCGATGCAACAACAGACAACCGTGAAAGTAAGCAGGGCCGGTGTAAAGGCGCCATGGCGGGATCGAACACGTTTGCCGATGGAGGAGAGAATCCCCAGAGAGGAAAAGCAGAAGCCTGAATCTGCGCCCGGAACATTCCTGAGAAAGTAAAGGGGCGGGACAAATAACAGAGAGAGAAGCCACCACGGGTCCTCAAAGCCGAAGTGCTCGAGAAACGCGTTCATACAATGTCATGTTTTCTGGTAGATTCCAGTCCTTGCAGGATCTGAAGGGACTCTTCGATGATTTCCTCACTCGCGGCTTGGTTTGCTTTGCTTGGTCCGTATTTACAGAGCGCGAGTTTTGAGAGAAAGGGTGCGAGTTTGTCCCGTGCTCCTCTGGGCAGATGTTCAAGAGCTTCAGGGCGAAGGAGAAATTCGTCATGCGTCTCATACAGTGCCCGGTCATCGATATGAATGCGCATATAGGCGCGCAGAGTAAGAGAGCAACGAGTTGCAACGTCAGCTAAAGGTAAACCCGTCAGCTGTTCTCTAAATACAATTAATTCCTCCCTGCACGACTGATAGGAATTATCATGGACATGGCTGACTCGTGAATCCTGTTTGCGTTTGGTTTTTATCAGCCACGCAAGAGCGATGATCACAATCGTCGTAAATGCCCAGATCCACCACGCGATCCTGATGCCCGGAAGCAGATTGTCAGGGTCGGGGATGTCATGGAGTGCGGTCACGGTCTTTTGCCATGTATTGAGTTTGGAAGGCTCGGAAAGGGTAGTGAAGGGAAGCAGGTGATGGCTAGAGAAGCCGTAATTCATGAAGCGGCAGGAGCCCGCGTCTTTAGCAGGTGCTGCAAAGAGGGAAGATAGTTCTCCGTTGTGGAAAGACTGACATGGTCTATCCCATACCGGCGAAATTGGCGACGCATGCCCTCCCGATAGCGGCGTGATAGTTTCATGTAGGCCATTCTAACGTTAGAGTTGGAGGTGTTCACCATTGTAAGATGTCCGGTTTCACTTCCACGGAAATTAACTTTCCCTACGGCAGGAAGTTCCTTTTCCAAGGGGTCGCTCAAGTGAAGGGCGATCGTCTCGTGTTTGTGAGCTAGCGTGGCCAGAGGCTGGCCCAGATCAGTATCCATAAAATCAGAGATGAGGAATACCAGAGCTCTGCGACGAACTGAGCGGACAAGAAACTTACAGGCTGCCGGGAGGTTCGTCGTGGGAGTGTGTGGCTTCGAGGTAAGAATCTCCCTTATGCTTCGTAAGATCTGTTTGCTGCCTTTTGCAGGAGGAAGATAAAGAACAGGTTCACTGGCAAACAGGAGAAGCCCGGTCTTATCTCCGTTTTTGTGAGCGCTGAAGCCCAGAACAGCTGCCAGCTCAGCAGCAAGCTCGATCTTACTTAGGTCTCGGCTGCCGAAGTGAGTGGAGCCTGAGACGTCTACCGCGATAACCATTGAGAGCTCTCGCTCCTCCCGGAAAGTCCTGATGTAGGGAGTCCCTGTCCGGGCAGTAACGTTCCAGTCAAGGAAGCGAACATCGTCTCCGTGCTGGTATTCGCGGAACTCGTTGAAGTCGAGGCCCTGCCCCTTGAAGGAGGAATAGTAATCACCGGCGAATGTCTCCGTTACCAATTTCTTTGCGCGAATTTCGAGGTGCCTCACCTTTTTCATGGTGGCCTCAACAGCGGCAGAATCAGACATTGGACGGGAAGTTGTAATGCTGTTTAACGCCGCGACGGATCGGCGCTCTCCTGGAGGAAGGGAAACAAAGGTGTTGAGGAAATCATGGCACTGGGACCTTGGACAGAATCCGTTCGATGATCATTTCGGGATTCATATCTTCTGCCTCGGCTTCGTAGGAAAGGAGTATGCGATGTCTGAGAACGTCGCGAGCGAGGATTTTAATGTCCTGCGGTGTCACGAATGAGCGTCCATCCATGAAGGCCCGAGCGCGGGCGGTAAGAGCGAGATTGATTGATGCCCGCGGCGAGGCACCTGAGCGCAGAAGAGTTTTTAGCCGGGTGTCCACCTTGGCTGGGTAGCGAGTAGCATTGACGATATCGACAATATACTCACGGAGAGCGTGATCGATATAGATCTCATCGAGGAGGCGCCGAGAAGCGTGTATCGATTCGGCATTTACAACCTGCTTGGTTTCCTCGGGAGGAGCAGTGGATGCCATGCGGTCTAGTATAAGTAGTTCTTCGTCTTTTTCTGGATAGCTGACCGCAACCTTCAGGAGGAAGCGATCCAGCTGAGCTTCTGGCAGCTGGTATGTGCCCTCCTGATCAATCGGATTTTGAGTTGCAAGAACCAGAAATGGGGTTGGTAGGGGATAGCTGGTTTCACCGAGGGTCACCTGCCGTTCCTGCATGGCCTCAAGAAGGGCGCTTTGAACCTTGGCGGGTGCCCGATTTATCTCGTCAGCCAGGATAACGTTTGCAAAAACGGGTCCTAACTTAGGGGCGAAGGTCTGCTCATTCGGGTTGTAGATCATGGTCCCGACAAGGTCTGCAGGAAGCAGGTCGGGAGTAAATTGCAGGCGCGCGAAACCCAGGTTCAAGGTGCCTGCGAGCGCCTTGACCGATAGGGTTTTGGCAAGCCCCGGCATACCCTCCAGAAGGATATGGCCGTTGCACAGCAAGCCTATGAGCAGGCGGTCGACCAGATTGTGCTGGCCTACGAGAACTCTGGATATCTCCTCCTTAACGGATCTCACCCAAGCACTCGAGTGAGCAATTCGCTCAGAAAGCTGCTTGGGATCAGTCGCACCGTCGTCCATGACCGCTACATCAACGTGTACAAGGCACAAGCTTGCAACGCCAAATCGCGTTCGAAGGGGAGTCTTTGAGGCTCCGGGCTATTTTGGAAGAGCGGCTAAAATCCGTCGCCAAAGCCATCTTGCTTGCTGCGGCCCCGACGACTACCTCCACCGCCGCGTCGGTCTCCACCGCCACGTCGGTCTCCACCGCCGCGTCGGTCTCCACCGCCACGTCGGTCTCCACCGCCGCCACCCCAATTTCCGCCGCCGCCGCCACCGCCACCGCGGGGAGCGCGTTCCTGAGCTTCGCTGATACGGAGGGCTCTCCCGCCCATATCTTGTCCGTCAAGACTGCCAATTGCGGCCTCGCCTTGCTCTTTACTGCTAAGAGTAACAAATGCAAAGCCACGAGGACGGCCTGTTTCGCGGTCCAAGGGAATATGGAGATCAACCGTCCCTCCAAAGTCTTCAAACAGGGAGCGGATTTCGTCTTCAGTTGCGGAGAAGGGCAAATTGCCCACGTAGAGTTTCATCGTTGCTATAGTGTAGACCGGATCCTGCTGGTAGATGGGTATACGAACTAACTAGGCTATCCGTACTTCCAAGTCCTGCTAACAGGGTTGGCGGGGAGTGACCTAATGGTAAACCCGCCACAGTGCGAGAGAAATCGACAAGAATTGAGGAAGAATTAAAACTAGAGAACGAACCATTAGAAAAAAGGCTCAGGAATTAGGCGCGGGTAGGGGCGTGTTCGGCCCTATTGAGTTGCTTCTGTATGGTTTTTTCAGAGGCTCTGGCTGCGCTTTGACCGGTTTGTCGGCGGGTTCGATTCTAGCACTTTATCCAAGCGGGGTTATTGCGCAAATGACGGAAAAATTCAAAGGATTGCGAGAACCTGTGGTGGAGGCTAAAGGGGGGAGGTGAAAGTTGCGGTTGTCGCCAATCCCCTAAACGCGCAGGCCCCCCCTGTGCTAACGAGCATTTGCGATGCGCTGGTTGCAAGGGGCATTGAGCCGGTGCTTGAAAAGGAGAGCGGAGAACTCATTGGGAAGCCTGGCCTCGAGCGAGCATGGGAAGGGGCGGAAATGGTCATATCGCTCGGGGGGGATGGCACTTTTCTCAATACGGTGCATAAGATGGGGAACTGCGATGTCCCTGTCGCGGGCGTAAATATAGGGACACTGGGTTTCCTCACTGCCTGCACGGCTGCTGACGTTGAAGAGTTTGCTGCTGTGATAGCAAAGCGGAAGCACGCGGTTGTAATGCGAGCCGTGTTGCAGGTTTCCATGACGGATGAAACGGGGAAGGACCATGTGTTCATGGCTCTCAACGAAGTGGTGCTGATGCGCGGCGGAACCGGGCGATTGATATCGCTGGAGGCTCGGGTGAATGGAGAGCTCCTTAATCGCTATCGTGCCGATGGGCTCATTGTCGCGACCCCTACCGGTTCGACGGCCTACTCTCTCGCTGCTGGGGGGCCGCTCATCGATGAGCAGGCAGGAGTTTTGGTAATCACTCCGATATGCCCCCACAGTCTGAGTGATCGCTCTCTTGTTCTTGGCGATAGCTCGGTGATCGAACTAGAGGCAATTCAGCCCCATTCTGATTCGATACTGTTTACTGTCGATGGGCGAGATGTTCTTCAATTAGGAAAATCGAGTGTAGTGCGGGTCGAGAGAGCGTCTTCACCACTAAAGATTGTGAGGCTCCCTCAGCATAGTTTTTACGAGACTTTACGAGGGAAGCTTGGTTGGTCAGGCGGCTAGACAGCGGGCCTGCTTCCGAGTAGAAGAGGAGAAGATGAGATACGAGCAGATTGAGAGTAGTCTTTTCGCGCAGAACAGAGCGCGGTTGTCTGAGTTGATGGAGCCCGGAGCGATGGCAATAATTCATGCCAATGACATTCTGCCGACCAATGCAGATGGGGTGCTGCCTTTCGTTCAAAATCGTGACCTGTACTATCTCTCGGGAGTCGATCAGGAGGAGTCAGTGATTATTCTGTTTCCAGATGCGGCCGAGGAGAGAGATCGTGAGATGCTGTTCGTAAGGGAAACAAGTGAGCTGATTTCGATCTGGGAGGGTGAGAAATTGACAAAGGCGCAGGCGACCGAAGTTTCCGGGGTCAAGCAAGTGAATTGGGTCAGTAGTTTTGATGCTCACTTCCATCGCCTGATGCCTCAGGCCAAAGCAGTATATTTATCCACCAACGAGCACTTGCGCGCGGAGATTGTAGTTGAGACGCGTAATGCCCGGTTTATCAAAGAGTGTAGAGAGCGTTACCCTTTGCATGACTATAAGAGACTTGCTCCGCTCATGGATCAACTGCGGGTCATTAAGGATGAAGTAGAATTAGTCCAGTTGCAGAAGGCGATCGACCTGACGGAAAGCGGATTCCGTCGGGTTCTTGAGTTTATCGAACCAGGAGTAGGAGAGTGGGAGATTGAGGCTGAGTATCTCCATGAGTTTGTTCGAAAACGCTCAAGGGGGTTTGCTTATCCACCCATTATTGGTGCGGGAAAAAATGCATGCGTTCTTCACTATCTCGAGAATAATGCCGTGTGTGAAGATGGGGAAATGGTCCTCATGGACGTTGGTGCCGAGTGGGCAAATTGGAATGCCGACATGACTCGAACTGTCCCGGTGAATGGTCGATTCACCGATCGTCAGCGTGATGTCTATAACTCAGTCCTCTCCGTGCAGCGTGGATCCATGGATTTTCTTCGACCCGGGGTTACCCAGCAGGAATGGCGAGATCATACTATCGACTTAATGGAGATTGAGTTGATCAAGCTGGGCCTCATTGATGCCGAAGAGGCTAAGAAGCAAGACTCCCGCGACCGTCCTCTCGTGAAGAAATACTATATGCACGGGATCGGTCACCACTTGGGCCTAGATGTCCATGACGTCGGAAATGCCTACGAACCCGTGAAGGAGGGAATGGTGTTTACGGTAGAGCCGGGAATTTACATCAGGGAAGAAAACCTCGGTGTCCGTCTCGAGGACGATATCCTGATCGGAAAGGACAAAAATATAAATATGTTCTCCAAGTTCCCCATTGAGGTGGAGGAGATCGAGGATGCAATGAACTCATAAATCCTCCCGGAGTCGGTTGCTGAGAAGGGTGGAGCTCTCTTGTGACCTTTGCCTAGGTGAACTCAGGAAGGACCTCGCTCAGTGCGCGAAGGAGCTCGTCCATCGTTGAAAGAGTCTCGTTGCCCATATTGCTGATGCGGAATGTTTTGCCTTTTATTTTCCCGTAACCGCCATTGATGAGTAAGTTGTGACGTTCGCGTACAGCTTTGATGAATGCCGGGACATCGATGCCGCGATTGTTCTCTACCGCAGTAAGCGTTTTAGAGCGGAATCCATCCGGGGCAAATAATTCGAAACCGCTCTCCTCAACCCATTTGTGTACTTGAGCGTTGGTTTCGGAGTGACGCCGGAATCTGTTCTCAAGCCCCTCCTCCATGATGGATGACACCATTGAATCGAGCGCATAAAGCAGGCTGATTGATGGAGTTGAAGGCGTATTGTTCTTCTGATGATTTTTCTCGAATTCGAGAAAGTCGAAATAATAACCACGGTCGTTGGTTGTCTCTGCTCTTTCCAGGGCTTTCTCAGAGACGACAAAGACAGAGAGGCCAGGAGGAAGAGCCATTGCCTTCTGGACCCCTGCGAGCAAGACATCGACCCCAATCTCGTCAGTTGGAATGGGGAGGGCGCTGAAGGAGCTGACGGTATCGACTACCAGCAAAACATCGTCAAATTCATTCACAACCGCCGCGATGTCAGAAAGTGGATTCAGGACCCCGGTGGAAGTTTCATTGTGAACAAGAGTAACAGTGTCGAATCCACCTTCTGCGAGCTTTGCTCTCACTAGCTCAGGATCGATAGGCTGGCCCCACTCGGCTTGAATCTTTTCGGCTTCTTTTCCACAGCGCAGGGATACATCGAACCATTTGTCAGAGAATGCACCACAACACAGGTTTAAGACTTTGTTCTGAACGAGGTTACGAATTGCCCCTTCCATGACACCCCAAGCAGATGAGGTTGAGAGGAAGACAGGCCGTTTGGTGCCTGCTATTTCTTGCAGGCCAGGCTGCATGGATGCGTAAAGAGTCTCAAAATCTTTGCCTCGATGCCCAATCATGGGGGAGCACATCGCTTCATAGGTGGTGGGAGAGATGTCTACAGGTCCGGGAATAAAGAGCTTTGGCTTCGGCATTGCGACGAAACTTTGCTCTGGATTTCTGAGCTGTCGAGCGTGTTTCTGCGAATTTGTGGACGCAGGTTCACTCACCGTCAAAGAGCTGGTGTTCGAGCTCTATTTCAAGGCGTCGTTGCCCCGCCTCATCCTTCCAGGGGCTGGCGCTGTTCTCGACGAGCCGCAGGATTTCAACGGAAGCTGCCCAACGGGGCAGGGAGCCCTTGGAAAGAAGCTCGACGGCAGCAAAAGCACACCGAGAAAAATAAAACCATTCGCTGGGGGCCTTCCCCTCAGCGAGGTTGTCTCTCTGCACGACATGGTAGTAGGCTTCAAGCGCTTCCCGTGATTTCTTCAGGTCCTCGAAAATCTGACCCTTGAGAAAGAATAGACGGTTGCTTAAGCTATAAGCCGTATCGGGCCGTGTAAGAATGCGGTCGTAGATCTTAAGAGCCGCAACAAGGTTGCTGGGCTCGCCGAGTTCACGGTGGGCTTCGGCGGCGAGCATGTGAGCGTCTAGGAGGAATGAAGTCTCAGGATTGAGAAGGCTAGTTAGGGTATCCAGGGCTTTTTCTGGATGCCGGTTGATCTGGCTTCGAGCGAGAAGGAGTTTGGCATCTCTATAAAAGGAGCCCTCTTTTTCGATAATCGTATTCAGAAAGACTTCAGCATCAGCGTCCGAATTCTCTCCCCCAACCTTGAGGGCTGACCTTGCGGCATAGAAGAGGGCAGTCTCAGAAATTTCAGGGTTTTTAGTGGAGGAGGCAATATCCTGAAAACGGGTTTGAGCCTCTAGCATGTCACCATTATGAAAGTGTGCCTCAGCGATTTTAAAGCGAATGAAAGGTGTCATCCGACTTGCTGGATCAGTTTTGAGAAATTGCTTTGAGGCCTTTATAGCTGGTTCCCAGTGCCTTGTGAGGCCGGCGACTGTGAGATGAAGGTTAAGGTGTCGCAATCTCTCCCTCGGACTCAGGTTAGCTGCATCAAGCGAAGCGATCTGAACAGCTATCTTCTTCAGAGCGGGAGCTTCAGCTGGCCCAGCACGCACGGCTGCTTCGAGTAGAGCGAGGCGAGCTTCTGAGCTTCGGCGATGGTCGGGGTGGCGATCGAGAAAGGCCTGGAGGAGAGCTTCAGCATTATCCGACTCAAGAGATGCTTCATGTAGAGCTCTTTCCAGAAGAAGCGTGACCCGAGCCTCTGAAGAGTCGATGGATTCAAGAAGGCCACGGAAACTTGTCTTGTCACCCGCCCGCAGCAGACTCACCCCAGCATTTACTGCTAAGATGTCACCCTCTCCTGCCGGTAGGGATCGATGGGCCCGCAGGAATGCGGATGCTGCCGAGTTAAAATCCTCGCCTTCGAAATAGAGCAGCGCTAGCAGGCGTGCCGATTCTTGACGTATGGCGGGCGCCCCGGATGATGCTTCAATTTTTTTGAGGGTACTGATCGCATTCTCTTTCTTTCGGTCGGCGATTTGAAGTTTGGCCATTTCAAGGATGGCGCGATCCCAAAAAGGATGGAGGGGCATGTTCGCTACCATCCAGCTAAGCCTCTTCTTAGCCTCTTCGTTGGAGTCACTGGTGTTTCTCTGTGCGAGAGAGATAGCGTGGTAGAAGAGAGCATACCCGGTTCTGGTTTCGGTGCCTGGCGAGATTATAACTTCGCCTCCAACATTGGATGGATCGGGCTGGGAACTCGGTGTGAAATCAGCCCATCTGCTTAATTGTTCCGTTAAGCTCTTCCTGAGGGGGGTGGTTGAGGCCTCTCCATGAAGCCGGTGGAAAGAGATCTCCAGAAGCGGGCTTCTAGGCTGTGTGTCGATGAGGTGAACAAGGGTAGTGAAGGCTTCTGCCGGCTTTCCGGTTGAGCTTAAGCACTCGGCTAGAAATACCTGAGCACTATGTCGTAATAACGGTTGAATGGGATTAGTATCCTCGATAATCCTGCGCAGAGGCGCAATGGCGTCCAGCTTATTGTCCAGAGCGGCAAGTCGTGCCCGCAGGTAACTGACATGCACTTGCTGCTGGGGGTTGGAGGGTTGGATGTTATCAAGCGTTTTCTCTGCCTCAGATGTCCTTTTGTTTTCTATAAGAATCGTGGCACGCAAGAGAGCAGCATCCTTCGACAGTTGAGTCTCATTCTCCTTGTCAAAGACTTTTTCCAGAAGAGCGTTAGCCCGGTCGGAATGGCCAAGAGCTGATAGGATATGCGCTCGCGAAAGAGAGCTTTGATCTCGAAGCTTTTTATCGTCGGTGTCTTCCAGTTGTTCGAAGAGTGTTATGGCCTCGGTGAGTTTTCCCAGAAGGATATAGGCGTGCGCTGACCAGAAAGTGGCCGATGGATCTTTTTGGGAGAGAGGCTCTTCCAGGTAGTTCAAAGCCGAATTTGCGTGATCTTCTCTCGCACTGTGATGTTGCTGTAGCCGCCCGGTTCGAACAAGAGCCTCAGCCAGCTTGATTTTAATCCTCGTCTGGGCCAGAGGATCATCCTTGAATTCCAATAATGAGGACTCAAGAGGAGCGATCGCTAGATCGGGAAGATGCTTCCCAAGGGCCGTGATCCCCTTGATGAACAGAGTGCTCTTTTCTGGGGTATTACGCTCCTGACCGGGCAGCGAGGGAGCTAACACTGCTAATCCAATAAAAGGAATCAATACACGGAACACAGATGAACGATAGCAGGTTGGAGGCCAAATGCCAGATTGGATCACGTTGTTCCAAACGATCGGTCTCCGGCGTCTCCAAGGCCCGGGCAGATATATCCATTTTCGTCTAAACAACGATCTATGGCTGCGGCAGTGATAGCAAGGCCCGGGTGTGCTGACTGTAGGGCCTCAAGTCCCTCCGGGGCTGCTATGACACAGGCAAAGGACAGCTGCTTCGCGCCCTGCTTCTTTAGAATTCGAATGGCCTCAATTGCGGTGCCGCCGGTCGCAAGCATCGGATCCAGAACGATGGTATTGGAATTAGCGAAATCCACCGATGGATTTGGGTAATATACTTCGGGTTTCAGCGTAGAATGGTCCCTGCGTATGCCTATGTGAGCGACGGTTGCATCAGGGATTGCGGTGAGAAACCCCTCAGCGAGAGCGAGTCCTGCCCGTAGTATCGGGGAAAGGACTATCGGCATTGTGATGCGCTGGCCGTCAGTCTCTTCCAAGGGAGTTTCTACCAAACACGGGGTGGTTGCTAGGCTGGCGGTTACTTCCGGCACCATCAGGGTGGCAATGTTATGAAGAGTGGTTCGAAACTCTTGAGAGCTTGAATCCTTGCTCCGGAGGTGTGTCAGCCGGTCTGCGATCAGAGGATGTTTCAAGGTGGTCATTCTAGTCCTGTGGGACGCAGCAGCGTTTCAGTTTCCGAGATGTTCCCGTAATTCAGCTTGTGTGATTCCCAGCTGTTGCGCGGTTTCTTTCAGGTTGTTTCCGCTTTGATCGAAGACCTTCCTGCATATTTCGCTAACGAGATGCTGGAGGAGGCTCTCGTCCGATTCAGGCGTGGACAGTAGAAGGGTTTCAAGTGCAGAACTAATCTTCTGAGGCAGAGAAAATGGGCTGCGAGCAAATGGAATATCCTCGGGGAGAAGGAGGTCGGTAGTGCATAGCGCGCACGCCCGGGCAATAGTGTTCTCAAGCTCTCGGACGTTGCCGGGCCAATGGTGCTGCTGCAGAGTTTCTATGGCCTCTCCCGTCAGGCGCATACGAGCCATGCCCTGCTTTAGGGCCAGACGCTGCAAGAAGAACTCGGCAAGGAGGGGAATGTCTTCAGGGCGTTCGCGAAGGGGGGGAAGCGAAATCTCAACGACATTGAGCCGGTAGTAGAGGTCTTCCCTGAACTCCCCCTTGGAAACCTCTGCCGCAAGGTCCTTGTTGGTGGCGGCAACAATTCTAACATCGCTTTTCAGGGTTTCGTTGCTGCCTACTCTTGAGAATGTGCCTTCTTGAAGTACTCTCAGAAGTTTGACTTGTACTGCTCCGGGCATATCTCCAATTTCATCGAGGAACAGGGTGCCCCCGTCGCACTGCTCGAAGCGGCCTGCGCGACGAGCGAATGCTCCCGTAAAAGAGCCCTTTTCATGACCAAAGAGTTCGCTCTCGAGGAGATTTTCAGGAATCGCGCCACAATTGATGGCAACCATTTCAGATTTACGCCTTGGGCTGTATTCGTGGAGAGCTCGCGCAACCAGCTCTTTTCCGGTCCCGCTCTCACCAGTAATTAAAGCGGGGGCATCAGTCTGGGATACGCGCCCCACGATTTTGAAAACTTCCTGAAGGGGCCTAGAAACCCCGATCATCGGCACCGGGCCTTCAGCGTCTGGTAAGGAGGGCATGCTGTCATTCGCCTGCTTCCGCTGCTCAATATTCTGAAGGGCGGCCTCGACCACCGGGCGCAGCTCGAATGAGAGCGACTCCTTGCGGAGGACGTCGAGGGCGCCGCGTCGTGTCGCCTCGATAATTTGTGAGGTGGAGGGGAATCCAGCTGTCAGGACGACCACCGCATTCGTGTTTTTTGCGCGTAGCCGGGAAAGAAGCTCAAGGCCATCAAAAGGTCGTAATTGAATGTCGGCTATTACGAGGTCGATCGAAGTCTTGCCCACAACCTTGATTGCGCTCTCTCCGTTGTCACATCGCAGAATTCGTAAGCCCTCTGCCTCGAGGTGTTTAGTTGCCCAGTTAAGGAAATCTAAGTCCTCGTCTACAAGAAGGATGGTCTGCTCGATGGTGCCTGGAGGCATGGGGATATTGTCCAAGCATTCGACGCTAAATCGAGCCGAATCGACGGTTGCGCTCTCCATATTCGGCGATCGCCGCCTTCAGGTCAGGCTCCCGAAAGTCTGGCCAGAATTTTTCACTGATCACGATTTCGGCATAACTGATCTGCCAGAGGAGGAAGTTGGAAAGGCGTCGTTCGCCCGAAGTGCGGATCAATAGGTCAGGATCAGGAATGTTTTTTGTGTAAAGCTTTTGGCTCATCAAGTCACTATCGATGTCCTCAGGATTAAGGATTCCATTCGCTGCCTCACTTGCAAGTTGTCGGGCTGCGTCTACGATTTCCTCCCTTGATCCGTAGGAAAGAGCCAGTATGAGATCTAAATCACTGTTTGATGAGGTCTGGTCTATGGCGGAATAAAGTTCCCTCTGGCAATCCGAGGGAAGATCTTCGAGGCGTCCGATAGCGTGTAGTCTGACGCCTTGGCTTTTCATTTCTGGAGTTTTAACTCTCAGGAATTCCTTGAGTAAGGCCATCAGGGCGCGGATTTCTGACTTAGGCCGCTTCCAGTTTTCGGATGAGAACGCATAGAGAGTGAGAAAACTTACTCCAAGCTTTTTACAGACCTCTACTACCTCGCGGACAGATTCAGCCCCTGCCCGGTGGCCCTCCCGGCGGGGAAGACCTTTCTCCCGGGCCCACCGTCCATTTCCATCCATGATGATGGCAACATGTTGTGGGATATGGGTATCGCTCACCGGTATATTCGCTTTTAAATGAGGCGGCACACGCCGCTAATGATCCTACCGGAATCTCGTGGAAAAGGGAGAATTTCCTAAAGAAGAATTGTCTGCTCCCTGTCAGGGCCGATACCTACATACTTTACCGGGGCCTCTGCCAATTCAGAAAGCCTTGTCAGGTAGGCCTGTGCCTCAGGTGGAAGATCATCCCAAGACCGACAACCAGATGTGTCCGAGTTCCATCCGGGAAGCGTTTCATAAACGGGAACAGCATGATTCCATGCATCACGTTGAGCTGGAGGAAATGAGTGGTGAACTCCATCGATCTCGTAGGCGGTGCAGATCCTAATGTTGTCGCGCTGATCTAATCCGTCCAGATTTGTCACGGCCAGATCTGTCACCCCATTGACCATCGAGGCAAAGCGGAGGAGCACGCAATCCAACCACCCACACCGTCTTTTTCGTCCTGTGGTTGCTCCAAATTCCCGACCCATGCCGTGCAGATAGTCTGAAAACTCCTGGCTCTCTGTGATGTGGGCACCTTCGCCGACCCTGGTGGTATAAGCCTTGCAGACACCAATAACACGGTCGATTGCGATTGGGGGAAGGCCGCTTCCGGTGCACGCACCTCCAGAGGTCGTATTGGAAGAAGTCACGAATGGGTAGGTCCCAAAGTCAATATCAAGGAAGGTTCCCTGCGCTCCTTCAAACACAATGCTCTTTCCGCCTCTCCAAGCTTTATGCAAGGTGGGAATAGTATTCGTCACATGAGGTCTGAGACGGTCAAGAGCACCTTCAATAGAGTCGATAACTACGGCGGTCTCATGGCTCTTCATCCCATGGCGTTTCAGAGTGAAGTTGGCGTCTTCAAGTCGCACCGATATCAGGTCTCTTGCCAGTTCAGGGTTAAGGAGGTCTGCCATTCGGAGCCCATTCCGAGTTGCCTTGTCAGAATATGCAGGGCCGATACCGCGACGAGTTGTGCCGATGGAGAATTTTCCTCTCGCCTGTTCCTGAGCGGCATCAAGGTCGCAATGATAAGGTAGCACTACATGAGCCCGGTCCGAGATGAGCAGGTTTTCGGGAGTGATAGTGACCCCCTGATCCTCGAGGGTTTCAATTTCTTTGACTAAGCCTATCGGATCAAGGACTACGCCATTGCCGATAACGTTTTGCTTTCCCTCCCAAAGTATTCCTGAGGGAACGAGATGAAGGATGTATTTGCTGGTTCCGACGATGACAGTATGGCCTGCATTGTTGCCGCCTTGTCCTCTTACCACGACGTCGGCGTCTTCGGTGAGGTAGTCAACGATCTTGCCTTTTCCTTCATCACCCCATTGGAGGCCGTTAACTATTGTGTTCATGAGGCGCTGGTCGCTTCACAGCTATGGGTTACCCGCACTAAATAAGGCGCTGCGTCGTTTGAAATGCTACCTTGTAGCGTCAATAAGATCCGCAAACTCCTTAAAGAAGTAGGAGGCATCGTGTGGGCCCGGAGCTGCTTCGGGGTGATATTGGACGGAGAAGACTGGATCCGATGTGGATCGGATACCCTCGACGGTCTGGTCGTTGAGGTTGACATGAGTGACCTCAACATGGCCAGGCAAGGAGTCAGGATCAGTTGCAAAGCCATGATTCTGTGAGGTAATGGAGACGGTTCCCGAGCGAAGGTCCTTAACCGGTTGATTTCCTCCGCGGTGACCGAACTTCAGCTTGAATGTTTTTCCTCCAAAAGCATGGGTGAGTACTTGGTGTCCCAGGCAGATCCCGAAAATGGGTTTTTCTCCGATAAGGTGTTGAATTTCGGAATGAATGTAACCGAGTGCGTCCGGGTCTCCGGGTCCGTTTGAGAGGAAGACGCCATCTGGATTGAGTGCCAAGACGTCAGCAGCGCTTGTGGAGGCTCCTACCACATGAACTTCGAATCCATGCTGACGGAGTTGACGTAAGATATTGTATTTCACACCAAAGTCGTATGCGACGATCCGGTGTCGTGGCTCAGGAAGATCCATGTAGTAGCCTTCCTGATTTGAAGAGGGGTTAGGGATGGTCCACTGGCGAGATTCCTCCTGCCACTCAAAAGGTTTTTGGGTGGTCACCTCCTTTACAAAATCGGAACCCGTCATCGGTGCCGAGGAGACGGCGGCATCGATTGCGGCGCTCTCTTCAAGTTCAGTTGTCAGGCACGCCCTCATCGCTCCCGCCGACCGGAGGTGCTTGGTGAGAGCTCTGGTGTCTACCTCCTGTATGCCAATGATTCTCTGTTCTGTCAGGTAGTCCTGGAGGCTTTGCTGTGACCTGAAATTCGATGGAGTATGACAGAGCTCTCCAACAACAAATCCTCTGACGTGCGCCTGACTCGATTCCGAGTCTTCCGGGGTGATCCCATAATTCCCAATCAGCGGATAGGTCATGGTCACGATCTGGCCCCGGTAACTTGGATCCGTGAGAACCTCCTGATACCCGGTCATAGAGGTGTTGAAGCAGACTTCCCCTGTCGAGGTGCCACAATACCCAAAACCGTCGCCGCGAAAAATGCGACCGTCTTCTAAAGCCAAAATAGCGTCCATTCGGCGCCCGGATCCTCGAGAAATGCTCGGTAATAGCAAGGTTTATTTGGAGAGAGAGGTAGCGATTTAGCGCGTTTTGTCCTCCTGTAATGGGTTGGCCGGAACTTGCTCCGGATTGTGAATAACTGGGTCGGTGCGAAGTGGTAAAAAACCGGGGCTTGGGCTGCAAGGAGCTCTTTTCCGTAAGGAGGGGAGCTAGCGAGTTGCCGGTTGGAGATGGAAGTTAGCAAATTCGAGGAACCGGTCCCAGTCGTAGGCTTCAATTGAGTGGCCACCTTCCCGTAAATGGTAACCGATGTGGCTTTCGATGATAGCTTGACCGATCGCCGGAGATTCCGTGCTGCTCAGAGAAGACTTCACCCCCAGAAGGCGATACGCTTCACCTGCATGATATGCAGAAAGATACTCTCCGCGCGGATCCGCCCACGTATCATTAGTGCTACTGTGAACGTAGACGGGCCGTGGGGCTATACACGCCAGAAGCATGTGCTGATCCACAGGCAGGTCGTCTTCCTGTTCGACAAATTTCCATGCGTTGCGACAAAGCCAGTAGGGAAATCGGGTTACCATTTTCTTGAGTGTTTCTCCTGATTTCCGGCGCCATAGTGCTGCTCCGGCACAACCGGACTGAGCGGAGATCGCGAGCGCAAACCGCGTGTCTTGCGCTGCGGTCCAGAGTGCGGTCTTGCCCATTTTGGAATGACCCATGACGGCGACTTTCGTGTGATCGATGTCCTGATCGGTCTCCAGATAGTCCATGGCTCTCATGGCGCCCCAAGCACAGGCGGAGATAACTCCCCATTCGTGAGCTTTTGGAAAACTCTGACCCTTTGGGTAGAAAAGTTTGTGTATTCCGTTCCGAAAATTAATCTCGTTATGTCCGACGAGGTCTTCGTGATAGACGGCGCACAGGGCATAACCCTGCTCGATAAATTTCCCAAGTGGCCACCCATTCTTGAGTTTACCCGGCCTGAGAAGTGCTTCTCGAAAATCACCACTCGCGGTATTTTGAAAACTATGCTTCAGAAAGCAGGGGACAGGTTTGCTGGCTTTGTTGGGAACGAACAGGACGACGTGCATTGCCATCCTTCCGATTTTATTGCTCAGATGAATCTTGATGTCTTTTCGTGTTGCGGTGGAGTTCATGAACTCCGGGTCGCTGCGAGCCACTTCAAATTCGACAGTGACTGGGGATGATGGTTTGGGAACACGGCCGTAAATGAGATTGCTGAAGAGCGAAAGGATTTCTGGTCGGCGAATATGATGCCACTCATCAGCAGTTGTGATCTTTCGACCGTCAGAAGTTACAAGTAGAGGAGGCAGGTCATAATGAGGAGTCTTGGCGTCGTCGTAGTTGACATCGCTATCATATTCCTTCGTTTCACGGGCCTCAGCGCTAAAGCAAAGGGTCAATAGGGACAGAGTTACCGAGCGGATTCTCATGGAGCGAGGGGACCGGAAAGGAACGGGAAAAGCAATGAGACTCTCAATTCCGTCAAGCAGTGACCAGTCGAGGGGCCGCGAGAGAGAGCCCGATTGATGCGCGGAACTCTAATTATGGCTGGTTCCTTCGTAGAAGAAGTGAAGGTGGATGAGCGCGGGCGGGTGATGTTTCTTAGGTAGGGTGCTCACCCCGGGCCATGACGACCTTGCCAGTTCGGACGGTCTCGATGATGTCGAACTGAGACAGCATGCCAACAGCGGCATCAACCTTTGGAGAGTCTCCCGTGATCATAGCTGTCATGGAGGAGGGGGTCAGATCGACAGTTTTCCCATTGAAGTGCTCGATTATCTGTAAGGCGTCCGTGCGTTGCTGGGCGTTGCCGACAAGAAACTTGATTAGAAGCATCTCCTTCACGACAGCATCCGCAGTAGTGTGCTCGTAACAATGCATGACGTCGATCAGCTTGGTTACCTGCTTCACGATCTGCTCGAGGCCCTCCGGAGCTCCCTTGAGACCGATAGTCATACGGCTGAAGTGGGCATCACGGCCCTGAGATACGACTAAAGACTCAATGTTATAGCCACGCCGGGCAAAGACCTGGCAGATCCGCATGAGAACACCGGCCTTGTTGTTTACGAAAATAGAGAGGGTATGGGTGACCTCATCGGGATTGGCTGACGTCGGGGTGTCAGTGGTAACTATTGACCTTGGCATGAGTCTTAGTGGGTTGGGCGAAGGAGACCAGATTCGATTGTTGCGTAATTTTGAGCGTGAGCGGTTCCTAGGTGGAGCCCACCGGCTTGGCCATTTTTGCCTTAGGTGGCTCGGTGAGCATGTCTTCGAGAGCTGCACCGGCAGGAATCATGGGAAACACGTTATCTGTTTTACAGCATTCGGCATGAATCAGGCATGGGCCCTCGTTATAATCGAGCGCTTTTTGAAGTATCCTAGCTGTGTCTGCCGGGCGCTTTATATTAAATCCTTGTATTCCGTAGGCAGCTGCGAGCTTCACAAAATCTGGATTTCCCTCAAGATCTACGCCGCTCTTGCGATCTTCGAAGAACAGCTCCTGCCATTGGCGGACCATTCCCAGATAGTGGTTGTTCAATACCAGAATCTTTAACGGCAGTTTGTGAAGAGCTGCGGTAGCCAGCTCAAAGAGGGTCATCTGGAATCCTCCATCACCTACAATAGCGACGACCAAGTCGTCAGGGCAGGCAAACTGTGCTCCGATCGCCGCAGGGAAACCAAAGCCCATGGTGCCAGCTCCTCCCGAGGAGAGCCACTTGTAGGGAGCGTCATTCTTGTAAAACTGAGCTGCCCACATCTGATGCTGGCCAACATCAGTTGAGATAATAGCTTCCCCTTTGGTCAGATGATAGAGTTCGTCAATCACCTGCTGCATTCGCAGCCCTCCCTGCTTGCGGTATTGTAGCGGGAATTTCTTCTTGTAAGAGTTTAGGTGCTTCAACCAATCCTCCGTATCCAGGCGCTCGACCTTCTTGTTGAGTTTAATCAGAGAGGCCTTTGCGTCGCCGATGACCTGAACGTCAGGGCGAATCATTTTGTTCATCTCAGAGGGATCGATATCCATATGGATGATCTTGGCGTTAGCTCCAAACTTGTCGGCTTGCCCTATGATACGATCGTCAAATCGAGAGCCAATGTTGAGAATAAGGTCCGCTTCAACGATCGCCTTATTAGCGTAAGCCGTTCCGTGCATTCCCAGCATCCCTAGTGAATAATCATCAGTCTCCGGAAAAACGCCTTTTCCCAAGAGCGTCGTTGTTACTGGGCACCCAAGAGTCCGGGATAACTTGAAAAGTTCTTCTCCCGCTCGCGCGATCATGCAGCCCTGTCCGGCAAGAATAACGGGTCGTTGAGATTGGCTAATGAGGCCAGCTGCCTCGTCAATCGCAGTATCGTCAATTTCCGTGGACTTCTCGGGCTCGTACCCCGGCAAATTCACGGGTGGATCGAGGTCACCATCAAATGGATCCTGAGAAACATTCTTCGGAATATCGATAAGAACAGGTCCAGGTCGACCAGTGGTGGCAATATGATGTGCTTCCCGTGCAATTCGGGGAAGGTCGTTGGTGTCCTTCACAAGATAGTTGTGCTTCACGACCGGCATGGTGATGCTGAAAATATCAGCTTCCTGAAAAGCGTCTTTGCCAAGCATCCAGAGAACTTGCTGCCCTGTCAGTACGATCATTGGAACTGAGTCCATCTGGGCTGTCATCAAGCCAGTGACGGTATTTCCTGCGCCTGGCCCCGAGGTCACCAGGACGGCTGCCGGTTTACCGGTCGCTCGGGCATAGCCGTCCGCCATATGAACTGCGCCCTGTTCGTGCCTTACCAGAACGAACTTCATATTGGTTTCGACCGTCTCCAGCGCGTCAAACATCGGGAGAGCTGCTCCACCGGAGTAGCCAAAAATATATTCGACCCCAAGGTCGTCGAGCGTCCGCAGTAGCGCTTGAGCGCCATCCATTTGGTTCGATTTCATGAAAATTGCCTTTGAAAGGCTAAGTGCATGAAACGAGCGTCGTTGTCGAACCAAAAACAGACGAAAAAGAGGCTAAATTGGAATTAATTATTCACAGTAATACTAAAAAGTGGCCCTTTTTCCATAAACAAGGGAAAAATAGGATGCTGAAATCACAAAAATGACCTTCTGGGGCTTATGGTTGCCGTAAGAGGGCTCCATGACTTAAATGCACTTCAGGCACGATCACCATGAGTCAAGGAGAGGCCTCCGGTGGCAGGGTGCTTAGGTCTTGATTATCTACGAGTGCAAGGATCGCCTCGATGGTCGCTAAGGCATTTCCTTCGAGTCGATTGTTGGCATAAATGTAGGTTCTCCGGCCTGAGGCTTTTTCTTTCCGGTCTCGTATGAGGCTTGCCGATGCGTGGCGAACATTCTCCTGAACCTCCTTAGTTTGGTCATATGGGGCAAAGGATTCGACGGCTCTGTTGTAATTCCGGCCACGCTTCAGCAGCAACCTGCAGCCCGTGGGTGAATTTTCTGGATTGGGCCAATGCAGCTTCAACTGGTCAGCGAGGTCGGGCATGCGCTGCCATTGGTTATAGACGTGAGCTACGGAGTGGCGCTCGAGAGTGTCGAAATAGGGCTTCTGAAGAAGAGACGCGTTACGTATCTCGACGCCGAAGTCCCATTCTTTAGTTGGAAGTGTGGCGAGAAATGAGTCCAAGTCGGAAACAAACTCTCTCCCGTAGCGATAATCCCTCGGGTAAAAATGAGAGAATTCGAATATGATCAGGCCTGTTTGCTCCCGGTGTGGGGCAAGTGGGGAGAGAAAAGATTTCAGGAAGATATCCGAATTGAGGTAGCACGGGTTGGCAAGTCCGGCAAATTTACCGTGCCTTTTGAGCGCAGGAAAATTCTTGATGGTAATAGAGTCGGTTACCTTATGAGCGAAACGAAAGGTGGAGGGAACTTTTTCAGCCAAAGTTGCGAGGTGTTTCTCTGATGGAAACCGGTAGTAGGACGCGTCGACGCACACAGTAGAAAATATTTCGGAGTATTCCTCGAGGCAGGAATCTTGAAAGCGAGACTTGGAAAACTTTCCCCGGTGTTCGTAGCGGCTGGATTGGTAGAGCTGGCCGATCCAGCCGGGATACTTCCAGGACGATGTTCCTACAAAGATGTCCTGATGAGCGAGTTGATCGAGAGAGACTTTTAAGGAAGAGAGGTTGAGCATGGGCTCATCGGGCTGGTTGCTCTGAAGTCAGTGATGCTTTCCGGCCCCTCGGGTTGACGGCTTCAGGACGTTGTTGTTTCCGGGAATTTCTCCCTCCAGCATTGTAGAGCCATACGAATTTCGTCGGTTTTTCGTCTCGGAGAAAGCTCCCATACATGGGGCGTCTGAGGAGCGATTGTCTTTAAAAGGCAGTCGTAATCGAGCGTGCCGGTGAAAGGGACACGGTGATCGCGATCGGGCCAGACGACATCGTGGACATGAGATCCGATGAGGTAAGGTTGCATGGTTTTCAGCCACGTCTCGTGATCCAGTAGTCCAAGATTATGCTTTAGCTGGACATGGCCGAAATCGTGCCAATACCCTACCCACTCATTGTCTGCGAAGTGCTCCTGAAGTAGGACCATTTCATCCTCGGTTGGGACATCCTCATACCTTGACCGTGATTCAATCGCCAGTTTGACCTTAAGTTCAGCCGCTTTTTCGGCCACAACTTCAAGAGATTCGAGGGCGCGTTGAAAGTAGAGTCTTCCAACCCGGGTGCGTTTTTTCATGCACTTCTTCCGAAATTTTTCATGATTCTTGTCGGTGTCGGGTTGCTCCCGGACCATCTCAGTAAGTCGTCCAGTCCATTTCTCGTGGGGCATCCGAGGCACTGATCCCATATGTAGAACGAGATATTTGGCGTTAAACTCAGCGGCAACCTCGAGAGACTTTAGAGTGAGCTTCAGTGCACGTGCGCGATCAAAGGAGCGGTGGGAAGTAAATTCATAGGCATCAGGAGCGTCGATCATTACTTCGGTAGGAGAGGGGAAATAATTGTGAACGCCACAACACCGAAAAGCGCCTCCGTTAAACGCATTTCTGATGCCCGGCAACTTGGCAATCGTCATGCCGTGACTGAGTTCGATATCACGAACGCCGAGTTCGAGAATCTCGGCAATCATAGCTTCTCCGTCCGAATGGCGGGAGTTGTTCCAGCAGGTAGAAAAGGCAAGCATTTGAGACTCAGGGAGCCGGTGGCTACGAGGACAGGCAGAAAGCTGATTCCATGCCGTTTTGAGCCACTTCTCAAGAGTAATGGCTCAAGAGTAATCTCAGTCTCCCACGGCTATGCCGAGAGGAGTGGACTTACCATTTGGCTGGACCTATGGGCGCCTGCCGAGATCGTCGGTGGAGGCGCAAAAGGTACAGGCCGTTGAAAAAGAAGAGGGCCGACAGAAATGCAATGGTTAACTGCATGACGGCCATAGTAGCAACATGGTCGTCATGGGCCATTGCTCGGGCGACCTCGGTAGTGCGTAAGGCGTTGTGAATGAAGTCAGCTTCGCCACTTCCGATTGCGGCCTCCACGTAATTGCGGTCGGCGGTGGAGTGTTGCAGGAACTTTTGCTGGCCGTTGTAGATAATAGGAACGGCAACTAGGAGGCAGAGGGCAACTCCAAGATTGGTAAGCAGGACGAGAGGGAGGCGTGTGCGTCGTGGGGCGGCAACGCCGCGGTGAGTGGTAGGTGGGGGTTTCATCAACTGAGACTTGTTGGATCGATAGCCAACACGAATTCTCCTCGTGGCTCACGATCAGTAAAGGTCCCTAGCAATTTCACGGTTTGCCCTCCATACATGTTTTCAAATTTTTTAGTTAATTCCTTAAGAATACTAATGTGCACTTGAGGTTCCAGTTCCGATAATATTTCGAGGGTTGAAACAAGTCGATGAGGGGATTCGAAGTAAAGAGATGTGTGGCCGCGCTGGAGCGCCGCCTCGAGTTCTCGCCGTCGCTTTCCCTTCTTGTATGGAAGAAACCCTCCGAAGGTGAAGGGTAGGGGGGGGAGTCCGGATGCGACGAGTGCCGTGGTTACTGCGCTTGGGCCCGGAAGCACCTCGTATGAGATGCTGTTTTCAATGCACGCGCAGATTAGCCGGTATCCGGGGTCCGAAAGGCAAGGCGTCCCAGCGTCCGAAATTACTGCAATCCGGTCGCCACTCTGCGCTTTGGCAATAATTTCCGGAATTTTTCGAGACTCGTTATGATCGTGAAGAGACGTCAGGGCTTTATCGATCTCGTAGTGTTTCAGTAGCTTGCGGGAATGTCGGGTGTCTTCGCAGGCGATCAGGTCAGCCGAGTTCAGAGTTTCGATGCCTCGCAGGGTTATATCTGCCAGATTGCCGATCGGCGTAGGGACGAAGGAGATAGAGGGAGCGGCAGGCTCATCAGGCATGGTTGAGGTATATAGGAGTGATCACCGGGCCGGAAGGCCAGAAAGGAACGATCCGCTCTTATTGTTCTGCCTGTTTCGCCGTGGGGACTTGTGGGACAGCAAACAAGTTTTGGTTGGAGGGAGTAGGCCCTAAGCCCGGAGGATCCTAAAATCCTTCGGTAAATCTTGCTACCATACTGTCGGTGGCTCTCTTAATTGCATCAACAAGAGCGCTTTGCCTCGCAGTCTGTAAATTTGGGTCCACAAAAAATCGCGTGGTTCCAGTGGTGCTTCCACGGGCAAGAATTGCGGTTGGATTATCCGTGTCCACCAACGACCAGTTCAAGTGCACCTTCATCTCGAGCTCCTCCGATCGCAAAGCGTCCTCCCTTGTCGAGCGGACTTGAAGATACTCGATCTTCTTTAATTCGGCCCGGAGATGAGCATCCGCTCGATCAATATTCGTGATCATATAGGTGCCGTCTCTTGTAAGAGCGTCAACAATGCTATTTGTGGCAAGTGCTGCAGCACGGGGGATCTGGGTGCTATTCTCGACTACCGCAACGCAGACGGAGTTGATCCTGGCGAGGTGCTCAGGTTTCGCGCCTCCCCATCGGTAACCGCTGCATCCGATATGGGCGAGAGAGAGTATTGTAAGTGCGCCTAGAACCGGCAGGAAGGCATGCGCTGGGGCTGTCCTTTTGGGGTTGAACATGGCGGCCTTCCTACTCGCTTCCTTCGAGGCTTTGCAGGCGGGCCTTAGCGCGGTTATGAAGCTCGCCTTGGCTAGATTGACGAAGGACCTCCTTATAGTAGAGGATTGCTGAATTCACTTCGCCCTTTCCGTAGTAGAACTCTCCAATGTCAAAGGTGCGCTGAATATCGCGGTTTCGAATCTCTGAGATTCGATTTCCCGCTGTAGCAGCTGACTTGGATTCTGGGTGAGCCTGACGGAGGTCCTCAAAAGTGTGGAGAGCGCGGTCGAGGTTGGAGTTATCGCGATTCCCCTTGCTCGCCCCGGCCAGCAATAATTCCCCGATCTTCAGTTGGGCACTTGGAGCCTGAGATGACCTCGGGTAGTCATCTACTACCCTCTGGTAGGCGGTCACGGCCTCATTCAATTTAGATTTTTTTCTCTCGTAGACGGACCCTATTGCATATTGCGCCTTGGCTGCTGAGGGCGAGCGGGGAGCATTGTCCCTTACAGTCTCGAGCATCGAGACGACCTTTTTGATATCGAGAGCCGGCTTGAACCACAGGAGTTTTCCGGTCACTTGGCCTTCTGCGGCCGCATGAGCGACTTTTGACTGATTGTCCCGGGCCTTAGTGTAAAGCGCCGATCCTTGATAGCGAGTGATCAAGCTTTGGTAAGCGTCAAAGGCCTCATCAATCTTTCCGTCCTCCTCAAGAAGTTGAGCCTGCCTGAACCTTGCCGCAGGTGCGAAGCTCGCATTGGGAAACCGGTCTGCCGTCGCTCCGTAGAGACCCAGTGCTTTCTTTTTCCGACCAGCAGTATCGAAGGACTCTGCGCGCTGGTAGGTCTTTTTGGCGATATTTTCCGAGTTGTTCAGGGTGCCAGCTACGGGGAGATCCAGCTCGGGTTCCGTAGCGCAGCCCGCGAGGAGTAATACCCCCCAGCCTGCGTGATGAAAGGAGCGGCGGAAACCGGTCATGGGGAGGATCGTAATGGCGTTGCCCAAAAAACCAATGTGATTCTGGACGCCTAAGAAAGACAAATCAACCACGTGGATAGGTAGCAGTCACGCAGGACTTGCGAGCCGATGTTTTGAGGTATTATTCAGCCCCCATTTCTCGTGCGCGAGCTGTGGCAGTATTGACCGCTGCGATGCAGGCTGCTCGAAATGCGTGAGCCTCAAGCGCTTCCAGGCCGGCGATTGTGGTGCCTCCTGGCGATGTCACCATGTCCTTAAGAACTGCAGGGTGCTCCCCCGTCGACTGGACCATCTCAGCCGCGCCAAGGACAGTCTGAGCTGCCATTCGACGAGCGTGTTCTCGAGGTAATCCGTTTTGAACCGCGCCATCAGCAAGGGCCTCAATAAAAAGGTAGACGTAGGCCGGGCCGCTCCCGGAAAGCCCGGTGACCGCGTCCATGAGAGATTCCTTTATTTCGAGGGCCAGCCCTACTGCTCCCAGCAATTCCTGGCTGGTTTTTGCATCTTCGGCGGTAGCGCTGCTTCCTAGCGAGTAAGCAGCCGCACCTTGTCCAACCAGAGAGGGGGTGTTAGGCATGGAGCGGACGATCCGGCCCCCTCCGGCGATTTCAGTTTCGAGGCGCTCGATGGTCAGTCCGGCTGCTACCGAGATCACGAGGAGCGTCTCCGTAGAGGTGCCAGAATCCCGTATTTGGTGCATGGCGGCTTGGACATCATGGGGTTTGACAGCGAGGAGAAGAACATCAGCGTAAAGAGCGACTTCTGCGATCGATCCGGCTCCGGAGACATTGCGCTCGGCGAGAAATCCTTTCTGTGCAGCAGCTACATTATCGTGAACCATCACGTCCTCCGCAGAGACCGCTCCTGCGTCGATCGCTCCAACAGTGAGGGCTTTTCCCATTTTCCCACACCCGATCAGGCCAAGTTTCATGCGGCGAAGTCTCAAGTTTCCGAGGAGAAAGTTCAAGTGCTTGAATTATTGTTTATGCAGAATCGTTTCGGATGTTTCAGCTTTTCCTTGAGAACTCGGTCGCTCAGGGAACACTGTCGCCATGCAATCTTCCGGGAACAGAGCTCTATTTATCGCTCTCCTGTTTTTGTGTCTCGGTATTTTGAGGCTCTGTGGGGAAACGATTCCGCTGGTTGGCCCTCCGGTCGAGGCTAGGACTGTTTTCCCATTTTCCGTCGAAAAGGTGATTCACCCCGTCGTCGCGAAGCTCCCTCCGCCGGATTTTGTCGAGGAGATCGTCTCGATTCCCATGGCGATTTCCTCTCCAAGCGCGTTGGCCTCAAAGCATGTCTTGCAGGGGCTCGCTCACATTCAGGCGGCGTGGGATTTTGAAGCCTACCGTCATTTTTGTGAGGCCTTGAAGTTGGACCCTGACTGCTTGATGGCCTACTGGGGGATTGGATTATCCCTAGCGGCTCCAAACAATGAATTCACTCAGCAGCGTCAGGTGGCAGTATTGCGAATGATAGAATTGATCGATGCTACCAGGGACGTGAATGGAAGGCAGTTGCCTATCGCTACTAAAATGGAGCAGGATTACGCACTGGCGCTGGCCGAGTTATTTCGGCTGAGGGGAAAGGTTGGTGAGGCCTTCAAGAAATTATCCGAGACATATCCGGGTAATCTTCAGTCGCAGTGCCTCGCGATTTATTTGCAGCGGGATGGCTATGATCGGTTTGGCCCGAGGGCTAAACAGGCTTTGGCTATTGAGCAAATGGAGGACCTCGTGGAGGCGAATCCTGACAATGTGGCGGTTCTTGGTTTCTGGGTAATGCTCCATGGGGAAGCCCCTGAGGCTACCACCAAGCTGAGAGAGCAGATTCTGCCGGTGGTGCGGAAAATTGCCCGTAAGGTTCCCAACTTCCCGCCTTACCAGCATCTTCTTGGGCATTTTGAATGGCGCTGTGGAAATCACGCTCTGGCGGAGGCCGCGCTTGAGAGAGCGACGAGTCTCTATGCAGAGCATAAGGAAAATCATGGCCTGAGTGTTCATGAGTGTGATGGATGGATCCGTTCTCAGCTTTACCTTGCGACAGCCATGCAAAGTCGAGGCAAATTTGAAGAGGCAATGTCGATTGCGGTCCAGCTCTCAGAACTCGAAGTTGACTCCGCCCGTCTGGGCTCCAAGGGTGCGAGCCTGTTGGTATGGGAGGCTAAAACTCTTCCTGCAAGGCTCTACGTGGCAAGGGGGCAGGAGGGCGACTTCACGAGAGCGATAGCCAGCTTGCCAGGGAAAAATGATCCCTTTCTGGAGGAGATCAAGGAGCGCACTCTGTCGGTTTTCTATCTTGAATGCCTGATGCAATATCTTGAGTGCAGACAGGCTCTGGAAAAGGGAGAGGCCGACATCGCGCAGCAAAAAGCATTGGCTCTGAGCGGTATACAGGAGAGGATGGAGAGGTTGAAGACTCAGGCGCTGAAAAGTGCCTCAATCTCTGAGTATGTGCGTGCACTTGCCGGAGTCAAAGTCTACGCCGCGGAGGCCCGAGGTTTGGTAGCCCTTGCTCAAGCGACTTCCGGTTCGCAGCGACAGATTGCAAGGAGTTGGTTTAAGACCGCCGTCGATAAGCAACAGCGGCCAGCGCTCCTGATGCCTCCCGTGGTGCTTTCCCCGATGGAGTTACGGCTTGCGCAATACTACCTTGCGGCAGAAGACAATGACAAGGCGGTGGAAAGTTTTCAATCTGCGATCAGGCGCCGTCCCAATGATCTGCAGTCGTTGCTGGGTTACTGCGACTCTCTCCGCGCATCCGGCAGAGAGAAGGAAGCTGTGCAGGTCGAGGCCGTGATCTCAGCGGTAAAGGAGTAGTTCGATAGATTTCAGGCTGCTGCTACCTCGGAAGCACTGATACCACGGAGTTCAAAGACTCGCAGGATGGTAGCCTCGATCAGGTTCGCAGGGCAAGAGGCGCCGGCTGTGACGCCGACGATGACCTGACCTTCGTCAAACAGCTTGGAAGGGTAGTCTGTCTCAATCTCCTGTCGCGCCTCGAGGTCGTAATTAGCGATCTTTTCAAAAGAAGCCAGACAGCCGGCATCCTGGATAAAGAAGGTAGGAAGTTCCTCTTGTCCTATCTCAACCAAGTGTGTGGTATTGGAGCTGTTGTAGCCTCCTACGACCAGCAGGATGTCCAAGGGGTTTCTGAGCATCTCAAAAAGTGCATCCTGCCGTTCTTGAGTCGCGCCGCAGATTGTATCAAAGACCTGAAAGCGTTCATTCGATCCGTCCCGCTGGGTGATGGCGTCGCTGATCCGGCGCTGTATTTCTTCAGTTTCGCTTTTCAGCATCGTAGTCTGGTTTGCTACGCCAATATCCCTGAGGTGAAGGTCAGGATCAAAATTGTCTGAGGTGGCCTTGGCGAACTTCTCCAGAAAAGCGCTCTTGTCGCCGCCATTGCGGATGTAGTCACAGACGTAGTCTGCTTCATCAAGGGTCAGAATAACAAGGTAGTGGCCTTTGCCATCATCTCCTTCCGCCCGAGATGCGGTAGCACGGGTTTCCTCGTGTCCCTTTTTTCCATGGATAATGGAGGTGGCGCCGGTCTTGGCGTAGTTGCGCACGCGTCTCCAAACTTTCATGACGTCACCACAGGTTGTGTCTATCACGTAGCAGCCAGCTTCCCCGATTTTGTCCATGAAGGAAGTCGGGGCGCCAAAAGCGGGGACAAGGACGACGTCATCCTCGGTGAGGGAATCATACTGATCGTCCATCTTTTTCCAGGGGAGGGAGACAATGCCCATGTCCGCGAGTTGACGGTTGACCTCGGGGTTGTGGATGATTTCTCCGATCAGAAAAATACGGTTCTCGGGAAAAACGCGACGAGACGCATAGGCCAGATCGATAGCCCGTTCCACTCCATAGCAGAAACCGAATTGCTGAGCGAGGCGCAGGGTCGTGGTCCCGATAGTGAGAGATCCTCCGCCCTTTCGTAGTTTCTCCACGATGGGTGAGCGATAATGCTTCTCCACCTCTGCCTGGACATCTTCCATGACGTCTGGGCGGCGGACATTGACGCGCTTTCGTTTCTGTGGCGGAGCTTTGCTCAAGAGAGGATGGGAGGAGTGTAGGCGGGTATTAAGATTGGCGCAAGGGAAGCTGTCCCCCCTTTTCTTGCCAGAGGAGGCGGAATCAGCGGTTGTTTTTTTCCCACGAGAAGTAGTCTGGGATGGGGGAAGCTATGTGCTTGTGCATACGGGCGGCATAGCCATTGGGCCGTCCGGGAACATCAGGATCGTTTGTAGGGAGTCTTTTGATACGTTGTTTGTATGGCTCAAGAACCTTTTGCGGCTGGTGGTCCAGGGCGTTGAGGGCCGCAACAGCGTGGTACGCGCTCGACGTTGTGGGGTCCGCATTCGCAAGAAGAACCTCCATGGCAGCATTGTCTCCCTTTTTGTTTGTCGGGAAGGTCGCCAAGGCTTCCGCGGCGGCAATTTGCACGCTGCGAGAAGGGTCCTTGAGGAGAGCTTGCAGGGTGCTCTTGTGTTTGTGGGTAACTTCTTTGCCGAGGTAAACACAGGCAAGAGCAGCCCAGTAGCGTTGGGCCGGGAGTTCCGCACGAAGCATATCAGCAACCCGTTCACTGGCCCCCTTAGGGTCGAGGAGAATGTCCGAGGCCGCACGAATTTTTTCGATCGAATACAGAGATTTGTCCCGGGCCAGATCAGCCGGTGTCAGGTTGTGCTGACTGGCAAGGTCGTGGAGTAGCCCCTCTGGAAGGAGTGCGACGTCAAAAGTCTTTTCAAGATTCTGATAGAGGGCCTCCCGCATTGATCTGAGAGTATCTCCGAAGGTGGCATCCTGCGCCAGATTGCGGGTCTCGTGGGGGTCCTTGGAAATATCGTAGAGCTCCTCGGGTGCCTTTCGTTCCCAGAACGCTGACTGGACTTTGTTGAGTTTTCCCTGCTTGTGGAGGCGACGCCAGATCCGGGTGCTCTGAGTTTCCATCTGGTAGTGAAGAACCTGTCCGTGCGGAAGGTGGGGCATGAAATTGCGGATGTAGACAAACCGGCCGTCCGTAACGGTCCGTGAGCAATCGGGGCGTTCGTCCATTCGGCCCCGAAATCCAAACGAGTGAGTTGGTTTTGCGGTGACATGTTTTCCGGCGAAAGGCTTTCCCTGCAAGAACGCCGGAGGTTGGATGCCAGCCAGAGAGAGCATCGTTGCTCCGAGGTCGACGAAGCCCACCAGTCTGTTTGAGGTGTCACCAGAGTTGTATTCCGGGGGCCGGAGGTGTTTCCACTTTTCCGGGATGTGCATGATCATGGGAACGTGAAGGCCACTCCACCCGGCGTAGCGTTTGCCACGGGGCATACCCGATCCATGGTCCGCCCAGAAAATGACTATGGTATCGTCGGCCAGACCTTTTTCCCTGAGAGCGCGGAGATGCGCTCCGAACCATTCGTCCATCTGACTCAGTCGGTCGTAATATTGAGCCCAGTTATCCCTGACCGCGGGCACATCCGGATGATAGGGAGGAACAGGTGCCTTGGATGGATCATGCTTCGTTTTGCTGTTGCGAGATCTGATCTGGCTTTCGTGGGTGCAGGTCTGGTTGAAAATTGCGAAGAAGGGTTGTCCCTTTTTGCGCTTGTCGTAGTGCGCTTTACGAGAGGACTCGTCCCAGATGTCCCTGATGTTGTGTTGAATGTTGTAGTCGGTCTTTGAGTTGTTGGTGCAGTAGTAGCCGGCCTCCCGGAGGTATTGTGGATAAAACTTCAACCATTCAGGCTTTGCTGCCTCTGAGCGCATGTGGTGGGCGCCAAGCGAGGGAGCATACATGCCGCAAATGATGGTGGTGCGGGCAGGTGCGCAAACAGGTGCAGTAGAAATGGCGTTCTTGTAGAGAAGAGAAGACTTCGCAAATGCGTCCAGATTGGGAGTGTCTGCGTAGGTGTCTCCATAGCAGCCGAGATGCGGACCATGGTCCTCGGCAGAGAGCCAGAGAATATTAGGGCGGTCGAGAGCCAGAAGAGGGAGCAGCCCGCCAAAGGTGATCAGGATGGCCAGGAGGTGGGTTCTAATTCTATACATGATGAGGAAGAGCGAGGTAGGATCTGGCGTTTTCATAACAGATGTTACGAATGAGGGAATCAAGGAAGTCCTGATCGTCGGGGATCTCTCCGTTTTCGACGTCTTCAGCAATAAGATTACAGAGAAGCCGGCGGAAGTATTCGTGACGTGGATAGGAGAGAAACGATCGGGAGTCAGTCAGCATCCCGACGAAGCGGGAGAGAAGTCCTATTGAGGCAAGGGTTTGCAGGTGGTCCGTCATTCCCTTGAGAGTGTCATTATACCACCATGCGGAACCCCATTGGATTCGCGAAGGGGTTGGTCCCTCCTGGAACGAGCCACATGCAGAGGCGAAAAGCGCGTTATCTCTGGGATTCAGGTTGTAGAGGATGGTTTTGGGAAGAGAGTCTCTCTGATGGAGGCCGTCGAGGAATTGAAGTAAGCGCTCTCCCTGTGGCCAGTCTCCAATCGTATCGAACCCGCTGTCAGGGCCGATCTTCTCGAAAAAACGAGTATTGGGGTTTCTGACCGGTGCGAGATGGAGCTGCATGGTCCAATCCCGCTCATTGTTCCATCTGCCCAATTGCTGCATGAGATAATAGCTAAATCCATCGGTCTCACTTGAGGTGGCAGCGCATCCCGTGAGTGCACGTTGGAAGATTTGCGAAGCTTCCTCCTCTTGGCACGGTTGAATGGGGCAGTAGGGCATCCCGTGGTCTGAGAGACGACAGCCGGCAGCGTGAAAGTCATCATGACGCCTCCGCAGGGCCTGGATAAGTTGATCAAGGCTCTTAATCTCAATATCGCACTGCTCGCCAAGAGCCTTGCAGAACGGATTTAAGATGTGGGGGCGATCGACCATGAAGGCCTTGTCCGGCCTGAAAGTAGGGTAAACTTTGGTGGTGATCCCAAGAGAGGCGCATGCCTCATGGTGGGAGAGGCTGTCGGACGGGTCGTCAGTTGTGCCAACGGTATCGACATTGAATTTCTGAAGAAGTCCCTGAGCACAAAAGTTATCATCTTGGAGGCGTTCGTTGGCCTCATTCCAGATTTCCTCTGCAGTGTCCGGGTTCAGGAGGGTGCTGATTCCAAAGCAGCGTCGAAGTTCGAGATGAGTCCAGTGGAAGAGAGGGTTGCCCACCGTGAAGGGGATCGTCCGGGCCCAGGCTTCGAATTTTTCACGGGGAGAGGCGTCGCCGGTAATGTGTGATTCCGGTATGCCATTCGCTCGCATGGCCCGCCATTTGTAATGATCCTCACCGAGCCAGAGACTGCTGATATTATCCCAGCGTTTGTTTTCCGCGACCTCCTCAGGAGGAAGGTGAGTGTGATAATCTATGATCGGCTGGATTGCAGCGACTTCATGGAAAAGGCGCTCCGCAGTTTTGCTGCGAAGAAGGAAGTTGTCATCCAGGAAGGCTCTGGCCATGCCGTATCGTAGAGGTGCGCGCCGGGTGAGTGAATCGGAATCTCACTCATCTTGATAACGCGCAGAATAGAGCACAGATACTGCGCAAAAGAGTCGAATTCTTCTCACTGAGACCCCGATCTCCGAACGCGGTCATATTCGGGATTTACACACTTATCCTTCCACTGATTGAGAACTTCACGAAGGCCCGCGTCTGATTCCGGGTATTGACCCTTGTCGTCAGTCCGCAGCTGCCACTCGGCGAGAATAGAGCGATGCTGCTCCAGAATCTTTGCGAAGGCTGGATCAGACGCGAGGTTTTTAATCTCATGAGGATCCTGCTCGATATCATAGAGTTCCTCTCGAGGGCGGGGGCCGAAAAAGATCTCGTCCGTCAAGGCTGGAAGAGTTCCGGCTGCATGACCTTGGCGGAGAAATACGACGTAGTCACGGTTGTCACGATATTGAGGCTGAAGGAATGGGCGGTCGGTAAGGAAATTGCGGATGTAGCGATATCGGTCGCTGCGGACGCTGCGTATGTAGTCGATCGTGTAATCACAACGATCACGGGCGGAGATCACATATTCACGGGGGGTGAAAGAAGGAGAGAAGAGGTCTACGCCATCGTAGTGAGAGGGTATTTGGATGCCTGCAAGGGCGAGAGAAGTCGCGGAGATGTCGAGGGTCGATGTCAGTTCGTTGCGGACGCTCCCTGCGCGGATGCGTTTGTCAGCTCCAGAGATAATCAATGGCACGTGGGTGCCCGCTTCGGTGCAGAACTGCTTGGCTCTCAGGGAATGGTTATTTCCGTGGTCGGTGAACCAGAAGATGATGGTGTTTTCCAGGAGGCCATCCGCTTTGAGATTGGCGAGGATCTTTCGGGTGTCGTCATCGGTCTGGCGCACGGTGTCATAGTGGTGGGCGTGCCACTTACGAAAGAGGGCGGTGTTTGGCAGGTAAGGAGGAGGAGTGACGGAGTCAGGGTTGACCTTGTCGTTCCACTTTTTGGTATTGCTTTTACCCCCTGCGAGCTGGATTTGACCAAACCAAGGTTTGCCTTTTGGGAGATTGCGCCAGGCACCAAAGTCTCTTCTGGGGCCCTTGATGGAATAGAGGTCAGAGTTTTCAAAGACGAAGTTGTAGTCCTCCTTCCCGCTATTGAAGGTGAGGTAGCCATGCTTTCTGAAGAGCTGGGGGATTGTTGTGATGCCGGCAGGAAGGTTGATAGCTCCCGCCTTGGTTCTGGAGGAGCGGTGGTTGTGCAGCCCAGTGGTTGTCTGATAGGTGCCGGTAATCATTGCGGACCTGCAAGGGGAGCATACTGGGGCAGGGACGTAGCACCGGGAAAATCGCACCCCACCCTTAGCGAGGGCGTCTATATTGGGTGTCTTATCTGTGTTAACCGGATCGCCGTAGCAACCGATAAGCGGGGACATGTCCTCGATAAAGATCCAGAGGATATTGGGCCGACCGGCGGAGGCGGGCAGGGTTGATAAGAGAAGGAGGCAAACCAGGAATCGCGTCATCTCTGGAAATAGACTTGGGAGATCGCCCAAGCGCTTACCCTTCGGGCTGGTCTCTTTTATCATCGATAATCTGATCGATCGGTTGCGCAATATTATCGGGAGCTTCCTCCTTGTTAGCCATCGTGTAGAGGCATTGCATCACGTTGAAACCGTGGTTCCCGATCTTCTCGCAGTGGTTGTTGAGCTCCATATTAAGGATTTCAGCCTTGATGTCAGGTTCCGGCATTGCCATCCGACCCAAGGCCAGCTTGTTGAGAGACTTGCCGCGTGATCCGATCTCATTCTCGAGGGTGCGTGCTGCATCAATTTCCTTCCGGTCAATTGGTTGAAACATCTTCTCATTGTAGACAGTGATGAACCGCGCAATGAGTTGTGCGTAATCGCGCAGGCCCTCGGTAGCTTCCGAGGTGAATTCCCGCTCCTTCTTGTACTTACGCTGCGTGAGTTTTACGAGACGGTAGATCGTGTCTGAAATCTCCTCCAGTTCAGAGACGATCCGGATCATCTGAGCCACCCCGGTGGCGTTTGATTGACCGATCTCGGCCGAGGCACAGCGCACCAGATATTCGGTGATGTCAGCAGTGCGTTCGTCGGCCTCGTCCTCCATTTCATGGAGACTGTTTACCTTTTCAGAGAGGTCTTGTTTGGGATTGTTGAAGACTTCAACGAAGCCATCGAACATGTCCTGGGTGAGCTTGGCCAGCTCGACGGTGGCTTTCTCCGCCTCCGGCAGATTGAGCTCCCCGGTGTTGACCATGCCCTGAGTGATGAAGGTGAGGCGCTCGCGGCGGCCGGTTGAGGCAGGTTCCTTGACCCAATTTGTGACGATCTTCTCAATGAACGGAACGAACCCGATCAGAAGACAGATATTGGTGAAGTTGAAAAGGGTGTGGAAGATGGCGAGATTGAAGCCAACGTCGGTATTGTGCTTCTCCATTCGGAACGACTCGGGAAGGCCCCCCGATATCCATAACACAAGTTCCTTGAAGGGAACGAAGAGGATCAGCATCCAGATGACGCCGAGAACATTGAACATGAAGTGGGCTCGCGCCGCGCGCTTGGCATGATGATTGGCCCCGAGCGAGGCCAGCCAGGCCGTGACCGTAGTTCCAATGTTCTCGCCCAGCACAACAAAGGCTGATTCCTCGAATCCAATCCACCCGTTCATCGCGAGGGTCACGGTGATCGCCATGGCGGCGGACGATGATTGCACCATCAGGGTGAGAACCACCCCGAGGACCAGAAAAAGGAGGTAGGAGAGATAGCCCTTGCCACTGAGGCTCTTGATGAATTCGAGGACGGCCTCTGCCTGGGCCTTCACGTCGGCGTCCTCGCTCGCAAGCATCCCCTTCACGTCCGGAACATTGTCTTTAAGGAGGCCGAGACCGAAGAAAAGAAGGCCGAAGCCGATCATCACTTCGCCCCAGCCCTTGGCACGGCCCTTGCTGATGAAAATGAACGGAAGGCCAATTCCGATGATCGGAATGGCGATCTTTGCGAGGCTGAATTTACCTACCGCCGCGATGATCCAGGCGGTAACGGTCGTTCCAAGGTTGGCACCCATGATGACACCGATTGACTCGATGAGCGTGAGGAGGCCCACGTTCACGAAAGAAACCACAATGACAGTGGTGGCGGACGACGACTGCAGGAGACAGGTGACTCCGAAACCGGTAGCAACTCCAGACGCCCGATTCTTCGTCATGGTGGCCATGACGTGGCGCATGCGTTGACCGGCGACCTTCTGAGTGCCCTCACTCAGGACTTTCATGCCAAACAAGAAAACACCAAGACTCCCGAGGATCTCTAAGAAGGTAACCATGGGCAGGTTGTTTAATGGTTGACGCGAATGTCACAAAGGGAGCTTGGTGACAAATCCGTCACAAATCCGTCCCCTCGAGAATCCCGAGTCATGGGGCTAGCTTTTGACTAAGTCTAGCGGGCTGCCGTCGTGGCATTTTGGTGCCGGAATGGCCGGAATCAGCACGAAGCAACCGTCAAATCCGGCGAACTAGCTCACAAATACTGTAATCGCAAAGTTGAAAAGACTGATACCGATGCACGCACAGGGTGCAAATGTGCAGGAAGCAGGTTGTGGGGGGAGGGGGATAGGTCGGGGCGTGGTCACGGCTCAGAGCGGTTCATCAATAACCCGTCTGCAGTGGGGACTTCCTGTGGAATCATCCTCTGGATGGTCAAGGAAACCCATAACCTTCTAGTGATCAGGTTGTTTCTAAATCCGATCTCTCTCTGACTTCAGCAGGGGATTTTGGATGAGGGGTCTGGACTGGGGAGGGTGTGCGCTGTGTAGTAGTAGGGATCAAAAGTTTACATAGTAGTGACAGCGGCTCGCTTCCTGCTTTGGACCGTCAACGAGCATCAAGAAAGTAGAACCATGGCCAGAATTGACTCAGACAGTAGCTTGCGAGTGTATTTACGTGAGATCACCCAAACAGAGCTTCTCACCGCTGCCGAGGAGGTCGCATTGGCGGCCCGAATCAAAGCTGGAGATGAGCGAGCTCGTGCCACGATGATCAAGGCGAACCTTCGCTTGGTGGTGAAAATTGCGCAGGACTATTCTGGATACGGGTTGCCCCTCGCAGACCTGATTTCGGAGGGAAACATAGGTTTGATGAAAGCGGTAGAGCGTTTCGACCCGGCGAAAGGAGGAAAGCTGAGCACCTATGGTTCGTGGTGGATCAAACAGTCTATCAAGCGAGCCCTCGCCAACCAGAGTAAGACCATCAGATTGCCCATCCACATGGTGGATAAAATAGCGAAGATGAGAAGGATCTCAGCGCTTCTGTCGGAGTGTCTTGGCCGGGAGCCCTCCGAGGAAGAGCTCTCGGAAGAGCTAGGTCTCCCGCGGCGAAAGTTATCTCTGCTGAAACGGGCCTCGCAGAGGCCGGTCTCCCTGGACGCACCTGTTAATGAGGATGATACCGTCGGCCTTGGAGATGTGATTGGAGATGAGAAGGCACTGAATCCACTGGACACTCTGGTCGCCAAGAATATTCATCACCAGCTGGAGGATCTTCTTGCGGTGCTGGATCCGAGAGAGCGCCAAATCATTGAGGAGCGATTTGGCCTGGACGGTATTGAATCGAGGACCTTGGAAGAGGTGGGAGGGGAGTTAGGCGTCACTCGAGAGCGCATACGACAGCTTCAAAACCTGGCGGTGAAAAAGATGAGGGCTGCGCTCAGGAAGAAAGAAAAGCCTTTGCCGAAGGCGGTATGAAGGGAGAGCAGGAGGCACCCACCGCGCCATGAGGTGGTAGCCTCGGGGGAGGGATCGATTTACCAGTTACTGCCCCC
>NZAC01000037.1 GCA_002686085.1 Roseibacillus sp. | reverse complement strand
GGTTGCTCTGCAGGTTGCTCTGCAGGTTGCTCTGCAGGTTGCTCTGCAGGTTGCTCTGCAGGTTGCTCTGCAGGTTGCTCTGCAGGTTCCTGACAACCATTTTCTTCGGTCGGAGGGGCAGCACCTTCAGCTTCAATCGCATCAGGTTTTTCACTGGATGCCTCTTTCGACTTTACGATGGAGTCATAATCTGGTGCGGCGAGAACGTAAGTAACCTTACGCTTGGGTTCTGAAAGGTAATTGGACTTTGTTTCTTCCCACTTGGTCTTGATCTCCTCCTCTGTGGGCATGGGCTTGTCCTTGAAACCTGTAATGGGATAACTGAGAAGCTGATAGGTTATGCGCTGTTGCGCGCTTAGCATGTCATCCTCGGTCAAGTCCCGAGAGACCTCGATCCCAGCACTAAGAATCTCCTTCAGCTTCATCAAGCAGATGACCTCTGCAACCAACTCATTGAGATTCTTTACGGTGGCTCCAAGAGCCCCCATTTCGACTTTCACGAAATCATCATATGCGACAACATTGAATCCGCTGTCCTGCCAGAATAGTTTTTCCTTAATAAAGGATTCCACTTCGGGTGTAGAGGCCTGAAGGCCAAAATCAGTCATGGCCTTTTGCAGGGTGAGCCGATTGACGACGAAATTATTAGAGGTCGGCTCGAGCCCGGAACCTCCAGCAAGGATTCTGGCGTATTCGCCGAGGGCTTGAGTGTCGCCAGGGGCACTTATTGAGAGGCGGGTGATCAGCCGGGTATGTCTCTCTTCAAATTTCTTGAGCTGGCGCTGGTTGAACTTCTGACCGTAGGCCTCAAGAACAACAGGTGCACCGATACCTAAATTGCTGGATCCTGCACCGAAAAAAACAAGGCCGACAAAAACCACAACCAGAACAGCGATCATGGAAATGGTGTACTTACGAAAGGTCTCAAGCATGGGAATGGTTTTTCGTTGATGAGCCGGTAGGCCGGAGGGAGGCGTAGTAAAGCAGGGAGTTGCCAAGGATCAAGGGGGATCACATGCCAAGATAGGATGTTCCACAGGGCCGGGCCCATGGGCTTGATGCCGGAGGGGAGTGATGACCTTATTTCCGGACACAAGTAGAGGGGGGCTTTCGCCCCCCTCTACAGAGTCCATCAACCGTTGCACACGTTTCTGTGATGCTGGGCTGACAACTGCTGTTCACCCTTACATGAAAGCTACGGTTCTCACCGCGGCCTTCGTTGTAATGCCGGTAATAAACACCTAACTCGGGAATAAGGACAGTATTTTTTTCATGTTTTTCATAAAATGCTAAATATTAGGGAAATAAGAACCTTAAAAGTTATTAACAACCCCAATTTGGCAGTAACTCCAAACCGGTCACTGAAAAAATTACCCTATTGCGTGTGAGTTGCTGGGGGGTAGCGTTTGCACATGAGAGTCGGAATCGTGCATTGGGCGACGGGATTATATTTCTCTGCAATGGTGGTTGCCGGCAGTGCAAGAGAGATACCGGATTCAGGCTCAACGCCAAACCGCTTGATTGAGTCCAAGTCTCCCTACCTTCTCCAACATGCTTTCAACCCGGTGGATTGGTATCCCTGGGGCGAGGAGGCGTTCACAAAGGCCCGGAAGGAGAAAAAAATGATCCTTCTGAGTATCGGGTATTCGACGTGTCACTGGTGTCATGTGATGGAAAGGGAATCTTTCCAGAGCGAGGAGGTCGCGAATTTCCTCAATAAACATTTCGTCAGCATCAAGCTGGACAGGGAAGAGCGCCCAGATGTGGACAAGGTTTACATGACCAGCTTTCAGGCCATGTTCGGGCAGGGAGGAGGGTGGCCGCTGAATATGTTCCTCACGCCAGACCTGAAGCCTTTTTATGGCGGAACCTATTTTCCACCAAAGGATCAAGGACAGAGGCCAGGATTTATGACGGTTCTGAGTAGTTTGCATGATCTGTGGGTTAAAGACCGGGTGGGGGTCGAGGCTAAGACCGTCGATCTTCACGAGAAACTCACGGATCATCTGGATAAGATCCAAAGCTTGAACCCCGACGCCTCCTTTGATGGCTTCATGCTAGATGGCATGGTGGCGAAATTTCTTGCGGGAGCAGATCAGATGAACGGGGGGTGGGGTAAGGAGCAAAAGTTCCCTCAGCCATCCCATCTTCGGTTCCTTCTTAGCAAAAGAGGAGAGGGACGGGAATTCGCTTTAAAGACCTGCCGGAAGATGATGGAGGGAGGGATTAATGATCAAATTGGCGGAGGGTTCCATCGCTATACCGTCGACCCTATATGGTTGGTTCCCCACTTCGAGAAGATGCTCTACGACCAAGCCCAACTACTTGATGTCTACGTGGATGCTTGGCAAGTTTCCGGGAAAGAGGAATTCAAGGTTACTGCGGAGTCGATTGCTGACTACGTGCTCGCCGAGTTGACTCACTCCGAAGGTGGCTTTCTCAGTGCGCAGGACGCACAAAGTGAGGGGAAAGAGGGCAAATATTGGTGTTGGACGGTGAAGGATTTAAAGGCGCTCTTGAATGAGAGGGAGCTCTCGGTTGCTCGGAAGCGTTACGGGATTACGGATTCGGGTAATTTTATCGATCATAGTGACCCAGATCCGCTCAAGGATCAAAACGTTCTCTTCAGGGCGATGCGGCTCGAAAAGTTCTCTCCTGAGGATCGCAAACTTTTGTCGCTCGTTAAGGAGAAGATGAAAAAGGCGCGGTCGCTCAGGGTGCCTCCGGCTACCGACGATAAAGTGCTGGCCTCGTGGAACGGTCTCATGATTGGGGCAATGGCTCGAGCAGGCCGGATCCTGAAGGACGAGCGTTATCTCAAGGCTGCCGAGAGGGCTCATGCTTTTGTTGTCAATAAGCTGTGGGATCCTGCCTCCAGTACGCTCTCTCATCGTTGGAGGGAAGGTCATGTTGATGGAAGTCAGCAGAGTGAAAGTTACCTGTATTTCCTTCGGGGCTCGAGGGTTCTTTACGAGGCGACGCTGAACCCTTCGTATCTCAGTCTGGCAGTAACTCTTGCGGACCGGGCGATCGCGCTGTTTTACGATAAGCTCAACGGTGGTTTTTTTGATGGAGAAGACCGGGATGATCTCGTCTTCCGTCTGAAGGATGATTATGACTCTGCGACTCCTACTCCGAGTTCGGTCGCAAGGTTTGAATACGGCGTACTTTCGGAAATTACAGGTGAGGGCTCATATCGTGAGGTTGCCGAGAAGTCGCTGCTCTCGGTAAGTGATACTATCAGAGAGAGTCCGACCCAGTTGGCCGAAAGCCTGAAGGCGGTCTCATTCATGGTAGGCAAGCCGGCCCGTGTTGTTATCGCTGGTGCTAAACAGCGGGAGGAATTCCTGAAGGTGGCATGGACTGGGCTAAGGCATAATCTCCTCGTGGTGGGAACGGAGGGTCCGGTCTCGAAGTTCACACGGCAACTGGAGGAGGTCAAACCCGGTCAGACAACGGCCTATTACTGTGTGGGTCAAACCTGTCGCTTGCCTGAGACGAATCCCGAGGTGCTCGCAGAATGGTTAAGGGAAGATCGAGGGAGCGAAAAATCACCTGAAACAGAGGTAGAGATCCCATCGGCTCCGACTCCGGAATAGGGTTGAGACTTGATCGTTGGGGTAAACGGTTCTTCACTTATCTCCGTGGGAGAAAGAATCAGCATTCCTGAGTATGCCATGGCGCTCGCGCAGGTCGCATCTCTGCGCTCAGAGGACCCTTACAGGAAAGTCGGAGCTGCTGCGCTGGATGCAGATAACAGGGTCATTGGGACAGCTTATAATGGACTCGCCCCTGGATTTGATCCTCCGCCAGGATTCTGGGACGACCGGGACGGTCGTCAGAAGTTCATGCTCCATGCCGAGATCAACCTCTGCAGTCTTTTCAGGCGGGGAGAGGCGCGAATTGTAGCGACAACCACTATGCCGTGTACTCCTTGTATGCAAACTCTCTGCTCCTACGGTATTCAAGAAATTTACTACAACGAAATTTACCGTGAGTCCGATGCTCCCGAAATCGCAGATCTCTATGGGATCAAGCTGGAGCGGGTGGAGTGTTTCCCTCTCAGCGAATTTGCCCCCGTTCTGAGTGGGCGAGTCGTAGATGCTGTTGACGGACCAACTATTTGACTCCTCCGTAGAAGCTTTTGACGAAACCGATTTCTATCATGGTGTCCTCCCAGGCCGCCAAAGTAGAGGGCCGCCTGAAGACTCGTCGTGCGCTGGCGCGCCATCGCTCCGCTTCCGCCTCGTTTTCATCATGGTAGGCAAGGGCTGCATTCGCATAATAGTAATATGGGTAGTCGTCGCGGAAGTCGTATTTCTTCGCAAGGGTGCGAGCCTCATCGGTATTTCCGAGCTTGAGTTTGCAGAGCAGGTATTTGAACTCTAGCAGCCTGATCATTGTGAGATCCGATGGATCCATATCCGGTAGCAGGCCCTCAATGCGCCCAACGCAGTCTGCCCATTGGCTCGTTACGAAGTCCATCTCAACCAAGTTGAAGAGAATATTAAGAACAGGTTTGATTCTGCGAGCTCTTGCCTCGCCGTTGAGGACCTTGATGCTTTGGACATAATCATCCTGGAGCTTGAGGGCCTCTTCAAAAGCGGCGCGAGCTTTGCTGAAGTTCCGAAACTCGACATGGCAGGCGCCAACCAAGTTGAGGGCGCCCGGTTCACTTGGAAAGATCCTTTGAGCGTCTGCCAGCTCATTCAAGGCCTCGATGATTCTCTTCTGGTTAAACAGCCGACCCGCCTCTTTCAGCTTGCCACGATAGGACACCTGCTTCTCGGTTCCAAGAGCCTCAAAGTCCTTCTGCCATTGTGGAACGACATCTTCGCTTTCTGTATTCTGGGCTTGCGAGGTTTCTTGTGCGGTACACCACAGAGGAAAGATAACCAGCGCTACAGACACACAAATTGAGGAGAAGAGAGCTTTCATAGTTTAAAAACCTGCACCACCACCATTCTCGTTCATAGGCGGATAAGTCAAGCCGATCATGAGTAGATAGACTCTCTATGCAGGTAATGCACTACCTCAGGATGAAGCCATTCATCTGATATTCTAGTCGCGGGCTGTGCTCGTATTTCGGAGGCCGACGCAGGGTGGTGGCCCTCGATATGATGGGCTTGAAACCCTGGTATGAGGCTAGGGGGGGCGCCTCGGTCGTGGACGATAAACTCTACCAATTCGGCGAGGTAGGATGGGCGAGACCAAGTCTCGATTGTCGACCACTGATCGGCTCCCATTAGCCAAAAAAGTTTGGCGTCTGGATAAACCTTGGTCATTGCCTCAGCGGTAACCCAAGAAAATGAGGGTTCTGGTAGGAGATGCTCTATATTACTACTCTCTGCCCACGGCTCATCCGCCAAGGCGAGATCTAACATCGCGAGGCGTTGTGCCTGACTCGCAAGGGGAGAATCATCCTTGTGAGGAGACTGGCGGCATGGAATGAAAATCACCAGATCAAGATTGAGAGCGTCTTTCGCAGCCCTCGCAATCGCGAGGTGACCAAGATGGACGGGGTCGTAAGTTCCACCAAAAAGAGCGATCCGGCCGGGATTTCCTGAACTCCTGTGTTCCATGGCGATCTCAGGTGCCAGCACGTCGCTCAATCTCAATCTCTCCGAGAATCTGGTCCTGACAGACTAGGAATTGATTGAGTTTCATCAGTTCCAGGAGGGCGAGGAATGTCACGATAACCTCGGACTTGGTCGAGGCAGAGGCGAAAAGAGACTTGAACGGCATGCTCTGTCCCGGGCTGAAGTTGTTCAGCAGGAGCTCCATCTTATCGGAAACGGTAAAGCGGTCGTCGATGATGTCCCCAAGATCATGAGCTTCCTCAAACCGCTTGAGGACGCCCTGGAAGGCCCGAATCAGGTCAAAAATCGAAATCTCTGCGAGGGGCGCCGATTCCCTGCTCTTGCTCGGGGGCTTTTCGGGGATGTGGGCAAACATGTCTTCCTGTTCGCGTGCTTTTTCAGCCAGAGTCCCAGCGGCGTCTTTGAACTTCTTATATTCAATCAGTTGCCTGATGAGTTCCCATCTAGGGTCATCTTCTTCACAGTCCTCCTCTGGAGGTTGCTCACTGCGAGGTAAGAGGGTTCTGCTCTTAATGTACATCAGATTGGCTGCCATCACGATAAATTCTGAGGCGAGGTCGATGTTGAGGAGCTTGAAGGTCTCGATATAATCAAGGTATTGCTTGGTGATTCCCTCGATGGAAATGTCGTAAATATCGATCTCATCCTTCTTAATGAGATAAAGAAGGAGATCGAGAGGGCCCTCAAAAATATCGAGCCTTACTTTGTAGGAATCGTCATCCACTGGCGGTTGAATAGTGGAGCGAGTGCCCGTCGGCGAGGGAAAAGGGTGACTGGACCAAAGACGAGTGAAATCAGATTGGTAATTTCCCGGTTCAAACCTTATCTATCAGGTCAGGCGGGTTGTTACCAATGCAGGAGAATCAGAAGAAATTGGAGGAATTCCGGGCCCGTATGAGCGCTTGGGTGACGAGTCAGGGCTTGCTTTTCCAATTGGTTCATGGAGGGGGTGGAGCCTCCTCAGCATTAATGAGTTGGGTTACCAGAATGGGGTTACGGGCCGCCATTGTGCTCCTGATCGGCCTGACATTATTTTATGCCTATCTCTTGAGGAGGCCGTTTGCGCCAAGCTTCGGTGAAGGGATCCGGGTTGCGATCGAGGAAGGCTTGAATGCGGAATCTGCTGAAATCGGCCCCACGGCGAGGAAAGAGGGGATTCTAGAGCTCAGTAGCTTAGAAATGGTGGGCTCTGAGGGAACTTTTTTCGACAGCTTGAGTGCACGGAATATTAAAACGAGGATGCGGGTGACGGCCGGTATCTTGGGGGTGTGGAGAGGGGATTCAGTGAACGTTGAGCGTCTGGCGATGAAGGTGAAATCTGGATCTGAAACTCTCGACGCCGATGGGGTCTTTGGAGTGATCTTCCGCTCGGTAGAAAGATTTGATTTTGATCGTGTCGAGATAGAGGACGCCTCGATTACGTGGGGCTATTCGACATCTACAGCCGGAGCAATCAAGAATACGAAACTGAGCGCCAAGCGGAGTGCGTCTGGGTGGAAGCTAAAAATGCTTGGTGGTACATTCAGCCAAAATTGGCTTCGTGATATGAGAGTGGAGGCTCTTGAGCTCGATGTTTCGAAGGCTGGAATTAAGATTGTGGAGGCTCAGTTTGGGAAAGAAGATGGACGAATCACGCTTTCTGGAATGGTGAAAGGCCCGATAGTGAATCCTCAGGTTGATGCCAAAGGAATGATGGAAGGGTTTCCGTTGAAAGGGTGTGTTCACCCGGAGGTGGCGGCAGTGCTGCAGGGTAGAATTTCCGGGGCGGTGAAGGTGGGGGGATCTCCATACGGATCGAGCGGGATCACGGTGTCTGTCCAAGTGGATCTGGGGCCCGAGGACGAGATTATCGTGACAGATGAATTTGAGTTGCTTGATGTTATTTCGCTGGTTGATCGTTACCGAAGTTACAAGAAAGTACGCTTTCGTACCGGTGGGTTCACCATGGAGACAGGCAGAAATGTGGCGGTGTTTACGGGCATCGACCTCTCTGCCAAAGATCATGTTCAGCTTGAAGGCGAGTTCATGTCGAGGCGGCCTTCAGATAAGGAGGTTTCTATCGCGATCTATAAGACGGAAAATCTCGGTGAGGAGCCTTCTCCTGAAGGGGAAACCGATGCCGAAAGCGCCGCGTCCGAATTCGACCTCATAACGGCGGCACGGGCTGCCCGGGAGCAATCCGACAGTGACGAGAAAATTCGTACGATCTTTCAATCCGAGGTATTTGGGCAGGAGGTGATGCGGAGGGAAGAAGAGGCTAGGGCGAGCTATCGGAGTATCCCGTACCTCGTAGGGGCTGTCAGCCTGGGACTCCACCCAAAGGCCTTCGAGGAGAAGCGATCACCAGTTCTATCAGAGTTGTTTCCAGTGGAGAAGAAAAGTGGGTTACGCTGGTTGAAGCTCGATCTCAACAGTAGTCTTCCTGTGGCAGGTTCAGAGCTCGCAGAGAAAATTCTCGAGCATGCGAAGAATTAAGTGCCGCTCCCAATTCTATTTCTGACCAAGGTCGAGGGCGGTTGCAATCTGTGTCGTAGCGCTACTGCGGTTAAGGGTGTAGAAATGGAGGCCCTCTACCCCTTCCGCGAGAAGCTCGCGACATTGGGAGGTCGCGTAATCCGTTCCCGCTTTTTCAAAAGCAACCGGGTCATCTTTGGCGCTTAACAGCATGCGTTGCAGCAGAGCGGGAAAGTGAACGCCGGCGGCGAGGTCTGCCATCCTCACCATGCCAGATTTTGTCGTGATCGGCATTATGCCTGCAATAATTGGAATGTGGATTCCGGCGAGGCGGCAACGATCTCGGAAATCAAGGAAGGAGTAGTTATTGAAAAATAACTGCGTGCAGATGTAGTCCGCTCCAGAATCAACTTTTTGTCGGAGGTGATCCATTTCCTTGAGGCGGTTCTGGGTATCCGGATGGCCCTCCGGAAATGCCGCAACTCCAACTCCAAACTTTTTTCTTGGATTGCTGATTTCCCGGTTGAAATTCTGGATGAAGCTGACGAGGTCGGCTGCATGGCAGAAGGCATCCTGAGCGCGGTTGTAGTCGGGGGTTCCCTCTGGAGGATCGCCGCGCAGGGCAAGGATTGCAGGAACCTCGGCGTTCGCATATCCAGAGAGAATTTCTGAGATTTCGACCCGACTGTGGTTGACGCATGTGAGATGGGGAATTGCCGGTATTGTGGTTTCCTCCATGATCCTGAGCACGAGTTTGTGAGTCAGGTCGCGAGTGGAACCTCCGGCTCCGTAGGTGACGCTGACAAATGAGGGATTGAGCTGCTTAAGGTCGTGGATTGTGGAAAAAAGTCGATCTGATGCCTCGGCTGATTTCGGAGGGAAGAATTCGAAGGAAATTGAAGGGTTTCCCTGATTGAGAATCTCAGAAATGTGGGTAGTGTACTGCATTCGATTAAGCTGGATACGGGTATTTCCCAGAATTTCGTTTTCTTGAGGAACTTTGCGTCCACTGGGGGGTTATATTTGATAGCCTGCCAAGCAGTAACCTGTCTCTTCTCTCTTTGTGACAATCGTATTTTAATGAAGGCATTTCGCAAGTCCCTCCTTCTCGTTGTGGCGATAGCTATGCCCCTATGGGCGCAGGGGGGTGGAGGAAAAACGGCTTCTGAAGAGAGTCAGAAAGGCTCCTTCAGGGGAGGAAAGGGCGGTCAGAGCCACCGGCCTCTCTCCGGGAGGAGCTTCATTTCCAAATACGATACAAACGGTGACCTCAAGGTCTCGTTTAAGGAGTTTGGGTCGGCCGGCCGGGCGGCTTCACTAGGAGAGGCAGGACGACGTCGCCTCTTTGATCACCTGGATAAGAACGATGACGGGGAGATCACCCTCGAGGAGCTGCCGAGCTCGATTCCTCCTTCTGTCAGGGGGCACGACCACAATAAGGATGGGCGAATCACCTTTGATGAGTTTAGTAGAAATCCAAGGGTTAAAGGGTGGAGCGCCGACCGGCTTGGGGCCATGTTTTCCCGGATGGATCGCGATGGAAACAAGGTTCTGACTGCAGCGGATTTCCCACGGCGACCGGGTTCTCCATTACATCCTGCTGAAATCGAAAGATTGGATCAGAACAATGATGGCGGCCTGACCTTCGAGGAATGGGCGAGGGGTCCGCGCCAGCGAGGCCTCTCAGTGGGTGAACGCAAAAAGATATTTAATAAAATGGATCGAGACCAAAATGGAAAACTCGAGGGAGCCGATCGAGGCCGGCCCCGGGGCCGCGGGCCGGGCGAGGAAGGACGCCGGCCGAAAAACGAGGAGTAATTGGTGTAAGGAGTAGTAGTTAGGCGGCTCTCAAGGGCCCACCGGACACTGGTCCTCTAAAAAGAAACCTCGAGCCAGACGCCAGCGTGGATCTCGTTGCCATCGCGATGACGAAGTTCGTAGGACCATCCTGCAAACGGAGTTACCGAAAGCATGGTGTTGACGTTGTAAGTCAGGGAAAGGCGCCCGCTAAGGTCGCCAAAGCCTGAGTGCCCATAGTAGTCTTCAGTGCCTGAGATTCCTAGCTTGCCCGAAAGGAAGGCGTCGTCCGACAGTCGTTTGTACCAATGGCTCGATAATTCGCCGTGCCAACCTCCCGCTCCACAGTCATGAGCTATGGAGGTGGAGAAATTCCAGGCAGTATCGGCATACCAGGTAAAGGTTCCAGAGATATCGAAGCCGCTTCGAATGACACTGTTGCTGTAACCGTGATAGCCTATCAGTCCACTAGCCGTGAAGGCGTCTCCAAGGGTGGTCCGGAGTTCGAGAAATCCTGTCTTTTCCTCAAATTGTCCACCCAACTCGGAAGCGATCCAGCCACCCGCAGCCAGAGAGAGGTCGTTGTTGATGGTTACCTCTGTTTCCAATTGGAAATCGAGCGTGGAATCTGCCAGTTCAAAGCCCCGGTGGCTGTAGGCTGAGCGAAGCCCCGTGACCGCCTCGATTCCATAGGGTATATCTTCCTCCACTTCACTTCTGAGAAGGGGGCACGCCGTTCCAAGAACGACAAGAAAGACGGGAAAAGGTTTCATGGAAGAATCAGACGAGAAAAGTCAGGTTTCACCGTGCAGAGACAATGGACAGAATGCAAGCTGTCAGGCGGGGCACTCGTTAGATCAGGCCTCGGGCTCCGGATCGGGAACCGTGGTTTTGATACGCAGATCTCTGAGCTGGACCGGTTCAGCAGGTGCCGGGCTCGCGGACATGAGATCGCAACCTTTGTTGTTTTTTGGGAATGCAATTACTTCACGAATCGACTCCTCTCCGGCAATGAGCATTACGATACGATCCAGTCCGAGAGCGATGCCTCCATGGGGCGGTGCGCCAAATTCAAAGGCTTCAAGGATGTGACCAAATTCATTGGCCGCCTGTTCTTCGCTGATTCCGAGGGCGGTAAACATCGCAGACTGGAGCTCCTTCTCATGTATTCGGATGGATCCGCCTCCTAATTCGTGGCCATTGAGAACAACGTCATAGGCTTGGGCGCGGAGGTTGGAGTAATTCCCCTGCTGAAGCTGCTCCTGATCTCCGTCAACAGGCCTTGTGAACGGATGGTGAACTGCGGACCAATTACCCGACTCCTCGTCGTAGGCGAGCAGGGGAAACTCGGTGATCCATAAGAAATCAAACTCCCCTTCACGGCCCTGAAGGAGGGACTGCATGGAGGCGCATTCAAGTCGTATCCTGCCAAGTATTTCACAGGCGGATTCCCACTGATCAGCAGCGAAAAGAACGAGATCACCTTCTTCAACGTTGAGTTTATCCTTCAACCCGAGCAACTCCTCTTCGTTGAAGAACTTGGTGATGGGAGATCGCCAGGTGGATGGGTCCTCTCCGCGCACCTGGATGTAGGCCAGCCCTTTTGCTCCATGGTTGACGGCGATTTCAGTGAGCTTATCGACTTGGCCTGTTGTAATTCCTGAGAAGCCTTTTGCGTTGATCGCCTTTACGACTCCGCCGTTCTTTACCGCTCCCGAAAAGACTTTGAACCCGCTATCCGCAAAGAGATCGCTGAGGTCTTCGATTTGGATGCCAAACCGGCGATCGGGTTTATCAGATCCAAATTGATTCATGGCGTCATGCCAGGTCATACGCTCGAAGGGGGTTGGTATATCGGCGTCACGGCCCGCCTTGAACATGGCAGAGAGGCACCCTTCCATGAGTTCTATGATTTCTTCCTGGTCAGTGAAGGAGCCCTCCACATCCACTTGAGTAAATTCGGGCTGCCGGTCGGCCCTGAGGTCCTCGTCTCTGAAGCAGCGAGCTACCTGAAAGTATCGCTCAACCCCAGCAACCATCAGTAGCTGCTTGTATTGCTGTGGGGCTTGCGGAAGTGCATAAAAAGATCCTGGGTGCATTCGGGATGGGACCAGGAAGTCCCGTGCTCCCTCGGGAGTGGATTTGGAGAGAATTGGGGTTTCTACCTCGATAAACCCATGGGAATCCAGGTAATCACGAGCTGCTTTGGTGACTCGGTGACGGATTCGCAGGTTCTGATTCATCCTGGGGCGCCGGAGATCAAGGAACCTGTGACTGAGCCTGAGATCCTCATTGGAGAGTTCTTTGTCCAGTTGGAACGGAAGGACCTTTGCCTTATTAACGATAGTGAGAGCGGTGGCCGCCACCTCAATGTCACCTGTAGGAAGCTCGGGATTTACGGTGCTGTTGCCGTCGATTTCCGGCCTTGGTTCTACCCTGCCAGTTACCTCCACGACATCTTCCGCACGGAGAGAGTGTGAAGCCTTGGCGGACTCGGAGGACTCCTCTGGACGGAATACGCACTGGGTGAGTCCCTCACGGTCCCGTAAATCAATAAAAATTACCCCACCATGATCCCGTGATGAATTGACCCATCCGGTAAGAGTCACTGTTTCTCCCTGATTTTCTGCCCGTAGTTCGTTGCAATGGTGTGTTCTCATTGAGGTTCGGTTATGAGTGTCTTCTTTCGTAGAGCTCGGATGATCCTATCGGCTATGCGAGTAAAGGTCCATCAGGCGCTTCGAGACGCGCCTTGATGACATCGATAGTGTTACTTCCGGCCGGAATTGTTTCCTCGGTTCGGCTATTAAGATTTTTGAGTTTGAGATCTGGGAACTCGCTTCCAACCACTAGAGCGAATCGTGCAAGAGTATGATCGGCAGCTTTGAACTGTTTGTTGACCTTCATAGGAGAGAGCGGCCAATCCGCTGCCAGGCCGCTGTCGCGAATCGTGTGTCCCAGAGACAGGGCGTTCGAGCGCTTCGATTCATCAGCAATCACGATGTAGACCTCACAGGTCGCCTGTGTCTGCAGCCATGCCTGATATTGGAGTAGTGCGGTAGGAACCTCCTTAATCAGCTCGGAAATCACACAGTCTCCCATCGCGTAGCCCGTTGCGGCGAGGTCCGAGGAGCCGTCAGTTACAATCGAAACAAGAGTATCGTAGCGTCCACCTCCAGCGACTGAGCGAAGGTTCTTTCCTGAATCAAAAACCTCAAAGACTACCCCTGTGTAATAGGCCAGCCCTCGAACAATCGAGAGGTCGACCTCAACGAATCTGTTGAGATTACGCGCTCCGAGATCTTTGAGAACTTCAGAAAGATTTTCCGAGCAGGAGTCCCCTGCAGTGGAGATGAAGTTACGCACTGTTTCCAAGTCGATGGAGAAAGGCTTTAGCTTTTCCTTTATCTTTTCGGCCGGATCTCGCTCGATCTTATCGACAATCTGAAGGAAAGAATCGAGGTTCGAGGGAGCGATTTCATGATCTTGAGCGAAGTTGATCCACGCCTGACGGTCCGATAGACGGATTGAGAAGTCATCCTCGCCGAATCCAAGTTCACGCATGACGTCAATCGACAAGGCGATGAGCTCAGCGTCTGCCGCCGGAGAGGCTTCCCCGAGAATGTCCGCATTAAACTGATAAAATTCGCGTAAACGTCCTCGCTGAGGTTTTTCGTATCGGAAGCATCGTCCGATTTCAAACCACTTCAAGGGCTTGGGGTAGTCTCTCTGCTGCCCAGCAGAGATTCGGGCGAGGGATGCAGTTAACTCGGGACGAAGGACAACATCTCTTCCTCCCTTGTCCTCGAAGCGAAAGAGTTGTTCGCCTAGCTCTCCACCTGATTTCCTGAGGTAGAGATCCGCCGACTCCAGAATAGGGCCTTCGTATTCGGAAAATCCATAGCGCTTGGCGACCCGTTTCCAGATCTCGAACAAATAGCGGGACTGGAGACGTTCACGAGGTGGGAAGTCCCTGAAACCGGGCAGGGGCTGGTTGTTACTTGCCATTGGCTTAGCGGGGGGCGGGAGGATAGGGAGGTTAAGTGCTTTGTCGAGAAGCGACGCGCGAATTTGCCCCGTAAATTGCGGTTTTATCGATGAAGAGGTCTTAATCGGTCTTCTGTCTCTTCCTATCGCTTGTTAACGGGTGGAGGTTGAATCAAAGGGCCGAATCATCTGTGGGCCAGAGTCTATTTTCCAAAGAGGGGAATTTGGAATTGGCAAATGGAGGGTCAAGACCCTGAATTCAGGCATCAGCGTAGAATCCCACCAGATCCTGCTATATTACCTCTACCGGCCTCTCGAAGACTCGGCAGGTTATCTGGCTGAGCATTTGGAACTGTGTGAGGCGCTGGAATTGCGGGGTCGCATTCTGATTGCCGATGAGGGACTGAATGGGACTGTTTCGGGGAAACGGGAAATGACCGAAAACTACATGAAGGTTCTAAATGAGGATCCCAGAACGAAGGGTATCCAATTCAAGGTGGATCCAGCTTCGGGACACGCCTTTCCCAAGCTAAGTATCAAACGGCGAGACGAAGTGGTGACCTTGGATCTCGGAAAGGACGATTTTTCGCCCGATGAAACTACCGGAGACTATCTCACTCCGGCGCAATGGCGAGATTTGATGAGGGACGACAATACCGTTCTGGTAGATGCCCGAAACCAATATGAGTGGGAACTAGGGCATTTCGAAGGGGCCCTTTTGCCGCCGGTTGAAAATTTTCGTGAGCTGCCGGCCTGGGTGAAAGAAAATCGGAGTCGGCTAGAAGGGAAAAAGATAATGACTTACTGCACCGGGGGGATCCGTTGTGAAAAGTTCAGCGGGTTCCTCCTGCGGCAAGGATTCCCTGACGTGTGCCAACTGGATGGAGGAATCGTATCGTATGGTAAAGAGGCAGGGATACAAGGGGAGGGTTTTGCGGGTAAGTGCTATGTATTCGATCAAAGAATAGCGGTAGAGGTGAATCATACTGCTGGGGCAACAGTAGTATCTCGATGCCTGCATTGTGGTGTAGCTTCGGACCGTTACGTCAATTGCAGTTGGAGCCGTTGCAATCGTCAGTATTTCTCTTGTGCCTCCTGCGAGAGCGACCAGCTCCGTTTCTGTAGCTCAGTATGCGAGGAGGCGTCGATCCTGTCTTTGGCAGCCTTGGGGATTGGATGCGACTGAGGACTTGTTCAATACGTGCCGTCCATTCACAAACGTTCAGAAGCTACGATGAGTCAGCCCCCAGTCCCTGAGAACCAACTTAAATTGGAATTTGAAACCCCTCAGTTCCTGCACTCGCTATTCGCGAATGATGCGAGGGAAGTTAATTATATCGAGCAGGCTCTTGGAGTGAGGGTAGTTACTCGGGACGGGTGGATCTTGTTCAGTGGATCGCGAGCGGGCTTGGACTTGGCGAAGAAACTATTTGCCGATCTCGAAGAAGCTCGCCGTTCGGGGGTGTCTATTCATAGGCGGGATTTTCGGCAGGCAGTCGACATGGTTGCGGGAAAGCAGAGTAGGGGCCTGTCCGATCTCACCGCGACGAGGTTGCTTGGTTCTCGGACACGAAAAGCAGTTACGCCCCGTAGTCCGCACCAGCAAGACTACCTCCGGGCTATGGAGTCGCACCCGGTAGTGTTTGGTATTGGACCGGCAGGAACTGGAAAAACCTATTTGGCAATGGCGATGGCGTTGTGCCGGCTCAAAAGAGGAGAGATTACACGGGTGATTCTTACCCGTCCTGCAGTAGAGGCCGGTGAGGCTTTGGGGTTTCTTCCCGGAGACTTACAGGAGAAAGTGGCCCCCTACCTCCGTCCGCTCTATGATGCCATCCATGATCTTCTTGAGCCTGAGGAGGGGAATCGATATCTAGAGGATGGAACGATCGAAATCGCGCCGCTTGCATATATGCGTGGCCGTACGCTTGCGAGCTCGTGCGTGATTCTTGACGAGGCTCAGAATACTACAAGGGAGCAAATGTTCATGTTGTTGACCCGTCTTGGAGAGGGATCTTCTTGCGTAGTGACCGGAGACGGGAGTCAGGTGGACCTCGCCGACGGTATTGCCTCTGGGCTTGTTGAGGCGGAGGCAGCCATGGACAATGTTCCTGGAGTAAAATTTATCCGTTTTTCGAGAGGAGACGTGGTCCGCCACCCTGTCGTGAGTGAAATAATTGATGCCTATGAAAATTATAGGAACTCCAATAAAAATGGGGCTGCCAGAGGAAGGGGTGAGTCAAGGTGACGCGGCAGGAGGTTGAATGACGTTGAAAAACTCTACAATTGCCCCTAGAACGCTTTCCGCAGCGCGGGGAGTTCCCCGCCGACCAGCGTTCCGAACGTCCCCATTCACCCGTGGAGCTTTTCGATTCCATCAGGCGCCGCCGCCTCACTCAGCAGGGTTTATCTTCCGGTAAGAAGCGCCGGACCCATTCCGATCGGGCATTAGCCGCCAATCTCGACCGGAGCATCGTCCTCCGCTCTGGACTATATTTTTTGTTCGCTCTTTTCGCAGCGGTTTTGGCATTCAATTTTGTGGGGACAACAACTGGCGGCGCGGCAAGCCTCAGAGCTGGATTCTCGTGTCTGGTAGCCGGGGGATTGTGTCTCGCCCTTTTGGAAGTTCTTTTTCGCAAAGTGACGCAGCGAAACAGTCACGTCTTCCTCGTCCTGTGCTGCTTGGCGTTTCAGCTGTCTGCTATTTGGCTCGCAACGGTGATGGTTGATGCAAACCCCTCTCTGGGAGGTCCATTCAAACTGTTGCTTGTTCCGTATGCATTCGCTCCATTGATTCTTGGAGTTTTGTTGGGGACCGGGGTTGGCCTTTATGCGGTGGCCACCGCGTCTCTACTGGGCGCTTTCCTGATGCCTCAGAATTCGGTCTTGCCCTACTTGGTAATGAGTGTGGTGTGTGGCGCGGTTGCAGTTCTTGTAACTCTGCAGGTCCGCAAGCGGGGGCGGCTGCTTAGAGCAGGTTTCTATATCGGCGGGGCTGCAGTTCTTGTGGCGTGTTCTTTTCAGATGATCGGTCTCGGTTCGTTGGCTGATGGAGGGCTTCTGGAGTGGCAACTCCTTGGAGTCGAAATTGCGATGGCTTTTGGTATTGGCCTGATTACAGGAATGATTGTCAGCGGTCTTCTTCCCTTGTTGGAGTCAGCTTTCAGCCTGACAACGGATATAAGCTGGCTGGAGTTGAGCGACCTGAATCATAAGCTGCTTCGGCGTATGCAGTTGGAAGCCCCGGGAACCTTTCATCACAGCATGGTGGTTGCTTCTTTGTCGGAGGCAGCAGCCGAAAAGATCGGGGCCAATCCGATGATGTGTAGAGTGTGTTCCTATTTCCACGATATAGGTAAGCTTCAGAAGCCCGCTTACTTCATTGAGAATCAGGGAGAATCAAATCCTCATGATGCCTTGACTCCAACTATGAGTGCATTGGTAGTTATTGCCCATGTGAAGGATGGTGTCGACATGGCGATCAAGAATAAACTGAATCCAAGAATTGTTGACGTCATCCGGGAGCACCATGGAGATTCATTAGTGTATTTCTTCTATCGAAAGGCAGAGGAGCAGAGAAGGATGGAAGAGGAGAAGGTCCAAGAAGGATTGGAGAATCCTGAGGATCTACCTGTTGTTGATGCAAAAAACTTTCGGTATCCGGGTCCTAGTCCTCAGACAAGAGAGAGCGGAATTATCTCCCTCGCGGATGCGGTTGAGAGTGCGGCGCGGACCCTACAGAAACCTACGCCTAGTAAGATAAGATCTCTGGTGGATGAAATTGTGTTTAATCGAATCAAGGATGGTCAGCTCGATAATTGCGGGCTAACGGTGAGCGACCTTAAGAAGATGCGGGCCAGCTTTACCAAGACGCTTCAGAGCATGATGCACAGTCGTATCGACTATCCAAAGCGTGAAGATTCCTCAGTGGCAGAGGCCCCAGATGAGGCGCGGGCCTCCGGACAAACAGGGAATGTGGTGCCAGTGGAGGAATGGGAGAGGCACCGGCGCAAGGTCGTGGGTAAATCCTGAGCAAGACCAGGTGTAAGTATGCCACGCCCCCGGGTCCAAGTTCATAACAGACAGATCGTCTGTCCCATGTCGGATGCGTTCGTCGAAAGCCTGATGAGGGCAGGGGATGCTGTAATCGAGGAGGTCACGAAGGAAGGCTTAGCACGGGTGAGCCCTCCCGAATCTGTCGTAGTTTCGCTGATCGGGGATAAGGAGATATCACTCGTGCATGCACAATTCATGGACAATCCTGAGCCTACGGACGTGATCACCTTTCCATACGGTGCGGAAGGGGAGATTCTGATCAGCGTTGAAACGGCCCAAAGGCAGGCGGAGGAGTTTAATTCCCCGCTGAAGCGGGAAATTACTCTATATCTGGTGCATGGGATACTCCATCTGGTGGGTTATGAGGATGACACCAAGAGCTCTCGGGATGAAATGGACGCTCTCCAAGAGAGGCTTCTCGCCGCGCTTCCGGGAGTGTGACAATTGGGTGATCTCAGAGTAAATAGAGGATTGCCAATCGGTGGCGGTTTGAGCATCTTCCCCGTCCCCGATATTCCCTTCCGGGTTGTCCGGGGTGACATCTACCTGTTGCCAATCGTGTATTCAAATCAAGACTATCTCAGCGACCTGTTGGTTGCGCGGGGGACTGTGACCCCTGACGAAATCACGAAAGCGCGTGACGGCGTGAGCCCCAACCAAGGGGTCGTCGATCTTCTTGTAGCGGTTGGTGATGTGACAGAGGAGCAGGTGGCTCAGACAATCGCAGAGAATGCAGGGACGGATTACGTCGACTTAGGCGGGCATCCTTTTACAGAACATGTGTTTCAAGCGATGGATGTTGAGGTTGCCCAAAGATTTCAGGCTGTGCCTCTCGAGGATGACGGGACCTACATGACAGTGGCAGTAGCGGATGCGCTGGATTTTGAAACCTTGGATAGTCTGCCACATGTAGTGGGGCGAGAGGTTCGATTTGTTTCCTCGACGCCATCGGCCATCACCAAGGTTCTCCACGACAACTACGGAGTAGAGACAGAAGAGGCAGACACTGGAACCTCTTTTACGGTTATTACCGAAGGTGAGACGGAGGAGGCGGATGCCAACGACGCCCCAATCATTCGAATGGTCTCCAATATGCTATTGGAAGCTTTCCGGATGCGAGCATCCGATATTCACGTGGAGCCAATGGAGACAACCTTGCGGGTTCGATTCCGGGTGGACGGACGACTGGTGGAGGTGGAGAGTCACCCCAAGCGCCTTCTACCTGCGATTGTCGCAAGGGTTAAGGTGATGAGTGGCACAATGAGTATCGCCGAGAAGCGGGTTCCTCAGGATGGTCGAATTCAGATGAGGATCGGCGGGAAAGAGGTGGATCTTCGAGTATCCACAGTCCCGAGCAATCACGGTGAGAGTATTGTGATGCGGATTCTCGATAAGTCCTCGCTTCTTCTCGGGTTGCCGGAGTTGGGATTTTTCACTGACGATGAAGCGATCATGCGGGAAATGATGGGCCTTCCCGATGGTATCATGCTCGTGACAGGTCCTACGGGGTCAGGAAAGACTACGACGCTTTACGCGTGCCTGAACTATATCAACAAGCCTGATCGCAAGATCATTACGGTCGAGGACCCTATTGAGTATCAGCTTCCCGGGATTAACCAGGTGATGGTTAAATCTGATATCGGAATGACCTTCGGGGCAGCCTTGCGTGCAATGTTACGGCAGGCTCCGAATATTATCATGGTCGGAGAAATTCGTGATGTGGAGACCGCCAGTATTGCGATCAACGCCTCGCTGACCGGGCACCTCGTATTTTCGACTCTCCATACCAATGATGCTCCGAGTGCGGTCGCGCGTCTGGCTGATATTGGGGTACAGCGATTCTTGATTGCTTCAGCAGTTCGGGCGGTGATGGCCCAACGTCTTGTTCGTGCGCTATGCAAGGATTGCAAGGGACCTGCGGAGCTAAGTGATGCCGAGATGCGGATGTTACGCCTGGACCCCGCCCAGCTTGAAGAGAGTTCGATCATGGGACCCGTGGGATGCGAAACCTGCCGGCAATCGGGATACCGGGGGCGTCAGGGTATTTTTGAAATCTTCAAGGTCGACGATGAGGTGCGACACCTAATCAATGAGGACCTCAGCACGCCCCAACTACGCCGTCGGGCGCGCGAGCTTGGCATGCGGACTCTACGAGAGGACGGCATCAGAAAGGTTCTTGCCGGCGTAACCTCCGCCTCGGAAGTAATCTCGGTCACAATGTCCGACGCTGATTAATACCGAACTTATTTTACCAAATACCAATGGAAAATCGTAACGTCTTGGACATTTTCGTTTCCCGGGGAATGATCGACAGTTCCCTTGCGGAGGACATGCTCCATGAGATGGATGCAAGTGGGAAGGATGTGGGTGATATTCTTACTGATTTCCAAGTGGTGCAGTCCAGAGAGGATATGTGGGGGATTATCGCCCAGGAGCTTGGAGCTGATCTTGTCGATCTTTCTGAATTTCTTCCGCCTGAGGAGCTTTTAGCAGTCATTCCCGCTGCGATGGCACGCCTTCATGGCGCATTACCGATTAATTTTGATGCGGAGGGCATCACGGTTGCTCTGCTTGATCCGATGAATCCGCAGACCCCCGAGGATCTACGCTTTGCACTCGGCAAAGAGATCAAGGTCGTCGTTGCTCCTGACTATATCATCGAAAAGAAGATCAATGAGGCCTACGGTGGCGGCGCTGATGAGGGTGCGGCAATGGCCGAGCTGCTGGGTGAGTTGGATACTGACGGGAAGGAGCTTTCTGATCAGGAGCTGGCTGATGAAGCGAACTCCGCGCCGATCGTTCGCTATGTTGACTTGGTCATTTATCAGGCGATCAAGGAGCGTGCCTCTGATATCCACTTCGAGCCATTCGAGAAGGATTTCAAGATCCGCTATCGGGTAGACGGTTCCCTTTACGAGATGGCGCCACCGCCGATCCACCTTGCGCTGCCGATTCTGTCGCGGGTGAAGGTCATGTCTAACATGAACATCGCCGAGCGCCGCGTGCCGCAGGATGGAAGGATCGTAAAGCAGATCGGCGATCAACAGGTCGATCTGCGGGTCTCTTCGCTGCCGACCTCATATGGGGAGAGTGTAGTTCTCCGAGTTCTTGATCGCTCTAATGTGAACATGTCTTTGAGCGTTTTAGGGCTTCCGCAGCATGTAGAGGATTATGTGAATACCACGATTAAAAAGCCAAACGGGATTTTCGTGGTAACGGGGCCAACCGGGGCAGGAAAGACAACGACGCTTTACGCTGCGCTCAAGGAGATTAACACCATCGATACGAAGCTTCTTACCGCAGAGGATCCGGTGGAGTATGATATTGATGGTATTATTCAGGTGCCGGTAAACGAGGCTATCGACCTCAGCTTCGCTAGAATTCTTCGCGCTTTTCTCCGGCAGGACCCCGATAAGATTCTTGTTGGTGAGATTCGGGACTTGGAGACCGCGCAAATTGCAATTCAAGCCTCCTTGACTGGGCACCTTGTGCTCTCCACTCTGCATACCAATGATGCAGCAGGGTCGGTGACTCGATTAGTCGATATGGGGACGGAACCCTTCCTTGTTGCAGCTTCCCTCGAGGGTGTTCTGGCACAACGACTGGTCAGGACGATTTGCAAGGATTGCCGAGATAGTTACGAGCCCAATGAGGCGGTCCTGAACCAGTTAGGCCTTTCAGCCCACGAGCTCGGGGACAAGCATTTCTACACGGGAAGAGGATGTGAGGTCTGTGCGGAGACAGGACTCAGGGGACGTCGCGGACTCTTTGAGCTCCTCAGTGTCTCGGACCCAATCCGTGAAATGATTACCGACCGTGCGCCGACAGTAGCTCTCAAGCAAAAAGCCATCGAGCTTGGAATGACTACGCTGCGCGAAGACGGTCTCCGCAATATCTATGAGGGAGCAACGACAATCGAAGAGGTTCTCAAATACACGTAGGGCTTTGAATTGAGCCTAGTATCATCTTTTCCACTACCATTACCAAAACGTAAGACAAAAAAGACCCATGCCTAATTTTCAGTATACTGCAATCGATCAGCAGGGAAACCCGCAAACCGGGACACTTCAGGCTGGATCCGAAGCCGAGGCGACTAGCCAGCTTCGGAATCAGGGCTTTTATCCGACTGGGATCGTAGAACAGGGCAAAGGGACCCTCGGTGCGTCAGGAAAAAAAGCTGCAGCCAAGGCGAGAGGCAGGAAAAAGGCCCGAGGAACGACAGGAGGTCGGATTAAGCCCAAGGTGCTGATGATCTTTACGCGTCAGCTTGCCACATTGATTGACTCCGGACTGCCTCTGCTCCGAGGCTTGACGGTTTTAGGCAAGCAGGAACCGAATCAGGTGCTTCGCGGTACGATCAATTCGTTGGCTGATTCTGTTCAGGGAGGCTCCACCTTCTCAGAGAGTCTGGCGCAGCATCCCAAAATTTTTGATAAACTCTATGTCAATATGGTGAAGGCCGGAGAACTTGGAGGTGTTCTCGAAGTGGTCCTGACTCGTCTGGCTGAATACCAGGAGAAAGCCCATAAGTTGAAGAACAAGATTGTGGCTGCGATGGTTTATCCCGTGATCGTCATGTTCATCGCAGTGGCGATCGTGACCTTCCTGATGCTGTTCATTGTGCCGAAGTTCAAGGAGATGTTCAACGACATGGCAGGGGCGGAACTTCCCAAGATTTCTCAGGTTGTCTTCGGTTTTTCGGAATTTATGATGGCAAGATCATTCATTGCGCCCAATGCGGTATGGATTCTTGGGGGAGTGTTTTTGGTTTATCTCGGGTTCCAGCTTTGGGGTCGAACTAAGACGGGCCGGGGTCTTCTAGACCAATTGAAGCTTAAGCTACCCCTTTTCGGGGAGATTCAGAGAAAAAGTGCGGTGTCTCGGTTTTCCCGGACCCTTGGAACGTTGGTGACCTCCGGTGTTCCTATTCTGCAGGCGCTGAACATCACCAAGGAAACTGCTGGAAACGTGGTGATTTCTGAGGCGATTAATAAGGTTCATGAGTCGGTTAAAGAGGGAGAGTCAATTGTGCAGCCTCTCCGGGCAAGTGGTGTGTTTCCATCCATGGTAATCAGTATGGTGGACGTGGGGGAAGAGACCGGCCAGTTACCGGAGATGCTACTCAAAATTGCCGATGTGTATGACGATGAAGTTGATAATGCGGTCACAGCATTAACCTCCGTTTTGGAGCCGATAATGATCGTCTTCCTCGCTCTTGTTGTTGGGGCAATTGTATTTGCATTGTTCCTACCTCTCATTAAGATCATTCAGCAGATGCAGCAGTAAAATCCGGCGCATCTGAACAATCCGATCTCGAAATGGAAATCGCTCCTAACCCACTTAAGGCCAGAGATTGCCGAGGTTTTACCCTCGTGGAGTTGTTGACCGTTGTGACCATTATCATGATCCTCTCGGGAATGGTCATAGGGGTCTCATCCTATGTGAACCGGAAGTCCGCCATCGACAAGGCCAAGACGCAGATGGAGACATTCAACATGAAGATCACCGAGTATCAGACCGATGCTGGATTTCTTCCTGAGACGACTGAGGGGGACATTGAGGCCCAGAGTGGACTCATTATCTACCGCATGCTGTATTGCGATGGCGTGGGCGCGGACGGGATCGTAGGTACAGCGGATGATGGCGCTCTTGATGGCCGTCCTGATGAAGGGCTGGTGCCCTACTTGGCAGATTTGGACCCGAACACTAATCCCAGAAACCTGATCGATAAGAAGGGGACACCCCTGCCTGTAGCGGTGGTCGATCCGTGGGGAAATGCCTGGCGATTCCGTAACGAGAGGGGAGGTCCCGATCAGGAGAACCCCGATTTCGATTTATGGTCCCTTGGGCCAGATGGTAAGAACGGAACGCCAGACGATATCCGTAACTGGTAGAGGGAGTGGGACTGTGGGTCCCAGTAGCGCTGCCAAAAAGGCCGCCGGTAGGGTGATGTGAGACTGTCGCCGCTTTTCCTTGGGGGGTTTTGCTTCCAGTCCCTTAGCTGGCCGCTTCGTGAGGTCTATGCGACCTGCGCGTGGCAGGCTAGCGCCTCGAGGGTTGGCCCCTGCTTGAGAAAATGGTGGACGTTCGTCAGAGCTACAGGTGTAGAGGTGAGCCGGTAACCGTCCGGTAAACCCCCACCCATTTGGGCGCAGGTCGCAATGATGGTCTCCGCGATCTCATAAACTTCCTCGTCGGGGGCAAAGATGACGGATCCCCTGATGCCACGGTCGATCAACGACTCATACCAAGGTGCCAACTGGAGGGCTCCTACCATGCTGACCTGAAGAGTGATCACCTCGCTAAGATCAAGATACTCGACTGCTCCCCTCAAATCGCCAGGTAGCTGGGAGGCCTCCACCATGTAGCGTTCAAGGTCGTCCAAGGTCACGTGATCCCAAGCCGCGCCATGAATGATGCGGTGGTCGATCTGGAATTCATATCCGGCAGGCACTTAAGGAAAGTTAATTACTTTCCATCCGCTTGCAAGGGGCTAATCAAGAACGGGCCGCACGCTACCTTGGTTAAGGCGTTCGCCGCGTCAGCCCAAAGGGTCCTCGATTCAGTTCGCGGAGTGGTGAGGTCTGAGGTGGGTCTTCTGTCAGTCTTTGAGCTTAAGCTTTAACAGCTTAGGTTGTATTACTACGCGACAATATCCATTCCTTTTCTTGTTCAGGAAATAAAAATTCTGGTGGTAATCCTCGGCGACCCAGAACTTTTCGGCCTTGCGGACCTCGGTCACGATTGGCTTTGTGAAGAGCTTCTGGGCTGCTTTCATGGATGCTTCGGTCACCTTTTTCTGCTCCTCTGAATGATAAAATACTGCTGAGCGATACTGCGGTCCCTTGTCGGCTCCCTGCTGGTCCTTGCTGGTTGGGTCGTGCAGCTCCCAGAACCACGCCAGAATGTCGGCCGCCGGAATCGTTTTTGGGTCAAAAACGACCTGAACGACTTCCACGTGCCCGGTGTTCTTCTGGCAGATCTGTTCGTAGGTTGGATTTGGCACATGGCCGCCCATGTAACCTGAGACGACTGAATGGACACCTTCCAGTTGCTGGTAGACGGCCTCCACGCACCAGAAGCACCCTGCGCCAAGTGAGATCGTTTCCGAACCCTCGGGAATGGCGCCTTTGGCATCAGTTGCGAATTCTTTCATCTTGGTTTTCGGGAGATTGCTGGATTTCTGGCTGCTACTATCCTGACAGGAAGCTCCGCCGATAAGGAACATGCTCAGAAGTGTCGTAATCGCAACTGGTTTCATGGCTTCGAAAGGTAGAGGTTCTCAAGCGGTTGTGCAAACAGGAAGGACACGAACGTCGATACTCTGATCCCTTCTTGCCTGGCCCGCTCTCTTCTCCTAGAAGTCGGATCTCATGGCAGTATGCGCTGTTGATATCTCGGGAGTTGAGAAGACGTATCGAGGGCGGGTGCAGGCGCTACGAGGGGTCTCACTGCAGGTTCCAGAGGGTTCTATCTTCGGATTACTGGGCCCGAATGGGGCAGGCAAGAGCACGCTAGTTAAGATTCTTACAACGATTATTCGTCCCACGAGATGCAGGGGCAGCCTTCTTGGTAGCCCGATCGGGCACAAGCCAACCCTCCGAAAGGTTGGTTATCTTCCCGAGCATTCGAGGTTTCCGGCCTACCTTACAGGGAGGCAAGTCATCGGTTATGCCGCCGGATTGGGAGGCGTCAGGGTGACTTCTGAAGAGGTTGACGATCTGCTCGACCTGGTAGGAATGAGTGGAGGAGCGGAAGATCGAGCGATCAAAACTTACTCCAAGGGAATGGTTCAGAGGATCGGGCTAGCTCAAGCTCTTGTGAATTCACCACGTCTTGTGATTCTTGATGAGCCTACTGATGGAGTTGACCCTGAGGGCCGGTATCACATGCGCAACATTCTGCAAAAGCTGCGCGATGATGGAGTGACCGTGTTTATTAACAGTCATCTTCTGGGCGAGTTGGAAACTCTGTGCGACTCTATTGCTATCCTGAAGGAAGGTCAGGTTGTTCGTCAGGGCGCACTTTCAGATCTGACTGCAGGTAGCCGTGGCTTTCAAGTGGCCGTTGAGGGCTCTTTGCCTGAAGAGGCAGCTTCTCGCATTCGGGGACTCGGGCACTCTGTTAGCGAGAGGGAGATCACACTTCAAGGTGCTGATCCCGGTCCGCTGCAGGTGGTTCTTGATGCTCTCCGCGCAGCCGGAGTGGTAATACTTGAGGTGAGAAAATCGCACCAGTCTCTCGAAGATCTCTTCATGGAGTCGATCGTTGAGAAACAGGACTTAAGGGAGGAGGTACAGCGGTCATGAGAGTCCTCTGGGTGCTTCTTCTGGACTCTTTCAGAATGCTTCGTGCAAGGCGGCTTTTCTGGGTGGTTCTGGTTCTGTCTGGGTTGATCGGCCTGGTTTATGCCTCGATTGGTTTCAATGAAGGGGGCGTGTCCGCTCTTTTCGGATTACTCGCCTTCGAGAGTGAGCTTTTCCGTATGGGCACTGCGGAAGCGAAAGAGCTCTATCTTCTGCTCTTTACCAATGTCATCATCCCATACTGGCTGGGATTCTGCGCTATTGTGCTCGGGTTGATTTCGTGTGCCTCGATTTTCCCGGAATTCATCCAGAAGGGTTCGATTGATTTCGCCCTTTCCAAGCCGCCGGCCCGGGTCACCCTGTTTCTCGGAAAATATTTTGGAAGCCTGTTGTTCGTTCTGATGCAGGTGCTGCCCTTTAGTCTGATCGTCTACCTGAGCCTTGGTCTTCGTTTCGGAGATTGGAACCTGAGTGTTTTCTGGGCCGTTCCTCTGGTCGTGTTGTCCTTCAGCTTTGTCTATGCTGTCCATGTTCTTATTTCAGTCTGGTCAGGGTCCATGATTCTAGGGCTCTTTGCGGCGCTGCTGGTATGGGGTGGATCGGTCCTCGTCGAGTGGGGGGAAGATGTCTCCTATCAGTTCGCCTATACGGCGCCCCAACTGGGCATTGAGCTCGATTGGGAAGAAGCCGATCATGACGAGGTAGAGCCGAGGGAGAGTTCAGAGGATTTCATGGTTCGTATTCATTGGGTCCTGGATGCAGTCCGCCTCGCTCTCCCAAAGACCCGCGCGGTAGGCGGCCAGATGCGCTCCCTGATTAGAGTGGATGAGAAGGGTGGAGGGCTGGCTGGAAAGAGTCTCCTGGGGTTATTGCTCAGGGATCCGATTGACGACATCCCGAAGCGCCATTCCGAGGTAGAGCGGGCTGCTGATCAGCGCCATCCTGTCTGGAAGGATCTGGGGAGTAGCCTCCTCTACGAATTGGCTGTCGCGGGTCTGGCGTTAGTGATCTTCGTGAGGCGAGACTTCTGAACAGAGGTCAGGGCTACTCCTGGGTGCCGAGGTGCTCCTCAATGAAGTTGGCCATATAGGTGGAGCCAAAGAGTTCCTTAGTCAGCACGGGTTCAGGTTTTCCGGGTCGATAAAGGGCGTTTACCGGAACAGCGCGTCGTTTGAGCTCAGCGAGGACGGTCGAAATTCGAGAGTCGTAATTGGTGTAATCGGCCTTCAAGGCGAGGACGTTGTAATTGGAAAAGAGGGCCTGAACTTTCCCATTGTAAGCTCTCGATTTATTCACCTGGCAGGTCGCGCACCAGGTTGCGGTAAAGTCTACGTAAACGGGCCTGCCATTAGCGATGGCCTCCTCCACTGCTTCAGGGCTCCAAGTTTCCCATCTCAGCCCTTCGGCGGGAGGTTTAGAGTATAATGCTCCCATTGCAGCGAATGCGAGTGCGAGAAGGTAGCCAATGATACGGGTGGACTTGGTTCGTGACACGACACACCAGCGTCCATAGATCCAGCAGGCGATCCCGATCATGGTAAGGCCAAGAACGATCGGTAGCATCTTCGGGAGGCCCACTTCCTTCAAGGAGAGAAACGACCAGAGGAGGAAGCCAGTGGTTCCAAAAAGAAGGAATGCCATTGCCTGTTTGAAGGATTCCATCCATGGACCAGGCCGAGGAAGTCGTTCAACCAATTTTGGGAATGCAGAAAGCAGGACGTAGGGAAAGGCGAGGCCAAGTGCCATTACCGTGAATGCCAGAAGGAAGAGGAGGGGAGGGAGGTTGAAGGCCAGCCCGATTGCGACTCCGAGAAAAGGAGCAGAGCATGGTGTGGCAACTACGGTGGCAAGCACCCCGGAGAAGAAGGAGCCTGCAGCTCCCTGCTTACGGGTGAGATTGCCGCCCACGCTGGTCGCGGAGGCTCCAATCTCGAAGATGCCAAACATGTTCATGGCCAGGGCGAACATCACGAGCATGAGGCCCCATAAGACCCACGGATTCTGTAGCTGATAACCCCAAGTGACTTCCTGTCCCCCGTTGCCGATGGTATTTTCTCGCAGAGCCAGCAATAGGCCGGAGAGGACCCAGAAAGAGAGAATTACTCCTGCCGCGTAAATAACTCCATGGTTCAGAATCTTCCGTCGGTCTTCCCCGGCCTGCTGAACGAAGCTCATAATCTTGATTCCGATCACGGGAAAGACGCAGGGCATAAGATTGAGAATCATGCCCCCGAGAAACATACCTCCGAGGATGGTGAGAAGCTTGCCGAAGCTCACGTGTTCATCTTCCCGGTCCCCGAACGAGGCGTTTACCTCATAGCCTTTTTCTCCAATGGTGAGGATTCCAGAAATCTTATTCCCGAGGGGGGTGTCGCTGTTCTTGTTGGGCGACAAGCTCCATCGAACCTCTTCCTCATTCCGCGTCACATTCGGTTCGGACTGGGCGTCGAGAACCTGATCATAGTCGTAGAAATGAACTGTACTATCAGCGACTGCATCCGCGGGTGAAAGAATAAGGGTGACGGCATCTGCTGTTGCAACGGCTTGGACCTTAAGCTCAGGAGGAAGGGTGGCTGGCAGCATGGCGCGCGCGTCTGCAAAAGCCTGCGTATTGGCTGTAACCAAGTTTAAAGCGGGTCCGACTGTGATCGTGACGACACTTACGGTTTCCGGGGCTCCTATCCCGGGTTCGGGGCGGCAGTTGGCCTCATCGCAAATCTGCCAGCGGGGAGAGGCGGCAATCTTCATCTGAGTCCCAGCCGGCAGTCCAGCAGGCGGGGTTATCCTGAACAGGTGGGAAACGGTGGGCTCATACCCATAGGTCTTTTTTCCTGCGGTGGTGCCGATGTGAGGGATTGGCCATCCGACTCGCTCCGCCTGAAACCCGGGAGGTAAGTCCCAGTTAGGCTTGAGAGAAGTGCCCACGTAACCCGGATTAACAAAGTAGGAGTGCCATCCGGGCGGATGGGTCATCTTCATCAGCACATGGAATGCTTCACCAGATGGGACTTCACGGGCCTCTGCGAGGAACTCCAGAGTACTCGAATTGGTGTTGGCTTCCGATGCGGCAAAGGGATCAAATTGATTCGCAAGGCTTGCTGGAGCGAAGACTGCAATGGTGCCAACGAGCAGGGAAAGGAGCAGGTAGTTGCAGGTGACCATGGGCTGGAAGATTTTTGGTGCGATCCTGCCGGAAAATCGAGAAAGAAAAAGCAGCGGGAAACCCCGCTGCTTTTGGTAATTGAGAGGGTAATTTTGGCTTAGCTTTCTAATAGCCCCGCCCTTGAATATGCCCTTGCTGGCGATCCTTGGCATTTCCAGCTGCTGCACCTGCTGCGCCACCGACAGCTGCGCCAATCAATGCTCCCCGTCCGGCATCTCCATCGCCTACATTGTTGCCGATGATCGCTCCTGCGAGGCCTCCGATAGCCGCGCCAGTGAGAGCTCCTGACTGAGTGTTGGGTCCCGCTGCACAGCTGGCAAAAAGGAGGGAGAGCACCGAGGTGACAACAAGAAGGATGTTCTTTTTCATGGTTTGGAGGTGGGATTTGATATTTTTGATAGATTAATCAATTTTGCTGGCAGAGCCAGCGGAAAGTATCCTGGCCCTCACTGCGTCAAGGGTTCTCCGGACCTGCGCTGAGGATTTTGCGGATCAGGCGGGGCCCGTGATAAATAAAGCCGGAGTAGAGTTGAAGCAGGGTGGCCCCGGCCTCGATTTTTGCTTGGGCGTCCGACGGGGACATGATTCCACCTACCCCAATGATGGGAATCTTTCCTCCCACGGCTTGATGGAAGGCTTCGATGACTTTTGTCGACTGGTTCCCCAAGGGGGCGCCTGATAGCCCCCCCGCCTCCTTGGCCAAGGGCGCTGATTTTATGTCAGCTCGATTGATGGTGGTGTTGGTGGCGATAATCGCATCGAGAGAGTGGTCGAGGAAGATCTGTCCCAGCGCACAAATCTCTTCGTCATCAAGGTCGGGAGCGACTTTAATTGCAAGAGGCACTGTTCTTCCCGTCTGATCCGCAAGGCTGGCCCATTCGGCCTGAAGTCGCTCGAGGAGATGAGCTGCGGCTGTGGCTTCTTGCAGTGCCCGCAGCCCCGGGGTATTGGGAGAAGAAAGATTGACCGCGATGTAGTCCGCTACTGGCCATGCGCTTTTGAGGCAGAGGAGGTAATCATCCACCGCGTGCTCGTTCGGAGTGTCCTTGTTTTTTCCGATATTAAACCCCACGCGGCCCTTGAAGGTGGTCGAGGATTCAACATTTCGAACACCTTCCTCGATCCCGGGATTATTGAAGCCCATCCGGTTAATGATGGCCTCGTGCTCAGGAAGGCGAAACAGGCGAGGGGTGGGGTTTCCGCCTTGGGGTCTCGGGGTAATTGTTCCGATCTCGATAAAGCCAAAACCAAGACGTCCGAATGCATCGATCGAGTTACCTTCCTTATCGAGACCAGCGGCCAGCCCAAGACGATTAGGGAAGGTAAGACCCATGCACCTGATTTCCTCGGATCGAGGGAGTTCCCCAGCCAAGGCCTGAAGTATGCCGCACCGGTCTGCTGCCCGGAGTGCGCGCAGGGACCAGTTGTGGGCCCGCTCAGCCTCAAGTCGAAAGAGGGCCTTTCGTGCAAGTGGGTAAGTCCGCTCTAACATCCTGGGGTGGCTTTGAGGTTGATATGTTTCTGATTTTAAAGGCTCCGGTTAGCTGACAAGGTGGTCAACGATGGAGTCGACCAGCATAGTGCCTTGCCCTTGCAGTACGAGGTGCTCGCCTTTCCAGTCGGCGAGACGCTCGCTGACAATAGCTTCAATTCGAGTCGGTGGGACTTCGGAAAGGTGTCGGCGGTGCACTCCAGCATCGGTCCTCAACATCAGGGCGATTCGCTCCAAGTCAAGCTGAGCCGGCGTGAGGGTTTCCACTTCGGATTCTGTGGATCCGCCTTTACTGATTTGCACAAGGTATTTGGCCGTGTCTGGGATATTCTTCCATCGGCGGCCCGAGATCGTTGAAACAGCAGATGGGCCAAGACCGAGGTAGTCGACCCCTCTCCAATATCCTTTGTTGTGCCTGCTCTCGTAGCCCGGATACGCATAATTCGACGTTTCATAATGCCGAAGTCCGTGCGAGGTAAGGAGCTCGTGTGCCAGCTCAAACATGGAGGCGTTGGTTTCTTCGATGTCGGTGTAAAGGCCTTCGCGAAAACGAGTGAAAAAGGGTGTGTCTTCTTCGTATGTGAGGTTGTAGGCAGATATGTGATTCGGGAAGAGCTCGAGAGCGAGTTCAAGGCTTTCCCTCCATTGGTCCAGAGTTTGCCCTGGAATAGAGAACATCAAATCAATGCTGACGTTTTCAATGCCGGCAGCTCTCAGAAGGTCAACGGAACGCTTTATTTCACGCGGTCCGTGAGTTCTGCCCAGCGTTTTAAGGACATCGGGACTAAATGATTGGGCCCCTAAAGAGACCCGTGTCACTCCGGATTGGGAGAACATTTTGGCAGCAGACTTGCCAAAGGTAGCGGGGTTAGCCTCGAGGTTGATCTCAGTACCCGGAGCGAACCGGAAGATGTCGCCGAGTCCGTCGAAAAGTTTGTGAATGAGATCAGGGGGAAGCATGCTGGGCGTTCCCCCGCCAAGGTAGACGGTATCGATTATAGGGGCGTTTATCGAAGCTGAACGGAGTTTTGCTTCGCGGAGGATGCCTTCAACAAAGTAGCCCATATCTGTCTCGCCCGGCTTATGTTTATAAAAGGCGCAGTAGGGGCAGATGTCCCGACAGAAGGGAATATGGAGGTAAAGATGAATGAGATCTTGGGATGATTTGGGGTTGGTCAAGGGGTCGGTAAGTCGCCACTCTTCTTCAAGACGATGAACACGGCGGACCTCTCTACCGATATACTGAAAGCGGTGTCGCGGTCCTTTTATCTTACTCTCAGGCTCTTGCCGAGTGAGTTTCGAGGTCCACTGAGCCTCGGCTACCTTCTCGCGAGGCTCAGCGACACGATTGCGGACGCAGGGGCCTTGGAGTTGGCTCGTCGGAAAACGCTTTTGAGTTCCTTTTGTTCTGTAATGAAGAGTCCTGGACTGACTCAAGAGGCAGCCGAGCTGTGTGCGAAGCTTCCCAAGGAGATGGATGGTGCCGGTCTCTCTGAGGGTGAAATGGAGCTCGTGCGGCGGGCAGGGGACTGCATGGGCTGGCTGGAATCCATGGAAGGTAGTCGTGCAGCGGCGATCAGAAGAGTAGTGGGAATCATTACTGAGGGGCAGTCATGGGATCTGGAACGGTTTCAGGGGGAGGGAATCGTGGCCCTGAGCGATGGTGAGGAATTGGAAACCTACGCCTATCAGGTTGCGGGATCCGTGGGCGAATTCTGGACGGAAATAGGGGTGATTTGTGATCCAGAGTTTTCCCGCTACTCGACCGAGGAGCTTCGGGTTCTTGGTGCAAACTATGGCAAGGGGTTGCAGCTGGTGAACATTCTCAGGGATATTCCGGAGGATCTTGAGAGAGGGCGGTGTTATCTGCCCGGGGTCAATCCCGGTGATCCAGCCGCAATCTGTGAAGCTCTTCCTCGGTGGCATAGCCGGGCCAGGGTCCTTCTCGCAGATGGAATCAAGTATACTTCTTCGCTGCGAGGTACGCGACTCCGCACCTCAACAGGGCTTCCTGCAGTGCTGGGCCTTCGGACGCTTGAGCGGCTCGAGGACGCCTCATGGGAGGATCTTCAGAAAGGGGTCAAAATTTCTCGCAAGATGGTCAAGCGGACTCTTTTCGGAGCGCTTATGTTGAGTGCGTGGTGGTTGCCGGGATCTTGGAAGAATTATCACCGTCGCATTGAATTGTATCAAAGCTCCTGAATCCTAATTCATGGGTAAGTCCACCGATATACGCTGTGTGGGAGCGAATCTTTATTTTCTCCCCGTAGAGACAAGAGTCCCATTGAAATTCGGGGCAGAGACCCTTACATCGGTGACCTGTGCAAGGGTTTGCGTCCGGGTTGAAGGAGGGAACGGCCAATCGGCGGAGGGATGGGGCGAGACACCTCTGAGTGTCACATGGGTATGGCCAAGCGAACTTGCGTATGAGGTGCGCCATGAGGCAATGCGTGCGTTTTGCATCCATCTCGCTGAAGCTTGGTCGGGTTTCAATGGGTCAGGTCATCCAATTGAATTGGGGCATGATTTCCTGGAAGGAGAACTGCCACAACTTCTTCAGGGGTTTAATGATTGTAGAGAGGGGGCTCCCATGCCGTGGCTAGCGGCGTTGGTCTGCTGTTCACTGTTCGATATTGCCGTTCATGACGCATACGGGAATTTACACGGCCTTAGCGTCTACGAGACATACCGACCGGCTTTCATGAATCGTGATCTCTCTTCATTCCTGAGCGCGTCCCCGGATTGTGAACGGAGCTTTGAGGGTGCCTTTCCCGCTGACTTCCTGAGGAGTCGCGCGAGCTCCTTACCAGTATGGCATCTGGTGGGAGGGTTGGATCCCGTTGGTGATGCGGAGCTCGACGGCGATGAGCCTGACGACGGCTATCCGGTAGAGTTGTCCGAGTGGATTGCGCGTGATGGGCTGAAATGTCTCAAAGTCAAATTGCGTGGAAATGATGCGGAATGGGATTTTGCGAGGCTCGTTAAAGTAGGCGAGGTGGCGATAGCCGGAGGGGTAGATAGTCTTAGTGCCGACTTTAATTGCATGGTGACCGATCCGTTGTATGTCACGGAAACTCTAGACCGGCTCGAATCAGAACATCCTCTGATTCATCGGATGCTTGTTTATGTGGAACAGCCTTTCCCCTACGACCTCGAGGAGCATCCTATTGATGTTAGTGGGGTTTCGTCACGCAAGCCTCTGTTCCTTGACGAGAGCGCTCACGACTGGAAGCTGGTAAGGATGGGGCGCGAACTAGGTTGGACCGGAGTTGCATTGAAAACGTGCAAGACCCAAACAGGTGCGCTTCTTAGCTGTTGTTGGGCAGAGGCTCATGGCATGAGTCTCATGGTGCAGGATCTTACTAACCCGATGCTGGCTCAGATACCTCATGCTCTTCTCGCTGCTCACGTAAATACAATCCGGGGCGTGGAAAGTAATTCGATGCAATTCTATCCGGAGGCTTCAAGGTTCGAGGAAATAGTTCATCCCGGGCTTTACCGAAGACGGAGTGGACGGCTCGTCCTTGATAGTGTTACCGGCAGCGGTTTTGGATACCGCCTTGATGAGATCAGTCGTCCTCTCCCTGATCCCGCAATACAGTGTTAGTCAGGTACTGGTATGCCTTCCTCGCTTTGGAGAGGGTCGTCGATTAATCCGATATTGCCAGCAAGCACGTTATTGCCTGGGTCGCGATCCTGATTGCCGTTCAGATTGATCGAGCTCCTTATTGCGATCTGCTGATTATCCTCGGGCTCGTTTACGGGAAGGGAGACAACGTGAGACCCACCTTCCTGGAGAAGAGGGAGGGCCATGCTGAATATGTCATCATTGATAATGACGTCCACGCTTGCGCCAGAGATCGCCTCAGTTCCTTGGTTTTGCACGGTTACCTGAAGGGTGCCCACCACATCGTCGGGGCCTGGCTCTTGATACCAGTTAGAGGCCACTGCGAGGTCGAATCGGCCGTCCGTATATGCGTTGACCATGCGGTCAACGTCCAGTGTGCCGCCCCCGTAGAAGGGGTCGTGCCCAGGGGCGCCCGACGCGTTCAAGTTGCTCTCAAGAATTGATTGCGCCTGAAGGGGGAGTAATTGGCCGGATTGAGTTTCAGTAAGTGCCGCTCCGAGGGCACCCGCAACCAGTGGGGCGGCGGCGGAGGTGCCCGTGAAGCTGGTGTATTCCTCGCCGGGCCAGGCGGCAAGCACCTCAAATCCTGGTGCCGCCACATCGATCGAATCGCCCGTATTGGAAAAGGCGAGATGCTGACCAGCGGCATCGACTGCGCCGACCGCGATTACGTTTTCATAGGCCGCAGGGTAAGCAGGAACAGTGTATCCTTCGTTTCCAGCGGAGGCTACGATGAGAACCTGCTTCTCACCCGCGTAAGCAACCGCGTCCTGTACGAGAAGGCTATCTCCGTAGGAGGCCATCGAGATGTTAATAATCTGGGCTCCTTCATCGACTGCTCTAACGATTCCCTCCGCAAGAAGAAACGAGTTCGAGCTGCCGTTCTCGTCGGCAATTCTTATCGAAAGAAGATCGGCTGCAGGCACGATTCCCTGACTGATCCCGTCTCTTCCGACCATAAGAGCGGCAACTGCGGTGCCATGCCCGTGTATTTCTGTGCTGGAGGGCTGTCTGCTGCTGACCAGGTCTATTTCGCGCACACGAGACCCGAGGGTTTCGTGTTGACCGACACCAGTATCCAGCATGGCGATTCTCACTCCTTCTCCCCAATCGGAGTTGTCGGTTGTGACCCCGAGCCACTCGAGGGTGGTTCTGCCAAAACCTATTGCTCCTGGCTGTGCCCCCACTTGGGGAAGATCAGGAATGGAGACGCGAAAATTTGGAGCGCTCTCATCTTCCAGCAGACCATCAAGATCCTCTCGGTCGTCGAAGCCGATGCGGACGGCCCGTAAGTTATCGAGGCGGCCGAGGACTCTGATTTTGGTTTCCCCAACACGCGCGAGGAAAGCCCGATACCCTTCTTCGTCTTGGAATCGAACAATACGCTCTCCGGGGAGGCCAAACAAGATCTCGTCGATCCCGGGGGCCTTTCGGCTATCGTGGCGCCACTGAGCTTTACTGGGGGCATTGGGTCTATCGAATTGGATATGGGGACGAGGACCCCCTGAACCGGTGGCGTTCTGCTTGCCCCTCACGGTAGCGACAATGTCCCGAACGAGCCAAAATCCCAAAGCCAGTGCAGCGATGGCCGCAATGCCAAGGTAGTATTTATTTTTCGGGCTCGTCACAATACCTGCAATTCCAGTCCGAGCGTGTTCTTATCGCCGCCCTCGGTGTTCATACTAATATACTGGCGAACACGCCAAAGAAAACTCAATCCGACTGCCTGTAATTCAAAGGATACCATCTTCGAGTGCGAAGAATCTTGAGCTTTGTCGAGGGTGAGTCAGAAAGCGCAGGTGCGAGACTTACTGCGAGACCCTGCGTGGCAGGAGAAGGATGTGGGTTTCCCTCTGCCCGATTCCTCTCATGCCTGTGTCGTCAGTCTGCCCACTTGGCAATCGGTCATTGGGTATGAGGAGAGCGATGCGTCGATTGTTGCAAGAATGCGAGCGGGATATCCCCGTTTTTTTATCCACCCTATTACTACTCGGTATTTTGAGCGGGTAGAAGCGAGAGTTGCCAATAAAAATGAGAGAGTGATAGCCTATTCCTCGGAACAGGCCGCAGGGCGGGCTGCGTCTTATGTTTCGGAACAGTCTGGTGTGACTGCCCGGCAGCTATCCGAGGAGCGGTCGCATCTAGTGGTGCCGGAAGCGGGTTACCAGGCAGCACGGGACTATTGGAGACATACGGGAGAAATTATCAGCAGCCGTCAGGCAGAGGACTTAATAAGCGGCAGGAACACTGATCCGGGTCTCGCAGAAAGTCAGCGGGAGTCGATGGCGAGGGTTCTCGAGGTGGAGCCTCAGGACGCATTTCTGTTGGAGAGTGGGATGGCTGCGATCTTTACGCTTTTTCGGATTATCACGGAGCGGCGCCCGGGCTTAAAGACCCTCCAATTATGTTTTCCTTATGTGGACGCTCTCAAGGTTCAGGAGCAGTTTGGTGCAGGGGTTGATTTCGTCAATGAGGCGACCGGAGAAGCGCTCGAGCAAGCCCTGCGGGGGATTAGGTCTGGGCGCTATGCCGCAGTCTTTTGTGAGGTGCCAAGTAATCCGTTACTGCATACGGTGGATCTTGGGGCGGTTGCAGACGCATGCCATGAGGGGGGAGTGCCTCTATTGGTCGATGATACGGTTTGCAGCCACCTTAATATTGATACTTTGGCCTACGCGGATGCCGCTTCAACAAGTTTGACCAAATGGGTTTCCGGAGTGGGTGATGTTCTTGCAGGATCGATTCGACTACGGAAGGATTCTCAATTTGCCGATGAGTTTCGAGAGGCCCTCGAGCGGGAGGTGCCCGGGGGGTCTCGCCTCTACCACCGAGATGGCGATGCCCTTGTTCGAAATGCCTCTGATTTTCAAGCGAGAGTGACGGAATGCAATCGTAACGGATTACAGGTCGCTAGTTTCCTGGCAGACCAGCCCGAGGTTTCGGAGGTGTGGTACCCCGCTTTTACTGACCGGGAAGCTTATGAGGCCATACGCCGTCCAAACGGTGGCTTCGGAGGATTGATCAGCTTTACTCTGAAGGAGGCCGACAAAACTGCTGGACTGTATGAATCGATGCAGTTTTGCAAAGGGCCCAGTCTCGGTACTGACTATACCCTTTTGTGTCCCTACACGATGCTGGCCCATTACCGGGAGATGGGATGGGCCCGTTCCTGCGGAGTGAGTGAGGCGCTGCTGAGATTTTCAGTGGGAAGGGAGCCAGAGGAGGTGATTCTTGCACGCTTGGAGAGTGCGTTTTCGGCGCTTCGCTAGGCGGGATCTGAGGGCCTCGATCATGCAGAATGCCAGGGATTAGTCTCGATGATCTTCAGGGTGGAATGCCTCAACGGTCGAACAATAGGGGCCGAGGCGCTCAGAAGCTGCATTCCTTACTCGGGTTGCAATCTCAAGCATCAAAATCGGAAGAAGAAGGGATGAGATCCGGCGCTCCATCACCTTTGAGGGTTCGCCGTCGTGGCTCGGAGGAGGGATTTCGTCCGGGCAGAGCACCGAAAGGATTGCCAGAAGTGCTCGTGGAGATCCACCATGCATGACGGTCAGAAGTTGTTCCCGCATCCAGCGGGTGCAGAAAAGCCAATAAGTCGTGTTGTTTTCTCGATCTTCGAAACTATCCACGATGTCATCCCAAAGAGAACTACTTCCGCTGTAGAGGATTGGTTCGGTCTGGCGTGCAGTCTCCTCGACTGTGTCCAGAAGGAATTTGAAGTGGCCCGGGATGTTCATAATCGAAGGAGGTCGATGTCTCTCTAACCGTAAAACGTGACAGGTAGTTTTTTATTCAGGTTTGATTTTAGTTTTAGTGGATGACTCGCAGGAACTGCATTGGTTTGGTCTAACCTACACGCAAGGCGGGAGGGGGGCTATCCACCTGTTCTGCTTTTCGCGGTATCGCTTCGCGACACAGTCTTTTTGCAATTACTGCTATTTTTCAGGAATGAAAGCGCCTCTGGTAATCCCGTTAGGACGTTTTCGCTGAGTGCGCTCTACCACTGCAAGGTTATGTTCTTGCTTCAACACCGTTACTCGTAAACCAGGGTGAATTCCCAAGGTCGTTTGAACTCGAATCGATCTGTAGAATTCATGAGATTAGCGATCTTACTGGAAGTATTGGGTGAGTGGCTTCCCGTAGGAATCCAGGGCATTGAGAGGCTGGGCCGCTGAAAGAGCCCGTTCTTGGGGTCCTTATGTTTCAGGGACGCTCCCAGATCTGAAGAAGCAAAGTGTCTCGGGGGACGCTTGGGATAGTGAGGGGGAAGACGGTGTCCTGATCGATCTCAATCCGGGGTCGAAAAGATTGAAAGGAGCCTGTCGAAGACCGGCGAATCTCAAATCTGCCGACTGGCAGATTTCGGACATTCAGGGTCAATTGTCGAGTTTTCGGATTGTAGCCATCGATGACAAGTTCGACTTCCGAGCCGCACCCGATTAGCCCTGAGCTGTTGTAACGGGAGACAAACTCCCAGATCACTTCCTTTGAGAAAGAAGGCCATGAGTGAGGGCCATTTTGGATGCGATAGTGCTCCACGGTATGGCAGCCGTCTCCTTTGTCCCAGAGGTAACGGGTGACTCCTGGGGAGACTGTCGATGTGAGAGGAGATCTGTTTGCGCCATTCAGAGAGGCCCAGTGGGCATTAAGGTTGGCGATGGAAATAGAATACTGATTGCCGTTGTAGGGATTGTAAGAGTCCTCGGTTCCATGGATAGAGAGGATCCCGGTGCGATTTCTGGTGGAGCACTCTTCCAGAGTCCACTCCCACATGCTCGCCGCGACCGAGGCGACGGCCGCGACTTGATCGCCGAGATAGCAGGCAAGATCCCACATAAGGTTGCCCCCCAGGGAAAAGCCGCAGGCGTATACCCGGGCGGGGTCTGCCGCGTAGTCTCTCACAAGTAAGTCGATCATCGCTCGGGTGAAACCGATTTCATCAGTCCCATTATCGTAAGGGCCCTCAGAGTTCCAGTAGGACGACCCCTCATAGAGTAATCCCTGTGGGTAGACCGCGATGAATCGTTCAGAATCGGCGAGGGGTCGGAAGTCTGCGGTGAAGCGCATCATGCCCTCGGCAGAGTCGTCACCACCATGAAAGCAGAACAGGACAGGCAAGGATTCGGATGGCTGGAAGTCTTGGGGTAGATATACCAGGAGTTGCCTCTGGGTCCCGTCGACGGTGACGCTTCGGGTCAGCGCATTCTGCGCATAAACGATCCCAGAAGTGCAAAGAACGACTACGAAGAGGACTTTGAGCTTGGTAAAGAGTCTGGAGGCCATCTGCCAGCGAGAGGATATGGGTTTTCGACTATTCATCAATTGTTGATTGGTCGAGTCAGGCATCAGGGGGCCAAAACAGGCATGTAACGGTAGGAGAGAATAGCCAAGATTGCTGCAGAAAGATGGTTCTCAGTGACAAGGCTTTCCCAAATCTTCTCGCTGTGTATGCTTCGTTTGCCTCGAGAGGGGCCTGTAGCTCAGTGGTTAGAGCTGACGACTCATAATCGTTAGGTCGCGGGTTCGAGTCCCGCCGGGCCCACCTTCGCACTGTGCGCTCGACAGCGGGGGTTTCCCCCCGATACTCCCGCCGTGTTTCGCCCTGGCATTGTTGGACATCGTTATTGGATTGCGGTGGTCTTTTGTCTTTTGGCTGCAGCTCCCGGTGCGTGGCTTCCGGTTCTCTCCAATGTTCTCGAGGCTCGGGGATGGAGCCGGATAACCATGTGGGCCTTTTTGGTTGGTCCTATTGCGGGGATGATCTCGCCTCTCCTATTCAGTGCCCGCGCTGATCAGCGGATACCGGCCGAGAAGCTCGTCGGATATATCATTACCGGCGGGGCAGTGTTCCTCTGGGCGGCGTTCCGGGCCTTGGAGGCAGACAGGCCAAACCTGTTCCTGCTTTTCATGATGATCAACGCTCTGATCTCCGCGCCTGCGTGGGGCCTTCTCACAACAATCGCACTTAATAGTCTGGAGGATGAGCAGCGAAGCTTTGGATTCTACAGAGTCTGGGGCACGATAGGCTGGGTGCTTGTGGGTTTGGGTGTCAGCTGGTTCGGGCTGGATTCCTCGACAAGGGTTGGAGATGTAGCCTTCACTTTGCGAGTGATGGCGGGCCTATGCGCCTTTCTCCTCCCACACACCCCTCCGATGGCCAATGATTCAAAGGGTTGGAAGAGTGCGCTGGGCCTGGACTCATTAAGCGTCTTCAGAAATCGCGATCATAGGGTCTACCTTATCACCACGTTTCTCCTGTCAGTTCCGCTCGCGGCGTTTTACATGCATACGCCCATTCATCTTCGTGATCTGGGGTTTCGTTCGGTTGCAGCGGGTATGACTCTTGGGCAGGTGTTCGAGATCGTGGCGTTCCTGATGATGGGGTATTGGCTGCGAAGGGTCAGAATACGGACGCTGCTGATGGTGGCAATGGGCTGCGCAGTGGTCCGCTACTGCCTCTTTGCGATGGGAGGGGTGATTCCTCATTACCTGTGGATCCTGGTTGGCCTTTCTCTCCATGGGATCTGCTGGACGTTTTTTTTCGAAACCGGACGAGTTTTTCTCAACAGACGGGTCGATCAACGCTTCAGAGCTCAGGTTCAGGCCCTTGTGACTTTCGCGTCCATGGGCCTCGGTTCACTTGTGGGGACACTGCTGTGCGGGAAGCTTTACGATTTGATGGTGGTAGGAGGCCATGGAGGGTGGACGGTCTACTGGGCGAGTCTTGCCGCGATGTGCCTTCTTACTTTACTCTACTTTGCCGTGGGATATCAGGGCGCCGCTTCCCAAGCGAAGAAGATTTAGTATCCTCGTAACGGTATTACGGTTGGCAAGATGTAGGGGGAATCGTCTTTTTGGAGAGATCTTAGACCCTTGAATCCTCGGGGAAGAGTTTGTTGATGGATTCCTGGTCGGCATTGCAAACTCCGCGCTCGGTGATCAGGCCCGTAATGAGACGGGCAGGAGTGACGTCAAAGGCAGGGTTAAGGATGGGGGAGTTCGGATTAACGATTTGGACCTCTTCCAGCGCGCCCTCGCGTGTTCTTCCTTCAACATAGGCGATCTCGGAGCCGTCGCGTTCCTCAATAGGAATCTCGCGAAGGGAATCTTCACAACTCCAATCAAAGGTAGAGGAAGGGAGGGCCACGTAGAAAGGAATCCCGTTATCAGAGGCTGCGAGAGCTTTGTGATACGTCCCAATTTTGTTGGCTACGTCACCCTTACTGGTGGTTCGATCGGTTCCTGTAATTACGATATCAATCTTTTTGTGCTGCATGAGGTGTCCACCCGCATTATCTGCAATGATGGTGTGCGGAACGCCCTCGTTCTGAAGCTCCCAGGCCGTAAGGCGCGCGCCTTGATTTCGTGGACGTGTTTCATCGACCCAGACGTGCACCGGAATCCCGGCACGATGGGCCGCATAAATTGGGGCTGTGGCAGAACCCCAGTCAGCAAAGGCCAGCCACCCCGCGTTGCAGTGCGTTAAAATTTGCACGGGTTCCTCGGTCGACTTCTCTGCATTAATCGCGGAGAGAAGGGGAAGGCCGTGCTGTCCGATCTGTTCACACCATAAGGCGTCTTCATCGGCAATGGCCTCAGCTGAAGCAAGCGAGGCGCTTTCCCAGTCTTGGGGCGGATGGCTAGCGATCGTAGCGAGTTGACGCTCCACAGCCCAGGCGAGATTACGCGCGGTAGGTCTAGTTTTAATGAGGGCTTTAGCGAGTGTGCGGAGACGCTCGTTGCTGCCCTGAGCCTCGCGTGCAGCCAGCCACATTCCGTAGGCTGCGAGGACTCCAATACAGCCTGCACCACGGACATGCATGTCGCGGATCGCTGTCGCTGTAGACTCTACGGTGGCAAGATTCTCAATGCAAAAACTCCAAGGGAGGTGACGCTGGTCAATGATATGGACAAGGCGTCTTGAGTCATCACTCCAAACGGTTCGGTAGGTCTGGCCATCGACTCGCATGCCTGATGCTGGAGGCCCGTGCGAATCGCGCCAAGCCCGAATGAAACCGGATATCACCGATATAGATGACCAATTCAACTCGCCTGTCAAAGAGCGCGAGCTTGCGCGGAAGTCTCTGGTCTGCAAGCTGGGCGGATGAAACCCTCACTCTGGTCATTACCCATCCTGTTTCTGGTGGCCGACGCGACGTTTGCTGCCGAGAAAGCGAAGCCTCTGTATATCAGTCCGATCGTTACGGCTGAAACCCCGGGGCACGCGGTCTCCATGGATGTCGATCTGAAGGGGTCCCGCTCTCTCTTTCTCGTGGTGGATGAAACCGGAGATGGCTACGGATGTGACTGGGCGGATTGGATCGAACCTCGTTTAGTCGGCCCCAAGGGAACCCTGAAGTTGACGGATCTGAAATGGAAGGCGGCCTTCGCTGGATGGGGGAGCGTGAAGATGAACCGGAGTGCAGGCGGCCAACCGATGGTAGTGAATGGAAAGCCTGTTGCCAACGGAATAGGAACCCATGCCCCTTCCACGATTATCTATGACGTGCCAGAAGGGTATCACCGTTTGGTTGCCGGAGGAGGGCTGGACCAGGGTGGAGTGGGGCAGCAGGGAGGAAAGACAAGCAGCGTGCGCTTTCTTGTCTTTAACGAGAAACCGGGAGCTGGAAATTCGGCGACCGGAGAAGAGACTGAGGTGCCGTTGGAGCGCTTCGTCGTGCCCGAGGATTTGGAAGTTACTGTATGGGCCCAATCCCCTTTGTTCAGAAATCCGACCAATATGGACTTCGATCATCATGGCCGGGCGTGGGTCGCGGAGGGTGTAAACTACCGGGGTGCACGGAGAGATGGAGAAGGGGATCGGATTATGGTCGTCGAAGATACGGATGGTGATGGCAAGGCGGATAAGTCCCATGTGTTTGTGCAGGAGAAAGCACTTCAGTCGCCCTTGGGCGTCGCAGTGTTCGATAATGTGGTGGTGGTTTCGCAGCCGCCCGACCTGCTTGTTTATACGGATGTCGACCGTAACCAGGTGTTCGATGCCGCAAGGGACAAGCGGGAAGTCCTCCTGACTGGTTTCAACGGAAAGAATCATGACCATAGTCTCCATTCGGTGGTCGCTGGGCCTGATGGAAAATGGTACTTCAATCAAGGGAACATGGGGGCCCAGTTCACGGATCGCTCCAACAAGACCTTCAGGATTGGGAGTCCGTATTCGATGCGCCAGATCGCAGGGCATAAGAGCGATGATGGTCACGTCTACCTTGGTGGTTTTTCGGTTCGCATGAATCCCGATGGCTCTCATTGCGAGATTATTGGGCACAATTATCGCAATAGTTATGAGCAGATCATTACCTCCCTCGGAGATCTGTTCCAGAATGACAACGATGACCCTCCGGCTTGCCGGACTAGCTGGGTGATGGAATATGGGAATGCGGGGTTCGCCTCCAATGATGGACTACGCTCATGGGGAGCGGATCGGCGCCCAGGACAAGATACTCCCACAGCCGAGTGGCGACAAGATGACCCGGGGAGTATGCCGCCGGGAGATGTCTACGGGGGGGGAGCGCCGACCGGGATTACGTTCTACGAGAACGGCGCCTTACCAGAAAAGTATAACGGTCTTCTTCTCAGTTGTGAGTCCGCGAAGAATGTCATCTTCGGATACCAGCCAGAACTTCAAGAAGCGGGATTTAAGATGGAGCGCACGGAGTTCATGACCTCGAATCCCGAGCGAAAGTGGGCCGGTGCAGATTTTAAGGGCCGGTCAAACCGTGATCTCAATACGTGGTTTCGACCAGCCGATGTGACGGTTGGGCCGGATGGAGCGATCTATGTGGCGGATTGGTTTGATCCACGGGTTGGAGGACATGGGACTTCGGATCGAACACTTTCGGGGACTATCTACCGGGTGGCTCCCAAGGGCTTCAAGCCGGTGGTGCCGAAATTGAATCTTAACACTCAGACGGGACAGGTAGCCGCCCTTAGGAGTCCCGCCATCAACACCCGCTACCTCGGCTTTTCACGGCTTAAAGAGGCTGGGGAACAATCCATCGTTCCCCTTGTTCAGCTGGCCAAGGATAGCAATCCCTATGTTGCTGCCCGGGCTATATGGATCCTTGCTCAGCTCGGCGGGAGAGCTGAGCGGGCGCTCTCCATGCTCTTGGAGGCCGAATTCAAGGGAGGTGGAGCTCCACAGACTCGGATTGTGGCCTTCAGAGCCTTTCGACGAGCCAACCATCCGGGAATCATGGATCTAGCCCGGCGTCTGGCGGTGGATCCATCTCCAGCAGTTCGCCGGGAGGTAGCCTTCTATCTGCGCAATGAAGAGGCCAACCCGTCAGTGGTCTCCATCCTCGTGGAGCTCGCAAAACGTTATGATGGTAAGGATCGCACTTATTTGGAGGCCTTTGGTACTGGGGCAACCGGCAAGGAGGCAGCGGTTTATGCTGCTCTAGTGAAGGATACCAAGTCGTCTGACTGGAATAAAGCGACGGCAGGAGCGGTCTGGCGCCTGATGACTGCGGCAGCGATACCAGCCCTGCAGGAGCGTGTGTTCAATCGGAAGCTACCAGTCGCGGACCGGAGCCAGGCCCTTGAGTCCATCGCTTTCGTCAGGAGCGGGAGCGCGGCTAGTGCAATGGCGGATATTGCCAATTTTGCTCAGGAAAAGGAACTAGCGGATCGCGCTGCCTTCTGGGTGAAGTGGAACAATGACCGTTGGTGGAAGTCCTACAAGCCTGGTGACAAACTTAAAGGGGGGAATGCGAAACAAAAACTGGTCTCGGTTGTGATCCCGGAGGAGCAGGGGCCTTCGAAGTTACCCTCGGTCGCTGAAATTCTTAAATTGAAGGGAGATGTCACCAGAGGCAAGGCGGTCGCAGGCCGTTGTATCAGCTGTCATGTCATCGGGGACCTTGGTCTCGATGTAGGTCCAAATCTGACAGGCTTTGGTAAGCGGTTTCCAGCTGATGTGGTGGCAAGGGCCATCGTGGAGCCTTCAGCAGAGATTTCACTCGGGTTCGAAGGGCAGCATTTGAGAACCCATAAAGATAAACTCGATATCATGGGTGTAGTTCTGGCCGATGGCGATCCGGTCATCATCAGGTCGATGGGTGGAATCACCCAGTCGATCCCAGCGAGCGATTTGAAATCACGGCAACCCATGAAGCGATCTCTCATGCTGTCCGCGGATCAACTGGGCCTGACGGCTCAGGATGTTGCCGACGTTGTGGAGTATCTTCGGAGCTCTGAAGAGTAAACCGTGGGGAGGCCGACAAGGTGGAGTGTCTTCGCTACAAGGTGGAGCGACCCCGCCTCCTAGGCCCGCAGGGAATCGAACCCCGATCTGTGGTACCGGAAACCACCGTTCTATCCGTTGAACTACAGGCCCGCGGTAGGAGTCGACTACCTCTAGGCGCTTAGACTCCGTGCGTGGAGGCCTGCGCTTGCGCACTGGCCGGCTGCAGTCTCGCTTCTATCGAGACGGAATCAAGGCTGGAATGGGATCCTGTGTTTTCCCGGCGAGTAGTCAGGAAGGTGGTGGATCTGAAAGGGGGAAGGCATGGACTGAGGAATTTCAAGGGTCCTCACTGAGGGTTTAAGCACACTTAAGGGCCTTTAATGGGAGGTGACCCTCGGCTTGTAACGGCTACAACCGCGGCAAGTAAGGCTAGTCCAGTGACGAGTGCGATCCACGCTGGCAGCCCAAGGGCAACCGGGACGTAGCCGAGCACTACTGTAGCGCCGGCCGCGATAAGTGCGTAGGGAAGTTGCGTGATTGTGTGCTCATGAGTCGAGACACCACTTGCGAGAGCACTTACGATAGTCGTATCACTGTAGGGGCTGCAGTGGTCTCCAAAGACTGCTCCGCCGAAGACCGCTCCAATAACGGCTGGGACAATGACTTCAAGTGTTTCAGGTGGAGCTCCTTGAGCAGTCACCATTGCGCCGCAAAGTGGCAGGACGAGAGGGAGAAGAAGGCCCATTGTGCCCCACGATGTGCCCGAGATAAAGGAAATGAAGCAACCGAGAACGAAGACCCCTGAGGCCAATGCTTCAAGAGGGAGCCATGAGCCCAAGAGGCTTGCGAGAACGCCGGCAGTACCAAGAACTTTGAAAAGACTGCCGAGAAACCAAGCCAGCAGAAGAATGCCAAGCGCGGGGATGAGCTGTCTTGCACCTGACCAAGCGGCACGAGGAGTCTCTGCACGCCTTGTCGCAGGATAAGTCAAGCAGGCGGCTATGAGGGCGAGAAAACTCGATATGACAAAGGCCCTCGGCACCGTGGGGGCATTGAGCGATTCTTGAATTCTCAGTGAGAGGGAGACTTCGTTCTCGGGAGTGTAAGAGAAGAAAATAATCAGAGGGAGGCTGAGTAGGAGAACGAGGACCGGAACTAATGCGCGTATGGGAGAAGTTCGACCGGGCGGCATCCGATTCGTATCTACAGGCGGAGTATCGAGGGTTTCGAATCGGCGACGCATGGGGCCAATCAACCAGCGGTAGCGAACGGAGAGAATGGCGAGTCCCAAGCCGAAGAGGCAGTAATAGTTATACGGTAACGAGGAGAGAAACTGAAGATAGGGCGGCGTGTTGAGGGGACTATGAGTGGCGATGTAACCAAGCTGAGTCACTATCCAAGTTGAGAGAAAGGCGAGGCATGCGACCGCAGAGCTGGTTGTGTCAACAAGGTAGGCCAGATAAGCCCGAGGCACTTGTAACCGGTCCGCGACAGGACGGGCTACCCGTCCAAGCATGAGGGCATTGGCCAAGCCGTCAAAGAAACAGAGCAGACCAATTCCAAGGACACTGTTGAGAAAACGTCTCCGGGTTTTTTCCGTGATTTCTCCCCCCGCGTGCAGAAGAGCAAAGAGGCCTCCCGAGGCTTCGATGACTGCGGAAAGAGACCCAAGGAGCAAAGTAAATAGCAGAGCATAGAAATGCCAAGGGCTGGTCAGGGTGGCGAGAAAGCCGCCCGTGGGACTAATCCACTCAAAAAATGAATTCCGGTCTGTCAGCACAATGAGAAGCAAGGCGCTAAGGCAGGCGGAGCCAAGAGCTAGCGGCGCCTTTTTGGTAACGAATACGAGACCAAGGGCAACCGCAGCTGGCCATAGAGCAAGAAGCTTGTCGGGAAGGGCCAGTACCAGGGGTGTAAGAAGCAAAGAAGCACACGCCCAGAGGGCACGTTTCTTGCTATTGTTGTTAGTGGCTTCCATCTGAGAACCAGCAGGCTTGTGAGAACATATCTCGCAGGGATCTAGGGATATCAATTCCGACCGAAATTTGTTTCCTGAATAAAAAAAGTGCCGCTTTAATAATTTTAAAACTAAGGAGCACACAGTGGCAGTTTTATTAGAAAAACAGCTCGAATCCCTAAGTTATTCACAGAACCTTATTTTCGATTAAAATATCCAGAGTATTCCCTAAATTACCGTTTAAAACACGTTTGTCTTGGTTCGGACAAGAGCATTTTCCGCTGGCCACAACAGGAGATTTAGCAAACATTTCGAAGAGATGCAGAAAGGCTATTCGTCCCAAAATCACTTGCCGTTGGATGGTGGTGTCGGGACGGGATCCTGCGGGAGGCGAGGGTTCCTGCGGGCTTCCCTTTTGACTGCGGGTGGTATGTTCGCCTCTGCGGGTGTTACGCAAGGGGTTTCAGTTTTTAGTGGGCAATCGGATTTGAACGTGAATGAGCTCCCTGTCGAATGGGTTCGGAGGCAAGGTCCTCTTTTGCACGCATATGGGCGCTACCTTTCAGCCCTCAGGCTGAGGCACATCAGTGTGCAGCAAATCATCACGTCGCACGCACGCAAGAAGGGTAGTGTCTGGAACGCATTGCCGGGACGCGAAAGCTGGCGGCAAATGAGTCAGACACTGAGGGTCGCTGATGAGATCGCGGTGAGATTGTCTACCTCCGTCAAAGGGGTCACCTCAGCTTTCCGGAGCCCGTCCTATAATGCGCGTTGTCCGGGTGCGAAGCCAAACTCACTCCACAAGGATAATATAGCTCTCGATCTGCAGTTCCATGCCTCGACTTATGCGGTCGCCAGGGCCGCCCGAAACATTCGGGAAGAAGGAAAGTTCCGTGGTGGCGTGGGCCAGTATACCGGGTTTACGCACGTTGACACAAGGGGCTACAACGTCGATTGGTGAGGGTTGGATGATCGGTTTGGCAGTCTTGTTAATTGTCTCGCAAAACTGAAAGGTTCGGCTCAGAGGGTTCCTTGACTTCGCCGGCCGCCAAGTGGTTAATCGGCACTAAATCTGTTTCAGTTTTTTCCATCATGAACTATCGGAACCTTCTCTTGGTCCTCTGCCTCGTCTCCGGGCTTGTCCCCGTAGCCCGTGCGGAGGTTGTGATTTCCCAGTATTACGAAGGGACAAGTTTTAATAAGTGGTTAGAGCTTTCCAATACAAGTGATACCGCGATTTCCCTCGATGGGTTTGTTCTTACGAGGTGGGCCAATGCAGCGACAGAGGCGTGGAAGCAGGACGGGGCAAGTCCGGGAGGGAGCGACAGTCTCGATGGGTTGTCTATTCCTCCTAACGGCTCTCTTCTTCTCGGGAACACTCGAGCCGTCGTGCCAGCCTATGCCGTTGCAGACGTGTCGACAAATGGCACTCCTAACTTTAATGGCGATGACAGCGTGGTGCTTTATGATACGGCGCTCGGCGCCTTGGGAGATACGGCGGCGATCGTTGATGCGCTCTCGTTTACAGATGCGGGAAATGAGGGGGCAAACAGGAGTTTTTATCGTATTAGTGAAGGTGTAGGGTTCGACCTTCTTGCCGGTTCGACCGTGCTTGATTATCCGCAGGTGTGGGGCGTCGCTAGCAATCAAGAAGTCGATGAAGCCGAGGCTGGGGATCCGTTTTATCTGCAGAGCTTCAGTGACTCGGCTTCGGAATCGCTCAGTCTCTCCTTGAGCTCATCGACCATCGGGGAAGATAGTGGAGCTGCACAGGTCGATGTGACGGTGACCAGAACGGGATCTCTCCTCGAGGATCTGACGGTGACACTTTCATCCGGTGATGACACCGAAGCAATGATTGCCACGGAGACCGGGGTGATCCTTGCGGGGCAAGCGTCAGTGACCCTGCTTGGGGCTATTGATGCTGTTAATGATACGATTGAGGATGGTGATCAGGAGGTGGTCATCACCGCGACTGCGACGGGGCTTTCTTCAGGGACTGTCTCACTCACTGTGACAGATGATAATGATACTTCTCCGATCGCTATTACGGAGATTCTTGCGGACATACCTTCCGGTGCTCCGGGCGATGCAAACGGAGATGGAGATACCGATAGTGCGGATGATGAGTTTGTCGAGATCGTCAACAAGAGCGGTGCACCTCTCGATATGAGCGGCTGGTCTTTGCGGGATCGTAGTGAGGAACGGCATCTTTTTCCAACGGGTACGGTCGTGCCTTCTGGTTGCGCCATCGTCGTTTTTGGCGGAGGGTCCGTTGATAACCTCGGGGGGTCTGCCATCTTTCAGACGGTGAGTAGCATCAGACTTGGCCTGAATAACGCAGGGGATACTGTGAGTGTCTATGATGCTCAGGGTGAGCTCGTCGCCTCAGTGAACTACGGGAGTGAGGGAGGAAATGATCAATCTCTCGTTCGAGACCCGGAGATATCAGACGGTTTCACCCTGCATGGCGGTATTGGAGACGGTCGACTTTTCTCTCCGGGAACCCGTAGTGACGGGAGCGACTTCTGTCCGCCTCTGGGAGAGCTTTCCTTTAGTCTGAGCGCCGGAGCCATGAATGAGAATGGAGGGAGCATCAGCGCTCTTCTTCGAAGGACAGGGGATCTCAGTGTGCCCCTTGACGTCGTGATCGTGGTTACCGATGAGACAGAGGCGCTTTCTGATCTGGGTGCGCGGGGAACCTTTCTGGTCGACGAGAGCTCCCTCACGATCACTCTCAACGCGGTGGATGATATAGCGGAGGACGGGACTCAGATAGTTGAGCTGCGGGCTGTGGCTCCCGGATACACGACCGCCAGTGCGACCTTTGAGGTGGAGGACGATGGCGATGGTCCGTTCGGCGATCTTGTGATCAACGAGTTCCTTTCGGATCCACCAAATCCAGAAGGGGACGCTAATCGTGATGGCACACTGGATACCTCGCAGGACGAATTCATCGAGTTACTGAACGTATCTGAGGACGCCTTTGATCTTAGTGACTATGAGATCCACGATGGCGTGGGAATGCGGCATGTCTTTCCTGTTGGTACGCTGCTGGCCGCTGGGAGAGCGATTGTCGTTTTTGGAGGTGGATCGCCGGTCGGCGGATTCGGGGGCTCTCTGGTGCAGACTGCAAGTAGTGGGCTCCTCGGCCTTAACAATAGCGGAGACACCATTTTGCTGAAGACCCCCGGAGGCGGAAGTACTCTTCTTGAGTTTGAATACGATGGGTCGGTTCTCGATGAGTCCGTGTCCCGGTCTCCGGATGGCAGTGGGGCATTTGTGGCGCACTCACAGGCGTCCGGTGCGGACGGGGTTCTCTTTTCACCTGGCGTTACTGTTGATGGAAATACTTTCGATGGCGCCGTCGCGATTCAGTTTATCAGAATAACCGACTTTGATGTGGACCGGGAAAATCTTGAAGTCCTCGTTGAGGTAGAGGGACTCACTCCGGGAGATCTCTACTGTTTCGATGTCAGTCTCGATCTTGGTAGGTCGTCCACATGGTTCCCATTTGAGCTCCTTACTACCGACTCCGGTATTGAGGTCTCTCCAGGGCGGCATCGCTTTGTCATTCCTGATCTATTTATCGCGGATGAGACTGCGCAATACTATAGGATCAGGAAACCCTGAGAGTCTTGCCCCAGAATCAGCCCTTATGAGGGCCGGGTCCTGCCAGAATGTGTATACGACCGTGTTTCCGGCTGCTCTTTGACCTCGCTTCATTAGTTTAGAAATATTAAGTAACCAAGTATGTCGGCAAGTTACACTGAAGAGGATATCAAGACTCTCAACTGGCGCGAGCACATCCGTTTACGGCCGGGGATGTATATCGGCAAGCTTGGGGACGGAGCGGTCCAGGATGATGGAATCTATCTTCTTCTAAAGGAGGTGATCGACAACGCGGTCGATGAGTTTGTGATGGGGCACGGGCGGGAAATCAAGATCGAGATCGACGACGAAGGGCGGGTAGAAGTGAGGGATTATGGCAGAGGAATCCCACTCGGTAAGCTGATGGATTGCGCGGCCAAGATCAATACTGGTGCCAAGTATGACAGCGAGGCGTTCAAAAAGGCGGTAGGTTTAAACGGGGTTGGGATCAAGGCCGTGAATGCTCTCAGTGAATTCTTTGAAATTCAGGCCTGGCGCGAGGGAAAGACGAAGGCCATTGAGTTTAGTCGGGGTGAAGTTACCGAGGAAATGAAGCGGCCCCGTGCGGCTTCCAAGACCAAGTCTGGGACCCGGCTGGCGTTCGAGATTGATCGTGAGATCTTTCCCTCCCGGACAAAATTTAAAGAGGCAATCGTTGAGCGGATGTGTCGCTACTATGCCTACCTGAATCCAGGATTAAGCTTGGTCTTTAATAAGCAGAAGTTTCGCTCCAAAAACGGCCTCCTGGATCTTCTGAAAGAGGAGATGGATGAAGCGCCGCTCTATGAGCCCATCGGTCTCTCTGGTCGCGATATTGATGTTGCCTTCGTTCATACCCCGTCGAGTAGCGAGGAATACTACTCCTTCGTCAACGGGCAGCATACCACTCAGGGTGGCACGCATCTCGGTGCCTTTCGGGAAGCGATCGTAAAGGTTTTACGGGAGTTTTATAAGAAACAATACGACCCGGCTGATATCCGAGCAGGTCTAGAAGCGGCAGTGTCGCTTCGGGTTGAAGAGCCGGTTTTCGAGAGTCAGACAAAAACGAAGCTGGGCAGCAGTGCGATGAAACCGGAAGGAGAAACCATCCGGACCTATGTTGGTAATTTCCTGCGGGAGCAATTGGATAACTACCTGCACAAACATCCCGAGACTGCGGATGCGATTCAGAAAAGGATTATCGCGTCTGAGAGAGAGCGCAAGGAGCTGAAGGGAGTGAAAAAGCTGGCTCGGGATCGAGCCAAGCAGACAAAGCTCCACAACAAGAAGCTGAGGGATTGTCGCGTCCATTGGAACACCAAGCACAAGTTGAGGAAAGCCAGTACGATTTTCATTACTGAGGGTGATAGCGCCAGCGGATCCATCACCTCGTGTCGCGATGCAGAAACTCAGGCGGTCTTTTCTCTGCGAGGAAAGCCCTTGAACTCTTTCGGCCTGAGTCGAAAGGTTGTTTACGAAAACGAGGAATTTGCGCTCCTACAGGCTGCTCTTGGAATTGAAGAAAATATTGATGGTCTTCGCTATAACCGGGTGGTTTTGGCTACTGACGCGGACGTTGATGGCATGCATATCAGGCTGTTGCTACTGACGTTTTTTCTCCAGTTTTTCCCTGAGCTAATCAGGGAGGGGCACCTGTTCATTCTCCAGACTCCTCTCTTTCGGGTGAGAACCAAAAAGAGAACAGACTATTGCTTTGATGATGAGGAGAAGGAGGCCGCCCTGAAAGCTTTGGGAAAAGGGTCGGAAATTACCCGATTTAAAGGTCTCGGGGAAATCTCTTCTCACGAGTTTAAACATATGATCGGCCCGGATATCCGCCTGGACCCTGTGTTAATGGAGGAGGGGAAGGGGCTCAGCGAGATGCTTACCTTTTACATGGGAAAAAACACCCCTGACCGGCAGGAATACATTATCAATAACCTGCGGGAAGGGGTTGATCGCGAGAGCGACATGACCGCTGCGTGAGAGTGGAGGGGTTTGCAGGTTAAACGGATGCAAATAAAGTTACGCAGCGAACGTAATGAGCGCGAAGAGTGCAGGAGTCGGTATTTGGCGCCGGGGACAGCCGGGTGCGTTCCGCCAAATTAAAGGCGTCACACCGCATCAAACCTTGCCAAGCATAGTAAGGACATCTTAAATTCGCGTCTTCAGAGGTAAGGGATGAGCTTGAAGGGAAAGGAGCACGGAAGCCTCGGAAACATGTATTCCGATTACTTCCTTGATTACGCTAGTTACGTCATCATGGAGCGGGCTGTTCCGCACCTAGGTGACGGCCTCAAGCCGGTGCAGCGACGGATCCTTCACGCCATGCGTCAAATGGAGGACGGGCGTTATAACAAGGTCGCTAACATTGTTGGTGATACAATGAAATATCACCCGCACGGCAACACGGCGATTGAGGACGCGTTGGTAGGGATGGGACAGAAGGACCTTCTCATCGATACTCAGGGAAACTGGGGAAATGTGCTGACTGGAGATCCTTCTGCCGCTGGGCGCTATATAGAGGCGCGGCTTACTCCATTTGCCTTGGAGGTTGCTTTTAATCCAAAGACAACGGAATGGGCACAGAGTTACGATGGCCGTAACAGGGAGCCGGTCACCCTTCCAATGAAGTTTCCCCTCTTATTGGCGCACGGAGGTGAGGGTATCGCGGTTGGCCTTGCCTGTAAGATTCTGCCCCACAATTTTAACGAGCTGATCGAGCAGTGTATCCGAGCCCTGCGGAAGCAGAAGGTGGAAATAGTTCCTGATTTTCCGACAGGCGGGCTGATGGATGCTAGTGAGTACAATGATGGCCTCCGCGGGGGGCGGGTACGGGTTCGGGCAAAAATCGAGGTAGTGAAACGGAACCTCCTTAAAATCATTGAAATCCCTTGGGGGACGACCACCACCTCTCTGCAGGCCTCGATTGTGGCCGCGCAAGAAAAGGGAAAAATCAAGATATCCCGAATTGAGGATAATACCGCTGATGAGGCGGATATTCTCATTCACCTTTCAGCCGGTAGCGACCCAGAGTCGGTTCGCGATGGGCTCTTTGCGTTTACCGATTGTGAGACCAGTATTTCACCGAATTCCTGCGTCATCGCTGACGGCAAACCGCAATTCCTTGGCGTCAGTGAAATTCTGAAACGATCCGCATTCCAGACGAAGGATCTCCTGAAGCAGGAGCTTCAGATCAAATTGGAAGAATTGGAGGACAAATGGCATTTCAGTTCTCTGGAGAAGATCTTCATTGAGAAGAGGATTTACCGGGACATCGAGGAATGTGAGACATGGGAGGCCGTGATCGATGCTATTGAGCGAGGGCTCAAACCCTATGCGAAGCGCTTTCGGCGTGCGGTTACCAAGGATGATATTGTTCGTCTGACCGAGATACGGATCAAAAGGATTTCCAAGTATGACAGTTTCCGGGCTGACGAGGAAATCAAGGGATTGGAAAATGCCATCGAGGAGACTGAGAAGAACCTTCGAGGACTTACTCGTTATGCTATTCGCTACTACGAGAATCTTAGAAAGAAATATGGGAGCGGGAAGGAGCCGCGGACGGATGAGGGTGAATTTGAGCGAGTCGACCGCAGCCAGGTAGTAGCAGCCACCGAGACTCTCTATGTCGACGAGAAGAATGGATTTGCCGGGATCTCACTGAAAAAGGAGCGCTCAGTTGAGAAGTGCTCTCGACTCGATGATCTCATTGCGATTTCCCAAGATGCCAAAATGAGAGTTCTCAAGGTCGCCGATAAGGCCTTTGTTGGAAAACGCCCTGTTCATGTCGCCATTTTTCGGAAGGCCGAGGAGAAAATTTATTCGATGATTTACCGGGAAGGGCGTGATGGGCCGGTGATGGCGAAGCGCTTCCGCGTTGGAGGCGTTACTAGGGACAAGATTTATGAGTTAGGGAAGGGGACCGCTGGGACTCGTGTTCTTTACTTTGCAGCCCATGATGATCTGGGCGAAAGTGATGCCAATACCGTTGTCGTGCATCTTAAGCCTGCCCTTAGACTTAGGAATGTCTCCAGAGAATTTCAATTCGGGGAAATTGGGGTAAAGGGCCGTGGAGCCAAGGGAAACATTCTTACCAAGCATGCTGTAGACCGGGTTGTGAGGGCATAATTGCCGATGGGGGGTTGACACGGGGTCGATGCCACGTATGGTGTTCGCATGAACACATTGACATGGCACCTGCGTAATCAGTTTCTCAAGCTCCGCCTGAAACGTCTACAGCGTCAATTTGATCTTCTGGATCGGCGCCGGGCCTGGGGTAGGCGCCGTTATTCGCCTTATGGGGCTAAGCTGGTCTTCAAGGGGTAGACCTATGGCTTTTTATGGCCAATATAGGTAGTTTCACACCGATTTTTGTGCTGACGGAAGGGGCAACCTCCGGTAGAAACCTCCCCATCACACCCGCCCCCCAATCTACCCCTCGGCCCCACCGCAGCCTCGTGGGCTCTTTCTCTTCCTTAGTGCCGATGTTTTCGGTTCTGCTACTTGGGGCTTTGGCCTGTCGTGCAGACGACTCAGACATCGTCCAGCGTGAGCTTGAGAGGCGGGCCAAGGAAACCCAGCAAGCTCAGCAGGCGCTCTTGGCTGGAGACAAGGCATACAGGCTTGCGGACTACGCAACCGCGGTGACCGAATTTGCAGCGGCATTTGACTTGTTTCCTGGAGGCGAAGCGACTTCCGGTCTCAAGTCGGCTGCTCGAGAACGGTTTGCACAGGCGTCTGTAGAGCGTGCCCGGGAGCTTGCCAAGGTTGGAGACTACCCTGAGGCCGCAGCGTTGCTCGATGCTGTGCTGGCGCCCGGAGTGGCTCCAAAACACGCAGGCGCGATGGAGATGATGGCCCGTCTGGGAGATCCAATTCGAAACAATCCTGCCCTGACGCCAGAGCACGCAAAGAAAGTCGAAGAGGTTCGGCGTTACCTTTCCGAGGCTGAGGGGTTTGTGGAGCTTGGACAGTTTGATCGAGCACTGGTTGTTTATGGGCAGGTCCTGACGATTGATCCTCACAATTCTGCAGCAAGGCGAGGCATGGAAAGGGTACATGCGCAGAAAGTAGACTATTCGGAGACTGCTCGTGATGCGGCTCGGGCCAAATTGTTCAGCGATGTGGGTGAGGCTTGGGTATCCCCCATACCGAAGAGAGTAAGCGGACTGGCAGATGCGGACTTCGGGGCTTTGAGGGACGGAGCTCGCTTCGGTGCGTCGGCATCGGAAAAGCTCGCTTCGATGATCATCCCTGTGGTGGATATGGATCAGGTTCGGTTGGGAGAGGCCATCGATTTCCTGAGGCAGCAAGCAGCCGTCCTTGATGTCAATGAGTTGGATGCTTCTCGAAAGGGTATTGCGTTTGTGATTCAGCTCGGCAACGCAGATGAGGTAAGGGCCAGATCAATCGAGACGACAACCTTCAGCCTAAAGTTGCGAAATGTCCCAATGCGCAAGGTGCTGGATTTGATTCTGGAAGCGACTCAAACCCAGGCCCGCATTGATGAATATGCGGTAGTGATTCGCCCTGCGGGGGTTATCAGTGATGAGTTAGTTTTCAGGCAATTCAAGATGCCTCCAGACTTTCTCAGCAGAGAAGATCTGGGCGGGGAGGCAGGGGGTGCTGATGGCGATCCGTTTGCGGTGAACGATGCTCCCGCGAGGGGTCTTGTGAAGCGGTTGAGTGCCCAAGATTACCTGAAGCAGAAAGGGGTCAATTTCCCCCCCGGCGCTAGTGCCCTCTATCGTACACAATCTTCGATTCTCTCGGTCAAGAATACCGAGACTAATATGGCGTTGGTTGAGGTGATCGTGGACTCTATTGTGGACGCGGAACCTGTGATGATCATCGTGGAGGCCCGGATCATCCGCTCCACCGAACAGCGACTGGAAGAACTCGGATTCGACTGGTTGCTTGATGGCGCTCAGGAGGTCACTAACGAGCTCTTTCTTGGTGGAGGGACGGTCGGTAATGGGACTCCTGCTGGACCAGCTCCATTTCGGCCGATTACCGCGGGCAATCGGAGCGGCAATCTTGCCACCGACACGAATAGTATTGATGGCGCCATTGCCCGGACATCAGTCGAGAACTCCCAGTTGAGGGCCCCGGGAGCGATCTTTGCAACCGGTATTGCCAATAACAATACCGTTGGAATGCTGATGCGTGGTGTCGGTCAGCATAAGGGACTCGATTTAATGACTAAGAAGACGGTCATAACGCGCTCAGGTCAAAGCGCGACAATCGAGTCGGTTCGCGAGTTTATCTACCCGACGGAATACGAGCCGCCAGAACTCCCCAATCAGGTCGGTGGCAATATTGGACTGGATGCAGATGGTGGTTTCGTGCAGCAGGCAGCTGGCGTCACTCCTGTGACACCAGCGCATCCGACGGCGTTCGAGACCACTAATCTCGGCTGCATGCTTGAGGTTCTGCCTCAACTGGGTGACGATGGTGTGATTGAGGTCTCCATCAAACCTGAGATACGGGACTTTGACGGCTTCATTAACTATGGAACACCTATTTTGGGCGGAAGCAGTAGCTCGGTCTTCGATCCCACCGGGGGTGCACTTAGCGGGGGCTCCTTCGGGGTGGTCACCGAAAATGCCATCCTTATGCCCGTATTCAGCACGATCCGGGGAAATTCAACACTATCCATCTATCAGGGCGAAACGGTAGTGCTTGGCGGCTTGCTCAGAAGTTCCCAGATCAGCGTTGAAGATGAGACGCCGATTCTGAGCCGGATCCCCCTAATCGGTCGCTATTTTAAGTCACAGGCGCAAACTTCAATCAAAGACGCTTACATTATTTTGGTGAGCGTCCGTCTTGAGGACCCGTCCGGGCAACCCGTCAGCCGCTAGGCAATCAACGAGCTCGGCTCAGAGTAATGGCAAAGGACTCCGAACCCCGTAGTTACTCCGTCGAGGAAATGATGGAGAAGCTCAAGAAGGGGAAGCAAACGCAGTCGGCTACTCGCGATAAGGAATTGGTCACCCGCGCTGACGGTTCCCAAGTGACCAGAGTGCGGAAAAGGAAACGGCGCACGCAACAAAGCAAGCGAAAGGCCAAGCCAGTCCACGGGAAAAAATATGGGCTCTACGTTGTGATAGCCCTGATCTTACTGGTCGTGGTTGGTGGAATCTCCATCGTGACGATGCTAGCGCGTTTCAATAGCAGGGGTTTTCGGGAAGATATTGCGGCAAGCGTAAGTTCTGCTTCTGGTGCGGCCGTAAGAATCAATGACCTCTCGGTCAATCCCATCAAAACTCGGGTTCAATCGGTGGAGATGACGTGGCCCCGTGGAGGCATGACTCGCGCCCTGACCCTTACGGACTTGGAAACCCGTCTTAATCTTTCCAGTTTTTTCCGTTCCCGACTTGAAGGGGCTGAGATGTATGCGCGTACCGCCACAATGCGCCTGGGGCCAGTCAGTGGAAGCCCGAGTGTGATTCGGACAGTTGAGCCCGAGGACTTTTTCAGATTTGGGCACTACCGGTGCAACCAGTTCGATCTTGAATATGGGATGGATTCCAGGGAAGCGGCGTTGCAGATTCGAGATTCTGAGCTCGTGTTACGAGATAGTTCGAGGAACGGGGGAATGCAGTTCCAGCTCAGCGGAGGATTTCTTCGCTTTGGAAACTGGTGCGAACTGAAGGTTCAAAATGGTCTTGGAGAGTGGCATGATGGCGGTTTCCATCTTGTTTCCCTTCGAACGCAAAGTGAAGAGGGAGGGAAGGCGGTATTTAAAGGAGTCCAGCCGATAGCCGAAGAGGGCGTGTCGAGTTTTGATGTGGACCTTACCGAGTTTCCACTGGAGCAATTGTTGGGTGAGAAAAGTCTCGGAAGAATGCTGAGCGCACGTGTGGACTCTTCAAGCGGTGCCATATCTGTCAATTCTGGTAGGGAGATGAACGCTCAGGTGGAAGTGGCCTTCACGGGAAAGGATAGCTCCATCGAGGGCTTCAGGTTTTTAGGGGGCCTCGCCTCAATACTCAGGAAGGAGCATTATTCGAGGCCCGAGGGCGGCACTATTTCAGGAGTGTTGCGGCGAAATCTTAATCAACTCACCATAGAGAATCTGCGCTACGAGATTCGGTCCCACATGGTGTTAACCGGGACGATTGTGGTTGAAGACGAGGAGATGAGTGGTGAGTTGCGGCTGGGGGTTCCAGAGGTGCTGATGATGAAGACTCTGAATCAACCGCGATACTCTTCCTTCAGCCAGCCCGCTCAGGGATACTGCTGGACCGACCTCCAGTTGAGTGGCTCTCTGGATCAGCCCAATGATGATTTCCTGAAAAGACTGCAAGCTTCGCCAATTGAGTCTGACGCCCCTTAAAAAACGAGGGTCAACCAGTCGGACAGTAAATCATAAAGAAAAGGCGTATCGGCCTTTTGATTGGTGGTCCTGTTACTGACAGTTTTTTCACATTTGAATCCCATCTTGTTCACAGGATTCAAGCTTGTCTGGAATGAACAGGTATCACTAGCCTAAGGGGCGATCGTTTCGCTTCCATGCCGATGAGTGTTTCTGACCCGTTTAGCCGCCGTTTCGAGGTATTCGGACGGGACCCCCAAGATCTTGTTATTTCGATCAATCAATCCGCTCGAGATCTTCTCAAGGCTTACCTTCATGAAGGCTCGCAGGGAGAGGGGCGGGTGATATTGTTGCAGGCTCCACGAGCTGGTTATGGCAAAACTACTCTCCTGCAGTCGATTGCCGCCGACCTTGGAGAAAGTCACCGTTTCGTGCGTATCCAACTTACGAACGGCCGGACTACCGATGCGGCTCACGTCTTGGAGTATGTTCTCCAATCTCTGTGTGAAGTAGTTTCTGAGAGCTCGACCCTTACACAGTTAGATTTGCTTGCCCGGGAGGTCCTCGCCCTAGGGCTGGAACCTCTCGTTGAATCCGGGGAGGTGCCCTGCCAAGATCGGGAAAGCGCTCTTGAGAGTCTTCGGGATAACCCAGCCCAGACTTTTGACTTTCACTATGACGGGGCCGTTACGGCCCATTGGACAAAAACAAATTTTGAGGTTCTTGGTCCCAGACTTGCCGCTGAGCTTGCGCGTATCAGTGGAGCAAGCCTTCGGGAAGCCTCTTACTGGGTTGAGCTCCTTTTTCGATTTGCGACAACGCCACCTGATAATGTGGAGCGCGCTCGGCTGCTTTTCGAAACCATTTTCCGTAACGATCTGCAGAATCAATCTTCCTCCACCGCAGAGGAGAGGCTGCACGGTCTCCTCAGCCTGATGAGTACGGTTGTGTGTCCCGTTCTGATTGTTGACGATACTGAGGGTCTCTCAACCTCTCCACAGGATGCCCTGGCTCTTGCTTCTTTTCTTTCAAACATTTCGCAGTCCTGCCCAGGAGCGATTGCTATCCTTAGTGTTAATGATGATATTTGGGCATCTTCATTCCTGCCTAACCTGCCCGGGGGTCTCGCCGATCGCTTGCTGGCTTACCGGATCACCCTTGAGGCCCTCACCGCCGAGGAGGTTGAAGCTATTATCAGCGCAAGGGCAGGAGAGCGGGCCGCTGAGGTTTTTGGAAAGATCGACTGGAGCTCATCAGGTGATCCTCTGTATCCCAGACGCATTGTAGAGCTGGCCTCCTCGGCCTGGGCTAAGCTGGAACATCCCATGCTGGAGGCGAAAGGGGTCAAAGAGGTTGAGAATAGTGTGCCGGATTCAGCGAATGATACACGTTCGGAACTTCCCGAATTTGGAGCGAACTCCCTCGAAGACGTTCAAGCTGAGGGGCTTCGGCAAGCAAGTTACACCGGTCAAGAGGTTTCCCGTGAGAAGGTCTTAGACGAGGATGTCCCTGTCCTCACCCCGGAGGCATTGGGCTTGGAATCCGTCGAGAGAGCGTCAGCATCCGTCGAAGATCTGCCGTCAGCCAGCGTGGAGCACTCAATAGGGACCTCAAGCCCCTTCGAGGTTGTGATGCCGGCCACAGATGGTCCTTCCCCGGCCTTTCCAGTTCCTTTTGACCATAAGGATATAGATGAAGGTTATCCATCAGGGCCTGCAAATTTTTCTGATGACGAAGCTCAAGGCGACCAGAGGCCACCTGCGAGGCATCAGGATGAGGAGCGTCCACCACGGCCATTTCGCTCAAGGAGCGCCGATCATGGATATCAGTCATCCAATCTCGGAAGTGACGAGGGGTCTTTGCCGGAGAACGCTGCCACTAGTGACCATGAGGGGCAAACACTCTCTCCATTTATACAAGATGAGCAGGATCCCACCGGGGGAGAAATTGAGTTTTCCAAGCTTAAGCCCCTTTCGGAAAAGCCCGTGCAGTCGAATCATCTTGAAGACTCATTGACTCCGGACAGGAGAGAGTCAGAAGGGGGCACCTTCGGTGGGCATGGAAGGAGTAGTTCCGAACTGGACTTTAGTGCCCCTGACTATTCCAATAAAAATCAGGAGCTGCCTGACTCCCTGCCGGAGCCAGAGCCTTCCGCTCCCACGGATCCCGTGCCGATGTCGAGCCCATTTGACCCTCAGGCTATGGACCCTGCGGAATCACCGTTCTCTGCGGTGCACTCCGAGTCAGCTCCACGAGTGGACTCTCCTGAAAAGCAACCCTATAGCCCTCATGAAATCGGCTCGTTAGGTGATTTTTCTCAGGTTGCTCCACCAACAAAAGATCCCATTGAGTCTTCTCCATCACAGACCGAAAACCCTGCGGTCAGAGTGCCTGACTCGGAATCGAGTACGGGTGAGCCTGCAAAGGAGTGGTGGCCGGGAGATACATCTGATACTACAGAGCAGGGTGTCGCCGAGACTCCATCTCCCTTTGTTGCGGTTGGGACACCTCCCAGACCCCTTCCACAGTCCAAGAAAACAGAGGCAAGAGCGCAACCGAGATCTGTTGATCCAGCAGCTTCAGATAGAGAAGAGGTGGAGAGGATGCTCAAGCTCCTGCGTGAGAGGCAGGATAATCACTAAATCGAACTCTACAGATCCTTCGGAAGGTGGAGAATTTACTTGCTCCGTGTGGTGCTCTCGGATCATCTTCCCCACCGCTTTCACGGTCCTGCGTAGCTCAGCGGTAGAGCGGGTGGCTGTTAACCACTAGGTCGTTGGTTCGAATCCAACCGCAGGAGCCACTTTAACTCCCTCAACTTCAATCAGTTGAGGGTTTTTTATTTGGTGGCAGAGGGCTAGTGTAGGCACCAAGTGTAGGCACTTACGGGCGACTAATTCTTCACGTTTCCAGCACCCCTTACCCCGTCTCCTGCACACGGTCCAGGGTAGGGGATTCAGGGCAGTTGCTGGCCCAGCTCCACCCGCACACCCCACCGGTGGGGGTGGCACT
>NZAC01000036.1 GCA_002686085.1 Roseibacillus sp. | reverse complement strand
CATTCGGGAGTATGCGACGCCTTTCCCAAAATCGGATGCCTTCGCTTTATATTTCTCGGGGTCATAAAGATCTGCGAAAGGGTTCTCCGCTCCCGCTCCACCGGGGAGACCTTCAAGCATGGCAACAATTTTCGCCCCCATGACAATCTCCTCGGAAATCGTCCCGGAACCATCTTTTTTGAGAGTAATCACCTGCTCGACCTCAAGGCAGCTCGGCAGGAGGAGCAGGGAAAGAGCACCCATGAGCATCAGAAAAATTCGACGTTCCATCATGCAAGCAGGCTCGCAGGACTCGTCCCCTGCGCCATAAAAAAAACCGTTATCCCACACTTCTCCCTTGGGAATCCTGATTCCCTCCTCCCCGGGAAGTGTGCCGCATTATCACGACAACGCTTTTCCGCAGCCAAAACCCATTGCCTGTGATCAGGAGGTCGCTATGATCCAAACACAATGAGCGTAACGCCGGCGGTCCAGGTCAAGAGCCTGATCAAGGAATTCAAGGGCTCCTTTGGTCAGGGCCGGATTCGAGCTGTCGACAAGGTCTCCTTCGAAATCGCGCCCGGCGAAGTCTACGGACTGATCGGGCCGAACGGCTCGGGAAAATCTACAACCATGAAAGCTCTTCTCGGCCTCGTTTCGCCCAGCGAGGGGAGCTGCGCCATCTTCGGCCGGGATTCCACCAAGGTCGATTCCCGGCAGGATGTGGGATTCCTGCCGGAAAATCCTTACTTCTACAAACACCTGAGCGGTGAGGAAACGATCCGGTTTTATGGGAAACTTTGTGGAATGAAGGGCAAAGCGCTGCGCGACCGGAGTCGCGAACTCCTGAGCCTCGTCGGCCTTGAGAATGCCCGGTCCCGACGCCTGGGCGGTTACTCGAAAGGTATGCTGCAACGGATTGGACTGGCACAGGCTCTCGTGCAGGACCCACGACTTCTTATTCTCGATGAGCCTACCGCTGGTGTCGATCCCATCGGATCACGGCAGATCCGGGACCTTATATTTAAATTAAAGGATCGGGGCTTCACTGTCTTCCTCTGCTCTCACCTGCTTGAGCAGGTTCAGGAAGTTTGTGACCGGGTCGGCATCATACATAAGGGGGCTCTCGTTAAGGAGGGCCCCCTCGAAGATCTCATCGCCATCGAAGATCAGACCGAGGTGATCCTCCGTAATGCCACTCCGGGCCTTCTCGACAAGATCCGCGAGCTTACTCGCCAGGAAGAAGGAGTTGAGCTTCTCAGGACAGGAAACTCCCGCACTACGCTGGAACGCCTGTTTCTCCGCGAGACCATGCAGCGAGATCAGCAGAGGCTCGAAGAGGCCGGATATAAAGCGGCGGAACCCATAGCTCCCGGAGAACCATTTCCCCTGCCACCTCCAACCAAGGCCAGCTTCGGAATGTGGATGGGACTCTTTGGAGGCGGCTCCCTGATGGGTTCTATTGCCTTCCTCTCCCTCGCCGCTGCCGCTTCCAAAGGTAGCGCCGGGACGGGAGCGTTCGGGATTCTCGCGACGGTTGGAGCATATGGCATGGTCGCTTGGGCCGGGGTCCTCACCTATATGTATCTCTACCGTGCCTGGAAGCTGATCCAGCCGGGAAATGTAAGAACTACCCCCGGAAAGGCTATTGGGTTTCTCTTCATCCCTTTCTATAACATTTATTGGATATTTATCGCGGTAGGTGCGCTTCCGGCTGACTGGAATCGTGTGATGAACTCGCATCCCAATCTCAGTCAGGCCCCACGGCTGAGCACTGGCCTGGCAATCACCTCACTCTTCATTCCGATTGTCGGCATTTTCTGGATAGCCAGTCTGTGTAAGGCCATCAACTTCATGGGCCGGCTCCACCTGAGCCCCGGAGCGAGCTCCAGTGGCATACTCGGCGGACCAGCGCCGGGAGGGGTTTCTCCTCAACCCCAGGCAGGAAAAACAGAAGCAAGTGGGGGGGGCTACTCATGAGTCAAACCTCCTCAACCACCTCCCTGATTTCTCTCAGCCGGATATGGATTATTGCCGGAAACACCTTCACGCATCTGGTACGCATGAAGATTTTCTACTTCCTGCTTATCTTTGTCCTCATCTGGCTCGGCTTGAACGTATTTAAGCTCCCCTACAACGCGGGCCCGGAGAGCTTGAGTGGCGTTGGCGGTGAAGAGCTCCGCATCCTCAAGGCTCCACTTGTCGGCACAATGAAGCTCTTCGCTCTCATTATTGGCATCGTGGCAACCGCCCTGCTCATTCCCCGCGACATGGAGGATCGCACTCTCTACACCCTTCTGGCCAAACCGGTCCCCCGGCTTGATTATCTTCTGGGAAAACTCATTGGTGTTCTTCTTCTCGTTTTCTCTGGTCTCCTCGTCATGACCCTTCTGCTCGATGGCGTAGTTTGGGTTCGCACTCAGGCAATTCTGATCGAATTCGACAAGGTCTCCCAAATCCTCGTAGAGCAAGGCCAATGGACGCAAGACGATCGCTTGGCAGAGCGGGCAGAACTTCTCAGTCATGGAGTCACCTGGAGCTTACAGGGAGCGATCCTGATTCTCTTTTTCGAGGCTGCCATCATTGCCGCATTGGCCCTGCTAATTTCTACGTTTTCGAGTAGCACGTTGTTTACCGTAGTGATCTCGGTCCTGACGTATTTCATTGGAAACTTTATTGCTGATGGCCTCGACCAGCTGCAGGGATCTTCCAGTCCCGGCGAGGGAAATATCGGGATGCTGGCCGTAAAGGCGATCTTCGTCGCAGTCCCGGATTATCGCCCTTTCAAAATAGTCGACGAAGTTCTCACCGGACAAACTCTTCCCCCCGACATTCTCGGGAGTTTGGCCATCTCCACCGTCTTATATGTGGGCCTCTATGTCATCCTCAGCTGGTTCGTGTTCAGCCGGAAGGAAATCTAGCAGCGCTTTCTTATACGCACCCGGAATCCAGTGAACACCCTCCGCAATCTCTCCGTGGTTCTGGCAGTTATTGTCCTGACTGGCTTTGCTCGCCGTCCCTTTGACGACCGCCTCTCCGAGAACATGGAGGAGAGAAACCTGCTGCCACCTTCCATTGAAATGGACACTCGCGAGGAGCTGGGTCAGACCGCTCTCGCCATTGCGCTGGGAGGGCTTCGCCCTCTCATTGCCGCCATGCTGAACATTCAGGCGCACACCCACTGGGAAGAGCAGGATTGGCACGAACTCGAGAGGAGCTACGAGACAATTGTGTCCCTGCAACCACGTTTGCGCTACTACTGGGATACAGGAAGCTGGCATCTCTACAGTAACGCCTACGCTGACTATTCCGACAAGCCGGGCCTGAGCAAGGGGCGGCGAAGCCGGAAGCAAAAGGAATTCTTTGAAAAGGGCATCGCATTTCTGGAGCGGGGAGTCGCACAGAACCCTACGGACTGGCGCCTTTGCCAGCTTCTCGGCAATGCCCTTAGCACAAGCTGGCGCCCCCAGAACCTCGAGCGTGCAGTCGAATGCTTCTCGCAAGGATATTCCGAGAGCGGAGCGCCACGTCTTCAGCGGAGCTACGTCTATTCTCTTGCGCGTATTCCAGTCCGCAAGGAAGAGGCGTGGAAACAATGCCGGGACATGTGGGAGTCCGAAGTCAACCGGCGCTACAACACACCGCAGACGATCTTCTTTGCCTTGCAATCGTGGGCAGGCGAAGAGACCTATTCAATGGAGGAGATTCTTGGTTCTCCCCGGTATGCACTACAAAAGCTAACCGACTACTGGTTCCGGCAGTTCGAGGGATTCCCCATGGACGGAGTTGACGAAGCCATCGATAAACTGTGCTCAGAATTCGAGGTTCCCAAACATCTCCACCCCCTCGCGTTTCCACCCGAGAAAACCTTTTCGTATGATCCCTTCACCCGGAAGCCTCACCCGATTAACCCCCGGACTGGAGAGCCACGTGAAAAAAAATGGCGTAGCATCTGGATGGACCGACCTCGCGACGCCTTCCGAACCCACTTGAGAGTGACTGAGGCAGAACGATAAGCCCCCTCCTTACAATACGAGGCACCTCAAAGCTTTCACTCGACAGCTCCCCAACCCGTTTCTATCTCTTCCTCCCCGCTCAGTGGTGACAAGACCATGCGCATTGCACTCTTTGGAGATATCCACGCAAACCTTGAGGCACTTAATGCCGTCATTGAGGATGCGACTTCGCAGGGATGTGAGCAGCGGGTGTGTCTTGGAGACATCGTCGGCTACAACGCAAATCCCGGGGAGTGTCTCGAGCTAATCAAGTCGATGGAGTGCCCTTCCGTCAAAGGCAATCACGACGAGGACGCAAGCGGCGACCACTCACTCAAGTCGATGAACCCCATCGCTGCCACGGCCCTCGAATGGACCAGGGACCAACTTTCCGAGGAACAACGACAATGGCTGCGAAGCCTCCGAATGGTTCGACAGGTTTCAGACTTCACCATTGTCCACTCTACTTTGGACCAACCTCAGGTCTGGGGCTACGTGACCAACAAGTTCGACGCCATGTCGAACTTTTCCTATCAGTTTACGGACATCTGTTTTCATGGCCATACCCATGTGCCCCGCGTCTTTGTACGGGGCACCAAAGTTCGGGAGGAAGCTGCGGAGCTGGTTGAGATCGAGAAGAACCTGAAGTATTTCGTCAACATCGGCTCGGTAGGGCAGCCTCGCGATGGAGACCCGCGAGCCTGTTACGTCATTTACGATACCGGGAAAAAGCTGATCCACTTTCGTCGCGTTGAGTATGACCTTGCCACAACTCAGCAGAAAATTCTCAACGCAGGTCTACCCTCCAGACTGGCCGAACGTCTTCCCGAGGGAAGATGAGGGCCTGCAGGGATTTACACCCTCGCCGCCCCAGGGCGGACTGAGCCCATTTCTCATCTTCGCAAAAGAGGGTTATCGGGGATCGGACGGCGCTCCTCCCTCTCGCCCTTGAAGGGGTCATTGCCCAGCACTCCATCTTTCCCAGCCTCGCCCTTGGCCTTTAACTCCGCTTCCATTTTTCTCTGCGTCCTGAGATGAAGAATCAGCTTTTTCATTCGCTCATGATCACCGAGGGCAATCTCGGCCTGTCTGGTTCCAGCATGGTTCTCGCTCAGCGCTAGATACTCCGTGGCGAGTCTCTGGCATCCAGACAGCGAATGCCCCTTGGCCTCACGCCGCAGCAAACCCTGATGGGCTGTCAGGGCCTTTGCCTCAGCGCCCACTCGAACTCCTCCCTCCAGAGCACTTCGGAGAACGGCTACCCTCGCCTTGTCATCCGCTGCCGCCATGCGGAAAAATGGCATTCTTTCAAGATCGCGGATGGCTGTCCATTGATCGACAAGGTCTGGCAACCCCTGAATCTGGTCCAGGCGCTTCACCAACCAGCCTCTCACCTCCTTCTTGTAATCAACTGCCGGATGGGCCTCGAGGCCCATCCATTGCGTCAGGGCTCTAGACTCTCCCTCGGGCAATGCGTGCCCAAGACCATTCCATTCTTTCATCATCACCCTCGCTCCGAGGGATCTGTAGTGGACAACGGACCTCAAAGCGAAGGGGTAATTCTCATCCATCCGGCCTACGCCAACGAAAAGAGACTTCGGCTGACGAAACCTCTTCGGATCTCTGATGAGAAACTGATGACCCGCTCCAAGAATGATGCCCCCGGCAAGAGTGGGGTCATACTGCAGCAGGAAACCCGCCATCCATCCGCCTTTGCTAAAACCCCCAACGTAACACCGCCTGGGATCAAGGTCCCACTTTGCCGCAAGATGCCTTCGGGTGGAGGCTAGAATAATGAACTCCTTCTCCAGATACTCGGCTGTGGCTGGCAAGCGGCCTTCCTGAGTGTAGGTCATTCCAACAACGATCCAGTCACGGTTTCTCGTATGGGCCTGCATGAAGCTGGTTGTCGGCTTACCCCCGGTTGCGTGATAATAAAATACAGCCGGCCACTTTCGCTCCGGAGAATAGTTTTCTGGAAGCACAACCTGCACTCGCTTGGACAGCTGCGGGAAGCCCAACTCTAAATGCTTTGGAGCACCTGCCGCGAATCCTTGGATCAGGAAGAAGGCCCCGAGAAGAGCAAGAGTATTACAAGTCCACATCGTTTTTCCGACACCAAGGTATCCCTCAATCCTAATGGCCGGTGGAGCAGCGGCAATGATCATCTTTCCGAGATCCTTGCCCGCCGCAGAAGTCATGTGCTATTGGTCTTCCGTGCTGGAAGTGGTTTGTGCCGTGCTCATCCGGAATCACAGGGTTCTGGTCTGTCAGCGTGCTCCAGGGAATCACTTGGCCGGATCTTGGGAATTTCCCGGAGGCAAGGTCGAGAGGGGAGAGAATCTCGAGGCTGCTCTGAAACGAGAAATTGTCGAGGAGCTCCAGTGCAGTATCGGAATTGATGAGGCTCTGGCTTCGGTCGAGCATCATTACCCGCACCTATCGATCAACCTCCATGCATTCTCCTGTCACCTCTCCCCTGGCTCTCCAGACCCGACCGCCCTCGAGCATACTTCCATACGATGGGTAGGCTGTGAGGAGGTAGCGGAGCTTGATCTTGCAAACGCGGACCAAAGACTTTGGCGCATGATCGCGTCGAAGATTGGAAGTATTTGCTCGCTGGATTCTCAATCGGGCGGCTCAGCGTACTCCTCCGGCCCACTCGGTAGCTGAGAAATCATCCCGGCCAAGCAAAGAGGGGCTCCTCCGTGTTTTACCCCTGTGAACTAGAGAGGCCCCCAAGCGCAACCGGCGTCTCGCGGCCACCTTCTTACCCTTTGTGCCTCTATTTGCCGCCTTGCCATGGATACCCCATACGTGTTAGTCTGAATCTTGGACTTCAAACCCATGAAGATGACTCAACCAACTGTTGGCAGGGAGGCCCGACGAATGCTCCGTGATCTCGGCTGCATTCTCGTCCTTCTGGTGTCGAGTTGCTCGGAGAAGTCTCCCGAAAAAACTCAGGGCGAGCAAACCCAGTTGGAAAAGAATCCTAATGCTCCCTTCACCTTCAGGGTAGCAAGTAATCGGGAGCAGCAGGAATTTGAACAGCGGGAGCGTGAGTTTGATCCCACCAATGACGGGTGGAACAGCGAGGCTTTCCATGGAGAAACCACCGCACAATTGAAAGTGCTGGCCGAATCCCTCTCCGTCAATACCCCACCGTCAATCCTCTCTCCCAGCGCCAGGGCAACGGTTCTGCGCCCAGAAAATCTCGCCACGATTTTCGAAAACGAGGGAATGAAAGTGCTAAGAGCCTCCTCCCCTGCAACCGCCGATGATCTCCCCCTGCCTGATCAGCTTAAGGACCTGACCCGCCCTCTCCACGAAAACGGGGGCAATGTGTCAATTCGGTTTAAACAGTTCCGCGTTCGTCCTCCCGCTACTGGAACAACGACCTCTTCATCTACTGTCCTCTACAAGGCCAGAGCATCAAGCCCGTCCCGAGAACTGGTCCAAAATGCCACCTGGGTAATCGACTGGATCTATGATGAGACATCTTCGAGTTACCTGATTGAGTCGATTCGACCTGACGACTTCGAGGAGGTTAACCTGACGAACTCTCCGGATCTCGCTTCAACAGGACAAGGCCAGACCCTCTTTAGCGATCGTACTGAGGAGCTCATCGAACGCCTGCCTCGCGGCGGCCTGATCCATTGGGGCGCGAATGAACTCTCCGTCCGGGGACTCTACCAGAATGGACGGGGACTGATTGGTCTGGCGCTGGGAGACGCAAACGGTGACGGCATCGATGATATCTACCTGCCCCAATACCGTGACCTTCCTAATATGTTGTTCCTCTCTCAACCCGATGGAAGCCTGAAAGAGGTCGCCGCGAATTCGGGACTCAACTGGTTGGACGAGACCACCGTCGCCCTCTTTGCGGACTTTGATAACGATGGAGATCAGGACCTTGTGGTTGGCACTCGCGAGCGTATGGCCATCCATGAAAATACCGATGGCTCAGGAATGAATTTCAAGCGAGTCCTCGATGTCCCTCAGGCCGACACCTCTTCCCTGGCTGCAGCCGACTACGATGGCGACGGACTAATTGACCTCTACGTCTGCAACTACCTCAGCAGCGTGGGAGATGAGACTGTCACCCTGTCCGACGCTGTTTACAACGCTCTCGACGGTGGCGCTAACCGGCTTTATCGCAACGTGGGCAATTTCAAATTTGATGACGTAACCAAGTCGACGGGTATGGATGCGGATGCCACCCGCCTGAGCCTCGCCGCTTCCTGGGAAGACTTCGATAATGATAACGATGTCGATCTTTACGTAGCCAACGATTTCGGCCCCAATTCCCTTTACCTGAACAACAATGGCAAGTTCACCCAGGTTGCCGCCGAAATGGGCGCCGACGACCCCTCCTTCGGAATGTCTATTACGTGGGGAGACATCAACCGGGATGGCTTCATGGATGCCTGCATCTCCAACATGTTCTCCGCCGCAGGAAATCGCATCACTGCCCAACCCCAATTTGAGAAGGACTTGGCCGAAGGACTGGAGGTCGATCGCATCGCCTACCTGGCCCGCGGAAACACCCTGTTGGTCAGCAAAGACGGAGCAACGTTCGATGAGCGGAGCGCCCAGGCCGGCATGGTCAACACGCAATGGACGTGGGGAACTCTCTTCGCGGACTTTGACAACAGTGGAGATCTCGACCTGATGGCGATGAACGGTTATGTGACCGGGCCCACCGTCGACGACTTGTGAAGTTTCTACTGGCGGCAGGTTCTGCCGGATTCAGGAACGAAGAGTTCCGCTCGTAACCAACTGGAGATCTACCTGCGCGAAGGTCGTTCCCTCAGTGGCCGCGAGAAGAATGCCCTCTTTCTGAACACGGGCAGCGCGTCCCGTCGCTTTGCCGACATCTCCGCCATATCCGGCATCGATCAGGACAACGATGGCCGCGGGCTCTGCCTGACCGATTGGGATGCTGACGGCGACCTCGACGCATGGGTCAGTAACCGTACAGCTCCCACCGTGCAGGTATTTGAAAACCGCTGGGGCTCCAAGGCCGGAGACTTCCTGGCCATGAACCTACAAGGCACAAAGTCCAATCGCGACGCCGCCGGGGCTCGAGTCACGGTCCTGCTCGAGGGAGAAGAGCAATCTCCCCTTACCCGCACCGTCCGGCTCGGCGAAGGTTTTCAAAGTCAATCCTCGAAGCGCCTGCATTTCGGCCTCGGAAAGAATGCGAAGATCACATCCGTGTCAGTCCGGTGGCCCGGACCAACTTTCGCGACTGAGACCTTCTCTAATGTACAGAAAAATAAGTTCCATCTCTTGGTCGAGGGAACTGGCAAGGCCTCTATTACTGATCCTCGAAAGGGCCTCTTCCAGACCCCGGAACAAGCCACCGTAAAGGAAGAGGAGCGCACCCCAAAACCTGAAGGGCCCAACAGCATCCTGCTCCAGACTCGCCAGCTCTTTCCCCAGATCCGTTACAAGGATCTCGCAACCGGCAGAACGAAGGCTGGCGCTGGCACCGGAAAGCCCACTCTCCTTCTTCTCTGGCATCCTTCCTGTGACATGTGTTTCGAGGAGCTCTCCATGCTTAAAGAGCAAGCGGATAAACTAAACGACCTTGGAATCGAAATCCTCGCCACCACTGCCGAACCTGCCCCTGACGAGGATCCCGATGAAGCTGCCCGAGTGATTGCCAAGACCGGATTTCCGTTCCCTGCCGGCTTCACTCCGGCGGAAGTCATCGAGAGCATGCTCGTGCTTCACCGGCACCTCTTCTACAGCCCCTACCACCTTGGCGTTCCCACCTCTTTCCTTCTGGATAAGGATGGCCACCTCGCGGCGGTCTATCGCGGTAAACTTGAGCTCTCCGATGTTGTGTCTCACTTGAAGGCTCTTTCCATTCCTAAAGATAAACTGTTCTCGGAAATTCGACGCTTCGACGGAGTCTGGCTCAAGGCTCCTCAGGGACCCAAGCCCTCAGTATTGATCAAGGGTTACCTTGAGAACCAACTCCCGCTTGAAGCCGAGCGAGCTTTCATTCTACAGCTCCAAGACGAGTCGATTTCAGGACAGAAGAATCACATCATAACTACCATCGCCCAGAGCTACATGCTCAAGAAGGATTTGAAGAACGCGGCGAGACTTTTTCAGGAAGCCGTCAAGCGCGATGACCGTGATGCCAAGTCTCGGAATTCTCTCGCAGCCATTAGAATGAAGGAGGGCAATATTCCTGAAGCAAAGCGTCTCTGGAGCGAGGCGTGTCAACTGGAGCCCGAGTTCTCCTCGCCGCGTTTCAATCTCGGGAAGCAACTGATGAAGGAGCAGCAAACCGCCGAGGCGATGACTCTCTTTCAGGAATACCATACGCTCGAGCCTGATGACCCGGACGCTCACAATTACCTTTCGATGGGGTATTTGCGCGCGAGGAATTTCGGCCAGGCCGAAATCCACCTTAGCCGCCTTATCGAGCTCCGGCCCAGCGACGGCGCTGCCTACACCAACCTCGCGAAAGTCTACCTCGCCCTACGCAACGTGAACGCAGCCCGCGACGTCGTCACTCGTGGGCTTCAAGCCGAGGGTATCGACGAGCGCAGCAGACAAACCCTGCTCCAGATGAGCCAGCGCCTCTGAGAACCTCTCTGCTAATATTTCAAGATTCAACGCCAGCGGTAGCCCGGCAAACCAAGCCGCCTGACAGCCCTTGGCGCCGTATCTACGGACCACTAGATGGGAAAAGATGGTTAAAAACTGTCACCTGTGGGTGAGGCCCGCGGAGACCGCTTCACCCCACAGCCGCACCCTGCTCCCGATCGAAAGCTCCTCTCGGGATCACGTAATTCACTCAGTGTGAGAGACAGGAGTCTTCTCGCTGCGGAAGGCCCAGCAGACTCTCGAACAATAGGAAAGCATCGCTCGAGTTCTATTATTTAAGACATCTTAATAGTTTACTCATACGGTCTACAATTCCATTGCACCCATTTGGGTTAGCTGCCAAAACTGCAGGGTAGTTCTTGAAGTGCGGCTAGATGCTTGGGAGCTCAACGCTATCTAACAACATCTCGCCAAAACCCAAAAAACAACCCAATCCACATACATCAATGAAGGTACACAACGTACTCGCCGCGTTCTTTTGCGCGGTCCTAATGGCAACACCCTTGCTCGCGCAACACACGCCTGAGCGAGTCCTCTATCGCAGAACTGATAACGCTGGACCGGACTTCAGCGGAGCGCTGCCCGGCAACGTCGACCTCCAAGCTCCCTTTGGAGAAATCGATGACGGATCCATCATCTCTCCATTCATTGATGTGGACCGTGAACCAGGATCGGCTCCGATCACTCTTGGCGGTGACAACTTCGATCTCGCCTTCGTCATGCAGTTCTACGATGAAGATGGAGTCTTCTCCTTCACCGAGAACTTTGATGACAAGGTCAAGGTGGTCGCCACCCCGATTGCTGGGTCCAACGACCTCACCGAGACTGGAGCTTCCCAGGAGCACTCCAATGGCAGTTGGAACACGCGTACTTACGGAAACTACGACTTCGGAGCAGGTGGATGGTTCAACGCCAACATCTGGATGACCGAGGGAGGCGGCGGTGCACAGTCCGCAGCCGACATCGGCTTCGGTTACTTCAATGGCACTTCAGTAACCGTTACCGATTTCGGAGGTATCGGCTATACCCCATCCTTCGGAGCGAGCAGTGGCGCACCCGCAGTCTTCGATACTGACGCCAACGGCGAGAGCTGGGGCGTTTACCTCAACGCAGTCGACCTGAGTATTGATACTGATGAAGACAACATCCCTGACGCAATCGAGGAGATTTACTTCCCCGGTGACCTGACCCAACTAGGCGCAGGCGACTTTGACGCAGACGGCGTGAACGATCCCGACGAGTATGTGGACGGGACCGATCCGACCGAAGCGGACGCCGATAACGACGGCTCCAACGATGGCGCAGAAAAGGCTGCCGGCACTGACCCAGCTAACCCGGACACTGATGGTGACGGCCTTCTAGATGGTGTAGAAACCGGAACTGGCACTTTTGTGGATGCCAATGATACCGGCACTGACCCACTCGCGTTGGACTCCGATGGCGACGGCGCCACCGATAGTTGGGAAGTCACCTCAAACACTGATCCGAACGACGAGAACAGCACACCTGTGATTGCAGTGGTGCAGCCCTCCTTCGTGCCAATCGATGAGGGCGTTCCGAATGGCTACCTTCCGGACCTGACCCAGACTGGCCTCAACTTCCAGAAGAACAACTACAACGGCGGTGTGATTTTCAACAACCGGGCCGAGGGCAACTACAACGCCCACGTTTCTGGCAACCCCACCCCGAACTCCTCCTTCGACGCGATTGTCCCATGGGCCAGTCACGGCGGCGGCGGTAACGCCATCTCGAACCGCAACGACAACTGGAATACCGTTGGCGGCGGTGGTGACAACTTCACCGTGCGGATCAACGGCTACCTCGATATGTCGAGCTTCGCTCCAGGCACCTACACCATCCACCTCGGTGGTGATGACACCAACTACTTCATCATGGACACCGTGGATGGACAGGTGACCGCGCAGCACAATTGCTGCCCGCAGAACCAGGCGACTGCCTTCACCATTACCACTCCCGGCAGGTTCCCGTTCGACAACGTGTTTG
>NZAC01000035.1 GCA_002686085.1 Roseibacillus sp. | reverse complement strand
AATTTTTTAACCTCCGCGATATGTTCAGCCGCCGCTTTCCGCGCTACTGCGGAATTCGGATATTGAAGAAACAACTCGTTGAGACGAGCCCGGAAAGCCGGGCTATCCAGATCCTTCACCCCTCGAAAGGAAGTCCACGACAAAGGAGACGCAAGCTGACGATTACGTCCTCCCTGTCCGGATGACATCGTGATAAACCCCTGTGGGATGCTAGGACGCTTGAGGGCCTTGGCGAACTCATAGGCAAACATGGTGACTCCGCTGCCTTCCTTAGAGTAATCGGCCGCCAGCCAATGGGAGCGGTATTTACCGCTACCTGTCTCGAAACGGCGCTTTCTCGGAGTAGGGAAACTACTGGCCTTTGTCTTTCTGCAAAACTCCCTCACCAGAGGCATCGTCTCTGGCATCACGATCTCCTTGGCGCGCCTGTCGTAAGGCCACTCGGTGGACAGGAGCGTGCTGCCCGTCAGATACCAGACGTCCCCCACAAGAATATCCCTGACCGTGCGATTGAAGCCATGACTGGAGGTGATCTCAAGCGTGATCGGCTCAGCCGAGGCCTTGCGTGGAGGGAAGCTCACAGTCCACTGCTCCAAGTCGTTGGGTGAGACTGTTTGGGTAACTCCATCCAGACTGACGGTAACCTTCACGCCCTTGTTCACGTGCCCCCAGATCTTGATCGGATGATTTCGCTGCAGAATGACTCCATCCCGGTAATACTCCGCCACCTGCAGAATAGGGTAGTCGGGGTCCGTCCAGCGCGCATACTTTGCCTTCAGGGCAGCCGCTTTTTCGAGGTCGTCCTCCTCAAAGATGAACTTACCGTCAATCGCGGCGAAGGGCGTTGCGGGCAACCCTGCCCTGTTGTACAGGTTCGAATTCTCGGGAACCGCGCTGTAGGCATATTGAACTCCAACGGGGGAAGGCACCTTTCCGGAGGTTACCTCTACCACGTCTCCCACAATCCTAGCATCTGCCGGGTGCCATTTTCGATCCTTTCCACAAAGCCGGAAGTGATTAAGTGCGTCCTCCGGAGCCGGCCTTGCTGGCTCGATGTATTTTCCCGGTTCACGGTAATCACGGCCTGACCCCTTACTCCCCACCATCAAGCCACCGAAAAGACTTCCCCGCTCGAAAGAGACCACCACCTTGCCTCCCCGGACTTCATATCCACTGTAGATCGGCCCCGTAAAGGCGACATCCTTGCCGTAATCCTTCGCGAGCGCCCAGCGCGCCATGCGCATTCCCGGATGCAGCTTGTTGAAATAGTGAATTCCACCCGGATTAGCCGAATTCAGGTCAGATTGCACAACCATCCCTACGTTTTCCCGGTTGTTCATGAAGAACAGGTGCTGAACCTGCCTGATATCCGCAAACCCAACATTTTCGGGATCAGGAGAACCGTAACATTGCATCTGGGTGAAATAGAACGGCATTTCGGGCATTCCCCAGGCATCGCGCCAACCCCTGACGAGCGCTTCCATTCTCGACGCATAAACCCTGCCATCTCCGCTATTACTCGTACCCTGACACCAGATGGCACCCCGAATCGCATAGGGAATCACCGGAGCGATCTTCCCATTGAAGAACTGGGAGGGCCCCCTCCACATGCCCGCTATTCCCGGCAGATTGGGCCGACCAGGCGCCTTCCCTCCTCGTTCCGCTGCGTTTCCAGCGATCTCCTGCCATGCCTCCAGGTCAGCGTAATACTGCTCAAAGGCCCTGCGTCCTTGTTCGGTAAGAGGGTCTGCGTCGTGAATAAGGTTTTTATCATCACTAAGACCAGGGTGAGATTCAATTGCCTGTCGCTGGGTAAAGGCCTCAATCCTCGTGTTGCTATGAGCACTGAGAAGGATCCCGATGGGAACCTGTAACTCCCGATAGAGCTCGTGGGCAAAAGACAACGAGAGAGCGGAAAACCCCCCCGCCTCCTTTACCTTTTTCCATCCCTGCTCAGAAGTTGCTTTTTTCTGAGGATAGAGGGCTGAGACAGTATTGATATTGATCTCCCTGATTGGAACCTCCTTCTCTGCCCGGGAGAGGTCACTGGCAAGATCACGACACATGCTTTTTCCGGCGGTCCAGACCATGTTCGACTGACCAGACGAGAACCACACTTCACCGACCAGCACTCCCTTGAGATCATGAGATTGCCCTCGGTTGTTCCGCACTCTGAAAACCCGCTCGGTGAGCGATGCTTCGAGGGGGTCCAACCTGAGCATCCAGTCCCCTTTGTCATCAGCCTTGGCAGCCTTGACCTGCCCCGCAAATTCAACGGTCACTTCGCTTCCCGGGGCATCGGAACCCCAGACTGGCACCGCGCGTTCTCGCTGCAGGATCATGTTGTCGGTAAAAGGTGCTGCGAGCTGAATCTCCTTTGCTCCGATCGAGGAACAGGCCAGAGAGAGAAATAGAACCGGCACGATCGTGGCTTTCATGTCTGTGTGAAGTTGTCAGGGGGGCTTACTGTGAGGGATCTTCTACTCTTACAACGAGGTCGTTATTTTTCCTTAACGACGAACAAGAACGAGCCACGGACTCTTCCATTCGGGTTTGTGGCGACTACTGAACCCTCCCGCTTCCACGAACAGGTAGTCCCTGTTACTGAGTGTTTTGGGAACAATTTTAAGGGCTTGGTAGCGGTTCAGGTCCATCAGGGTATCTCCAGACCAGACCCAAGTTGGATCTCCAGTAACTCCCTCGTTCTTGAAAGACATGGTAGTGAACGGTGGATTCCGTAGCCCTGCTGGTTTGCCGGAAGGCTCAAACTCAGGGATTTCCGAGACCTGTGCGATAAGCTGCCAGTCACCATGCACCTTCGGATGGGGAACGAACGTACCATTCCATCGAAAGAGGAAGCTATCCGGATCCTGTGATGCATCCTCCGGATTGAGCTGTGCCTGCCAATCCGAGGACTGCATCGCAACCACCTTGGCTGACCTGGTCACGAGATCGGATCCCATTGGGGGAAGCTTCTGCTCTTCCAGGTGCAGACTGAACTTTCCCTGTGGAGTCTTGCTGGTCGGCTTCGTGCTGTACTTCGCGTTGTAGCGGATGAAGGTCTTCACCGCGAAGGTCACCTCCCCTTTCTCGAAATCCTTCCGGAATTCTTTCGTGATATAGGCTCCTTTGGGGCGACCTCCTGAGCCACGACCTCCCCCCTGCTTGGATTCTACCAAGGGCTTCCCGTTGAGGTAGATGAGGTGTCCGCCGCCTGAACCGACATGATCCCCGGTATTCACCCGTAAGCGATAACGATGACCATCCTTTAGGGGAGGAACTTTAAAGGTTCCCCGGAGCAGTAACACTTCCTTCTCCCACAAGGTATTTACCTTGGTCGCTCCATAACACCCCGGCCCGAGACAATGTGGCCCACATTTGGTAATCGGTCGCTCAGGCAGCTTTCCGTTGTCACTACCAAAGGGGCTTTTCCCTTTCCTCCAGCCGATTGTCTTTGGTTCAAATCCGGCAGCGTAATAATTCCCCATCCCCTTCGGCAGGGTAATTTCGCGGTAACGGGAAATCAACTGGTCGAAGGGCACTTGTTCGACAGCCATCGGATCAAAGCTGTGATAATCCCACTGTGCGTTCCGGAGGTCCGCAAACATACGCCACCCATATCCCCGGTGTCCGGCGCGCTCATAAAGAGCCACAAGTTCATCAACAGGTTCTCCCCGCCCCCCGGGCCAGGCAGACTGCACTTCACCTCTTGCGAGGGGCACCAATCTCTTCCTGTTTCTCCCAACAAACTCCGGAATAAGTTCATCCATGATTATAGGGATGATCGCTTTTTTGAGCTTGGGCCCAAAGGTGCTGGCATCGGCAGAGAGGAAGATCTCCTTATAAGGAAGGATCTCCTCGGGGTGCCTTTTCTTGGCAATCTCATACAACACATCCATGCCCCCCGGAACATCGGCGAGGGAGGCCGCAATGGCCTCAAGGTGGTAGTCATAGGTGGGTTTCAGATTCTGGCCGGCTGGACTTACCTTCCTTCCCGCAAACCCAGTGAAAGTTTCCTTCAAGGTCTTGGTTGCCAGTTCCTGCACTTTAGGCCCGGCTGCCTTGATTTTGGCACGAATGAGTGGGGCGAACCCATGGGTCACCGAGACCCTCTGGTTGGTCCTGACCAGTTCCCCCATCGCGGGGAGCACCTTCTCAAAGCAGCGCTCATCGGCTGCAACAGGCGTCAATGCCGTCAGGGCCGCATTCCTCAACCACGCTTCCTCATGCCTCAGATAGGGCAGCAGGAGGTCAACCAGGTCCACAATCTGGTCAACTGAGCCTCGTCCCAGAAGCTGAATAGCAGAGTCCTTGATGAACCAAGACTCCTCAGGGTTCCTCACGGCCCGGATCGTCAGCTCATAAATCTCCGGAGTCACTGCGTCAGTCCGGGATAGGAGGGCTCCAAATATCGCTCGCCGTACCCTCGGGTCGCCGTGCTGCAAAAACTCCATCACCAGGTTATTCCTCACCTTGCCGCTACCCGTGCGTCGGCCAAGATAGCCACTCGCCATCCCCAATGCCTTATGTGCGGCAATATTGCGGATATTGAAGTCATGGTGATGCATGTATTTCCGAATCTCCTCGTCATCCGGCTCATTGGAGTCATGAAAGCGACGAAGAAAATGAAGACTGGAGTCGCGGGCCAGAGTCTCAGAGGAAAAATCGTATTGTTTATCATTCTCCCCACGCACTGGTTCCCGCCTGACAAAAGCATCATCAGCCGCAGTTCCCCATGGTCGCGCCGGGAGCTGATAGCGCTTGGAAAACTTGGTTGGAGGCGCACCGGTGATGCGGAGAGTCTTCCTCGGCATGGTATAGGCCAGAGGATAGGCTACGCCCCACTGTTCCTTGTCGTAACCCCCTCCTCCCAGGATTCCAAAAGAGCCGTCGAACCTGCGGGACAGATCATAATGCCACTTCCGATTATCCATGAATTCCCGGTAGTGCTGCGGCCCTTTATCATACAGGAGACCCATGGCAGCACTGCGCCAGATTTCACCGATGCCCCCTCCGGTATGTCCATGCAGCATGAAAGTCGTGGTGTAGAAACTCTGGATGGCACAGACATCACGAGCCCGGGCGTAAACCGATTGCTCTCCTCCGAAAGCGAGAGCCGCCGCTGCTGCCATGGCGATCGCCAGTTTTCCATTCTTCCCGTTGTCAACGAATCCAGTATAGGGCCGGTCATCTCCATAGGGGTTGTTTCCCCTGCCAGCATAGCGAAAGAAATGGCGGAGGGCCCCGTGCAATGTCTCGTCCGGCACCTTAGCCCCACATTCCTTGGCGAGCAGCAGGAAGGTCAAAACGTGTGTTCCCGCTGCATTCAGGTGCCCCTGCCCGTAGCCCGTGAGCGCTGAACCACGGCCGGCCCAGGCATCATTGTGCTGGGTCCTTGCTGCACTGTCGACCCACTCCTGCACCTTGGCCAAAATCTCAGGGTCGCCCGTTCTCAGGTAGCACTCCGCAAGCCCGATGCCTCCGTAACCGACATACCAGGGATACCTATGAGCCGAGGCCTTCCGGGCCCATTCTCTGACGACCTCCAGATCCCTGTTATCCCCGGTGGAAAGAAGAAAGAGCATGCCAATGTCGGCCAGCCCCTTCTGGGTATCTGGACGAGACAGGTAATCTGCCACCTGCCGAACGATCCTGTCCGACTTTGGACAGTTCAGGGGCCAGGTCCTGCTGTAGGCCCCCAGCACCGGAATCTTCACGCTGACCGGAACATCCAACCCCTTGATCTCAAACCGGAGAACACCATCGGCGGCTTCGGCCTCGGCAAGAAGCTCGCCCAGATGGATCCGGGGATCAATCCCGGAAAGCTGCTTGCCGTTGATGGATTCAATAACCTGACCGGCCTTCAACTTACCCGTTGATGCAGCCGGGGAACCTTCCTCGATATTGCTGATCCGCATGACGAATGCTGGTTGGAGAAGATCAATTCCCATCCCCACCGGACCAAAACGCTTAATGGTCTGAAGGGACTTCTTCTCCCCCGGCCGGGTGGAGAACAGTCCATGCGGCTTCTCGTAGAAAGATTGCGCCCCTGCCAAGTCGGAAAACAGAAGAAGTATAGCAGCGGACACACTATAATTGCCTCGAAGCTGGCATCTCATTTTTTCTTTCTTTCGGGTTGTTTGAACGTCGCCCCCGGACTCTTAGCGGGGCGGAGCCGCACCGTGACTTTAGTCCCTGAGGGCGGCAGGGCCTTGGTATTAATTTCCCAGAGAAGAGCCCGATTTTCCCGGGAGTGCACACCTTGCAGGCAGAGTAATTCATCTCCAAAAGTCGCTAGCGAAATTAGGTTCCCACTCCGGTCTCCCTGGTAGACCCGTGGACCGCCCCCGTTATCAACCACCCGGGAGCCCGCAAAGAGAAAGGCATGAGTGGGAAGCCGTTCCTCGACGGCCCCATCTCCATCAACCCTGTCACTAACACGAACGATGAATTCGCTAACCGGTTTTTCGATTAGCTCATCGTCCTTACCTCTCCATGCGAGGAAGACCTCTACCAGATCTCCGGAAGGAGGAAGATGCCGCCATTGCTCCTCCCCGCCTTCCACGCGTTCCATCAGGGCAGGATTACCAGACTCGAGCCCCAGCAGGAGAAGAGCGGTATGCACGTGCAAAGGCCTCGCCTCCATCGAGAGAAGAGATTCATGCTCCTTTCCTCCCTTGGCACACGCTACGAGTTCCAAGAGTCCTTCCCTCAGACAGATCGTGGAATCAACTGTCACACAGCGACCTACAGGATCCACCTCGATTCCCGGCAACTTGACGGGCTCAGCAGTTGCGCTCGTGACGGTTGAAGTCACGATCATCGTCAGAATTCTGGATACTTTCATGAGCACCTTGCCGTCAAGGAGCTTGGTTAAACAAATCAACCATCACCTTTCCCATCGCCTCACCTACGTTCATATAGGTTTCAGGATTCCCTCCATAGTGGCCGCTTGAACCTCCTCCCTTAGAGAGTGGGTTACTGTAGACGAAACCGACCTGACCCTCGAGCTCGGGATCGTCGCTCTTTGAAACAGCCTTCATTGCATTGAGAATCACCCCATCTCCACTGCCCGATCCCTCTTTAGTCTGGCCCAGAGAGGCACTGACAAATCTGGCTCTCGGGGCATCAAAGTCCTTACGAAGAGACTTAATCAGCTGAACCAAGTTCTTCTCGTAAGATTCATAATGTGCTGCGTTCCGCATATCCTTGTCCCCTTGCCACCAGAAAAAACCGGCAACTTCGTATTCCTTCGCCCCCGGGTAATACTTATCGAGATTCTCTAACACCTTCTTAGCTGCCGCAATGTCCCCGTCATACTGACACCCAGCATACCATCCTTTAGACATATCGCCTCCGGTGTCACCTCCGGGATCATCCGGGGTGCCGCGGTAACCAGGCTGCATCTTTCCGCCGTGCTCCCAAGGTTCCGTTCCAGGGGGCAAAAGGTCCCAGCCAAGACTCCGGTTGCCAATACAGCTCTTGAGAATCATGACAGGGGCGTCTGTTACATGGCCCAGAGCATGACCAATACCAATTTCCGGGCCAATGTTTCCCTGAATCGTCATCCAATCGTTGGTATAGTCCTTGGCAGGACTATTGCCTGAACACATCACTCGCACGTTTCGGACATCCTTACGTATCGTCCATGCTCCGGCATCATCCACCAAATATGGATATTTTTCTGGAGCTATTTTCTGGAGAACGTCTGGCTTCCCGAAACCAAGCATGTTGGATTGCCCCAACAGTATATACACTTGGACCGGCCTGCTCATATCCGCCTCTTCCCCATCAGGGTCGGGCCAAATCTCAGGAAGCTCTTCCACCTCGCCCGGTAGGGAAGAGGACGAACCGAGAAAGCTAATATCATCTTCCGACAACAGATCCTTTTGAAAGGTGATCGATTTCCCATTAGGGAGGACCACGGAAACTTTTCCACTCACCGCGTCGTAGGCCTGTAACTTGCCCTCGAAAGTCTTGGACCCGTCTGCACTTGTCCAAGTGCGTGCCGGCAGACTAACCATCAAAATGGAAAGAAATGCAACAGCTGCTGAGGCGATCCGTCGATTCCTCAGGGGATCTATCATCAGGCGAAGAGATACGGCTCGAGTCATGACCTGAACGGTGTCTTTGAACCTACCGTAGAACCAGAAAAGAAATCATCTTTTTTGCGTTTATTTTACGCTTAATTGCGACATGCTCTCTGTGCGATCGGACCCGACCGTTGGCTCTCACGGGATTACCGCTTCTCTCCAAGACTCTCCCACTCGGTAATATGGAAAAACCACCACTCCGTCCACGAATTGCTATCTCACTCGAGTTGGATCAAGGATTCAAACGACACCAGGAGAGCTACGCCGGCTGCCATCAATATGCCGATGCCGCCGGATGGCATTGCACCATTGAACCCGCCATCGATCGAGTCCTCATGGAAAGCAGGGGACCCATTCCGTTTGACGGGATCCTCGCCCGAGCCACTCCCGAAATCGCCAAGGCGGCGAGAAAAAAGAACGTCCCGTTGGTGAATATCTGGTTGAACTCCCCGGTCCAAGAACTTCCAAGCGTATTTCCTGATTTTGAGGGCTCCGGTGTCCTCGCAGCAGAGCACCTGTTGGCACGAGGATTCCGACATCTCGCCTATCTCGGATATCGTAGCGACATCGACTCGCGTCTTCAGTCAGAGGGCATGAGAAAAGTCACTCGCCGGGAAAACTGCAACCTGACCACTCATCGGTTTTCCCGCACCAGCATGGAAGGCCCTGCCCGGGGCTGGCAACCATTCGTCACTGGAATCCGATCATGGATCGAAAGCTGGCAGCTTCCGATTGGCGTTCTCGTCTGCAATGATGTCTTCTGTCGCTACCTGATAGATATCTGCCGTTCAAAGGGTCTCCACGTCTCGCAAGAGGTCGCCATAATTGGGACATATAACGAATCAGAAATCTGCAACGCTCCTCCCCCTTCCCTGACGAGTATCGATATGAATTGCTCGCAGGTCGGCTACCGTGCAGCCGCTCTTCTGGACCGCCTTATGAATGGGGTCAAACCACCTCCCGACCCAATCATGGTAGCTCCAGCAGAACTACTCCCACGGCAGTCCACTGACCTCCTGGCAGCCGACGATCCCGCTGTCACAAAGGCGCTACGTTTCATCGCGGATAACACTCACGACAGAATCAGAGTCCCCGATGTTGTGAGCGCCGTAAATACCAACCGAAGATCTCTCGAGAAACGATTTCGGCAGTCTCTCAACCGCTCCATCGGGGATGAAATTAACCGCCTTCGTCTGGAGCGGGCCAAACGCCAGATGGTCGGAACGAAGGCCTCTTTAAAGGATATTGCTGCCAGCACCGGATTCCGTAACTCGGACCACTTCTCCAAAGTGTTTAGTCGGATAGAAGGAATTTCCCCCTCTCATTTTCGCTCGGAAAGGCAAAAGGCATTTCTGCAGGATTAACATTTGCGTCCCTCGCCCCTCCTGCATCTTCGCGCAGATTGCCCTCTAGGCATCGTCCTCTCTGGTAGCGAAAAGCAACTCTAAGGCTACCACCTGTAGAGTCACCAAGCCCTTGTCCTCGAAAAGGCCTATCTCTAGAGTATTGCATGATCAAGATGATCGCCCCTTTGCTCCTGCTTACCTCTCTCGCTCAAGCCGTATTGCCCGGACCCCTTTTCAGGGTAAGGACGAAATCACGGAAGCTTGGGTTTACTTTACCACCGCCCAAGGTGCGTGGAAAAATCGTAAGTGGAACTTCATTCCGTGCGATGTAGAAGAAAAGGAGCTGGTTTCCCGGAAGGGCCTTCCCGGAAAAACCACGGCATTTCTTGTCTACGTTTTCCGCGATGTTTGTGGTTTCCGAAGTAATCACTCTGCCTCCGAGCTGGTAATCATGGGAAACTAGAACGACCCCCGCAGCTATCGGAAAACCGGAGATCTGGGCACCCTTTCAAGGCAGAGCCTTTTTCCAACCAGCCTTGAGAATCTCACCGTGCCGGTCGAGTGTCTCAGCGTATCCCTCCTGCCCCGCAACATTCTGCATCTCATCCGGATCTGTTTCATGGTCATAGAGCTCACGGGCCTTCACTTCGCCGCTCTTCCAGTCCCGCCACTCCACGTAGCGGTGTTGGTCGGTCCGGACTGAATAGCCCATGATATCTCCATGACTACGATGGCGGTTCCCCCGGTAGGACCGGGGATACTGGCTGAAAGCTGCTGTTTTCCATGAGCGAAGAGGCTCATCCAGAAGAACCCGGAAGCTTGTTCCTTGAAGGCCTTCAGGAACAGCAAAACCACAGGTTTCGACGAGAGTGGGGTAAACATCCACAAGCTCTACGAGAGCGCTGCTCTCGGCGCCGGTCTCTTTCTGTCCGGGGGCTGAAAAAATCAGAGGAACCCGCACTGACAACTCATAATTGTTCGCCTTGGCCCAGAGACCCTGTTCTCCGAGGTGGAACCCATGATCTCCCCAAAGGCAGATTACTGTCTCCTCACGTAACCCGAGTGCATCTATCTGATCAAGAAGGCGTCCTACAAGAGCATCTACGTAACTCACACACGCATAATAGCCGTGACGCAATTCAGCCGCCTTCTCCTTAGAGACCTTTCCACTACGAGAGATGTCGGTATACCCCTCCAATTCTTTCCAACTCCTCACCGCAACCTCCGGCGCACCCCTTGGATGTAACCTAGAGGCGGGGGCCGGAAGGGTCTCGCGGTCATACAGGTCCCAATATTTCCGAGGTGCACAAAACGGCAGGTGAGGCTTGCGAAAACCGACCGCCAGAAAAAACGGCTGATCTCTCGTTTTCAAACAATCCAACGCCTCGAGGGCTGCCTCACAAACCACCCCATCGATGTAGGTTTTATCCGGCACATCCGCCGCCTCCGAGGAGGCCCGCTTGAGCCCCCCACCCTCGAGATTTTCAGGAGTAGCATAACGAAGATTCGCCGCTCTGACATTATCATAAAGCGGGGCCTCGGACCAAGAGGGCTCATCTTTTGAAGGAGGACCTCCTCCATGAAATATCTTTCCAATAGAGCGACAGTGATATCCTTGTTTTCTAAAGAATTGCGGCAAGGTAACCACATGGGGTAGAGCTTTACGGAAGTGGGTATTCAGGTCCCACACTCGAATGGTATCGGGGCGACGCCCTGTCATGAGGGAAAGACGCGAAGGACTGCACACCGCCTGCTGGCAATAGGCCTTCCGAAAGATAGTGCCGTCGCTCGCAAGGCGGTCGATATTGGGTGTTCGTGCCACCTTATCTCCGTAACACCCGAGCATAGGTCGCAGATCATCAACCGCGATAAACAACACATTGGGAGAGCGCTCTGCGCCGAGAGAGAGCGAAAGCACGCAGGCAGCAAACCCAAATCCAATGACAAGATTTCTCATACCCTCATCGGCTTTTATCAAAAAAGTATTCTCGATAGTTAAGTTTCAGGTCGGCCTTGCTGGGAATACCCCCTTTCATGCAAGCCTCGATCTCGGACTTCAACTGGAGAACCTTCTTCCGATCGAGAAGGGGATCCTTCGTCGATGTGCGCCATTGCAGTAAACGCTTCTTTAAGCGCTGGAGAACCTCCGCATGATTCGAATCCTCCGCGAGATTCTCGAATTCATGAGGATCGTTTTTCAGGTCATACAGTTCAAACTCAGGAGGATGACACATTCGCTGGTACGCACCCCTAACTGGCTCTCCTGCTACTAAGATCGCTTCCTCAACTCCCTTAAAAAATCGTTTAAGCGTGAACTCGTAACCCGGGTTGATCTCTCCTGCCATGAGATTATGGATTAATTTGAATTGGGCATCACGTACACTCCGCTGAGGGTAGTAGTTATGTGCGGAGTGAAGGTGGAACTCGGCAAAGAGATGCTTGCGCCACTCCACACTTTTTCCTTCGAGCAAGGAAACAAGATTACGACCGGGAAGCTCTCCAGGCAGCGAAACACCCGCCATCCCGAGAAGTGTGGGCATCAAGTCGATGGTGGAAACCAACTCGGAACACCTTTCGCCCCTCTTCCAGTGTTTTCCACCCGACATAATCAGCGGGATCCGTAATCCTCCCTCGAGGGAGGTCCGCTTACCCCGCAACATGTCTGCTCCGTGGTCCCCGAGATACACAATCAGGGTATCCTCATATTTTCCGGACTTACGCAAAACTTCCAGAAGCTCACCAACCTGGGAGTCCAACCGACTCATGCAGTTATAGTAGTCGGCTGTCTGCTGGCGCAAATCCGGAGTATCCAACCCAAAGTAAGAGAGCGACTTCACCTCAGCTCCCGTGAGAGGATTCTCGGGAACTCCCCCTACGGACTTTAGGAAAGGACGGTGAGCATCAGGATAGTTTACGCTGAGGAAAAAGGGCCGCTTGGACTTCTTGATGAACTTTTCCGCCTCGCGCGCATAGTTCTGGAGTTTGTTCCGACTGAAGTTCGAGGACTCCATCCTCTTGAAATCGAAAGGAAAGGCTGATGCAGGATTGACGTGAAGTTTACCAATGATCCCGGTGCGGTAACCCACCTGCTTAAGACTACGAACCAAATTGGGGGTATCCTCGTGATAGAGTCCGAATTTCCAGGTCGCCAGCCCGATCTGCCCGTTCTGATGGGGATAAAGCCCTGTCAGCAACGCCGCCCGTGATTGACTACACCCCGCTTGCGGAACGTAGGCTCTCTCAAACAAGACTCCGTTGGCGGCAAGCTTATCGAGAATTGGCGTCTTTACGAAGGGCTCTCCATAACACCCAATCTCTGGCCCATTATCCTCGGATACAATCAATAGAATATTGGGACGCCCCGGCAGCAGTGAGGCCTGCACAACGGTGAGGACGACGATAAGAAGCCCTTGCACCAGATGCAGCGGAGCGGGCAATGTATCACTTTTAGTTGAGCTCACGGAACCAAGCAGGATCTAAGAGCGATTCAGCAGTGAAGCCCAGCTCAATGTCCAAAGCCCTCGCCTGCAAAAACATAGACCCCCCTCCCGGCCACGAATCAGAACAACCGAGCTACGGACTCGGAGACGAATTGATATTGATTCATATCTGACGCCGATTACTTTCATGTAGAGCCCTTTCTAACACATGAAAAAAGTCCTTCCCCTAGTCCTGATCCTCTCTGTGGCTCTGAATGCCTGGCAATTGACCAAGAATTCGAGCGCGACCGGGAAAGCATCGGATGATCAAAAATCATCACGATCCGACAATTCGCTCCAGCAGGTATCCCTCTCTGACCGCCGAGCTCCCATCAAGAAGGGCAACACGAAAAGCCCGGAAACAGCTTCTTACAGCTCACTCGATGAGGTTCTTGCTATTGGGGATCCTCTCCAGCGCTATGAGGCCCTTCTTGCATTCATCAAAAATCTCGGTCCGGATGAAATTGAAGGGTATTTGGGAGCCCTTCGATCCGGCAAGGGAAAGATGGACGGCGAAACAAGTTTACTCCGGCGTCTTCTCCTCGCCAGGTGGACGCAGGAAGACCCGGATGCCGCGTTAGCAAGCCTTTCCTCCGCAGGCGGAAAACAAGCCTATGCAGACGCAGGAACAGTCCTCAGCACTCTCGCCGCCATGGACCCTGCGCGCGCTGCCGCTTGGTTGGCTGATCCTGAAAACTCTCTTCTCAGACAACCCTGGATGGGTGCAATGCTAAGCCGAAGCATCGCTGAGCAATGGGCGCGGCAGGATCCTGATGCTGCTCTGGCATGGGCCTCATCGCTCGACCCAGAGCAGAGGTCAGGAGCGTATGCCGGGATTATCAATAACATCATGGAAAGTGACCCACAGCGAGCCGCAGCCCTTGCCATGAGCCTTGATAGTTACGATCGACCGAAATTGCTCGGGCAGATCGCACAATCCTGGGCAGCACAGGACCCCGCAGAAGCGGTGGCTTGGGCAAATTCGCTCAGCGCCTTGGATCGCGAGGAATCCCTCCAGGAAGCTCTCGGGAGCTGGGCTGTTTCAGACCCCTCCAAGGCCGCGGCATATGTTGACCAGATGCCTGAAGAGGAACGGGCCGCAGTCGTGGGTGAGGTCGCGCGAAACTGGGCCCAGCAGGAACCCGCTGAAGCAGCTGAATGGCTTGGCAATCAGCCTGAGAGTGAGGGCAAGGCCGGCGCAATGGGTCAAGTCATGTGGAACTGGACTACCTCTGACCCGGAAGCCGCAGCCAACTGGCTGGGAGATCAGCCTGCGGGACCCAGCTACGACAATGGCGTCACCGGCCTCGCCAAAGCCGCAACCCATGCTTATGACGATCCTTCCACCGCAGTTAACTGGGCCTCCACGATCGAAAATCAGGACCTCCGGGATCGCATGACCAGCCACACCCTTGGAGCGTGGCGCAGGCAGGACGAGCAAGCCGCCACCTCATGGGCAGCTGAGAACCAGGTCGAGCTCCCCCCCGCACAACCTCGCGGCAAATAGAAAAGGTGCTACTTCGGTTACGGACTGGCGGCAAGGTCTGTAACCGTAAAGCCCTTGAATTGGACCCATCCTGCGTGACCCTCTGCTCCGTAAGTTTGCAGACCGATCACGCCCGCAGCCACATGTTCGGGCTGAGGCTTGGGATCCGTGTAATCGACGATCGCCTTGCCGTTTAGCCACACTTGGATGTGGGCGCCCACTGCTCGAATTCTCAGGTGATTCCACTTCAGCGGCTTCCTGATTTCGTCCTTCTCATCACCCTTGTCGAGCCACTCCTTGTAATGGAGACCAACATATTCTTCAGCAGCACCACGACCAATGTTCACCTGATAACCCCGCTGTCGCCCCTCCCCTGGCCCATGGCGAAGGTATACCCCGCTGTTATATTTGCCGTGTTCATCAATTTTGAATTCTAGCTCCAGTTCGAAGTCCTTGAACAATCTCTTGGTCATCAGAATTCCACTCTTTCTCGGATCACCATCCTGCCCACCAACAATAGCTCCATTCTCGACCCTCCATTTGGCCGACCCCACCGAATGCCACCCTTCCAGTGATTGACCATCGAATAGAACAATCTTTTCGGCCCCACCTGAGAGAGACCCAAGTGACACAAAGGCAGAGACAAGAATCAAAATCCTCATGCCCTACTGTCCCAAACCTGGTTCAGCGAGCGAGAACTAATTACGAGTTCAACTTTTGAAAAGGGCATTGGCTCCATTCCTCTACAACCCACAAATCCTTATTCCGCCAAGTCCATGGGCACAATTTCAATTCCGCTCAATTGGGTTGCGCCCTTCTTTGCTGTGAGAGCAACTTGGAGGCTGCCCTCACTTACGATACCGTCAAGAACTACGGCAACAGCCGTCAGCCTGCTACCTAGATTGAAATCCGTGCTGACCGTCTGCCCCTGCACCTGAATGTCGAAACGGCGTTCGTCGCTGGCAGGGTTGGCAAAGATGAGTCCTACGCGGTAACTGCCGGACTTCAGGCCCCTCAGCGTAACCGATTCCATCCCCTCAACTCCGGACGCCGCAACCCAGGGCAAGCCTGCATCATTCCTCATCCATATGGAGTGATGATAGTAACTCTTGAGCTTTGCAGGAACCGTAACGAGATCGAGCTCCGGGGAAGGCCCACCCATACTGGGGAAATCGAGCCAGAGCGTTCCGCTCTCGGTCATGCGATCAGCTGGCGCTCCAAAATTGATCCCGATCCTCTGGATCTTGCCCGCCAGTTTTTCCTTCGTGATCCGTCCCCAAGTCGTCCATTGCTCGTGACTTTCGGGTAAGTTGTACATCGCAAGCCCGGTCGGAAGCGGATAACTGCAGGTGCATCCTTTGTAGAAGTAAGGCAGGCTCAGCACTCCATTGGCCGGCACGATACTGTTGGTGCAACCCGAACGCGGCCCGCTGATGTTGATGGTCCCGCTATCAATTCGCTTGTCGTAGAAAGAAGCCGTCCCCGAACGCATGGTGTAGATATGGCCGTAGTCAAACCCGCCATCGCACCCGTAACTCTTGGGAAAAGTACGCGCTTCGGTCTCTCCCGTGATTGGATTCTGCCGGTGCCCGGCCACTGGAGCCTCGGGCTTCCAGGCATTCTTCTGGTTGGATGGACGGTACTGACTCGGTTGCACCGTCTTGAGATCGACCTTGGCTGCGGCCTGTGCCTTCAGGTCCGCTGACTCCTCCGCACTCAGAACACGACCGGTATACACATCCGAAAAGTTTGGAGGCAGGAGACGGTAGTCAAACCAGGGAGCCTTCCTCGTGCGGGTGGAGGCATCGAGCCAATTCTTGGTGGTCGTAATCATCACTCCATCGATAATCTTGGGCTGCGGGGAGCGCTTGAAGTGTCCCAGGGTATCGTCAAACCAGAGCACTCCAAGCGGGGCCTTTACCAACTCATCGAGGCTGGGCTTGAAGTCGCCATGATAGTTTGTCGTGCCGGGGAGAGCACCCACTCGCAACCTGATTTCGAGTTCCCCTCCACGCTGGACGATGAGTTTCCCTCCGTAGGGACGGACCGATTCATAGATGCGCTCCCGCTCGTCGCTTGGCATCTCCTCACGGAGCAGGACAAAATCAGCAAAGTAAGGCGGCATCTCAAATCCCGCCGGGTCATCTTGCCACACCGCAACCCGCGATCCGTAGATTCCCGCTCGGGAGAGGACCTCCCGGAGGGCTCTTACTCGGCGCCCTTCCTCTTCCACAACCAATAATCTGAGCGAGGTTTCGGAAGCGAGATGCACCAGTGTGTCGGCATCAACTGAGCCAAGGAACACTCCATAGCCATGCCGTGGAATCTCACCCAGAAGCTGGCTCGAAACGGCGGTAGCCTTGGCCGGCGGCGGCGGCGTAGCCTCATGGCGGCGGCTCTCGCCCTGAGTCCCGCTTCCAAACGCATAAAGCCCCCCAGCAGCAGTGGTAACGAAAAGTTTATCATCCGCAACAACCATGGAGTGGACCTTTCCCGGGACCTTTTCATAGCCATTTGCGAAACGGATTTCCTGATCACCCGCCCTGATGGTGCTTCGCACCTCCGGCTTACCCTCATATCGCAAGCGGTCCTCGTGACGAACATAGTTAATCCCCATGTCGGCTAGCAAACTCTTGCGCTTTCCTTTCTTCTCCTCGCTTTTCCCTGCCAGAGAAGCGTACCAGCCCCCTGGCACACGCCCTCCAAGAGGAAGTTTGAAATCCTTGAGCTTGCCCGTCTTTAGATCGAAGCGACCCGGATAGGCATTACTGCTAGGCACAACAAGTTCCTCACCATCGATGAGTAAATATCCCTGTGGGGCGATGCCCCCAATTGCTACCGCGTTGTGTGGCTGCCCGCCGTAGAGATGACCGGTGCTATCATTGACCCAGATCTGCTCTCCCGTT
>NZAC01000034.1 GCA_002686085.1 Roseibacillus sp. | reverse complement strand
TGGAAGAGGATCTTGCCCTTCGCCGTTAAGTCGTGTGCCACAACGGTCCTACCGTAGAAAACCAAGGCCGCCCTCTTTCCGTCGATGTTGGTCAGGACGGGAGTGGCATAGCCTGATCGCTGGATGTTGGTGGTGTGCCAGGCGACTTTCCCGGTCTTTTTATCCAGCGCGTAGAATGCGCCATCCTTGGAGCAGGGCAGAACGTAAACGAGGTCGCCATCAACGACGGGTGAGGCAGTGAATCCCCATCCTCCCGGCTTTCCGCCAAGCTCATCTCGGAGATGCCGGCGCCAGATGGGCCGCCCGTCTCCCAGATTCAGGCAAAACAGAACCCCGGACTTACTCAAGGTGTAGACTCTGTTTCCGTCGACAGTGGGGGTTGTGTTCGGACCGCCCTCATAGAGATTAGCCACAAGCTTCTCGGGATACTCGTGCTGCCAGATGAGCTTACCAGTGTCTGCGGCCCTGCAGCTTACGATATCGTTGCCTTTATCATTGCCCACCACCAAGGCCTTCCCGCCCACGATGGACCAACTTCCGCACCCTTTGCCGACTTTGGCTTTCCAAAGAATCTTTGGGGCCTGATTTTTCCAGTCGCCGTTGATTGTTTCAGATGAGACGGCGTCACCCTTGATGCCGAGATACTGAGGCCAATCTGCGGCAGAAGCGACGGAACTTAAGATGACTAAGATAAAGGCGGGGCTGAAGTTGATGAAAGAACGCATGATAGTTGCCAGTTACCCAAGCAACATAGACTCCCCCTTGGAACTTGCAAAGTACAGGAGCCTGATCATATTCCGCCCTCGTTTCACCCAACAATGTTCACACATTCCATCCGCCAATCGCTATTTTATCCGCTCGCCCTGGCTGGCGGTCTTTATTTCCCGGTCGAGGCCCAGATTATCGAGACCCTCTCGGAAGTCCGGATAACGGCTTCTTCATCCGGGGAAGGCACTGGAGAGGGCGACCTCGACGAAACCGTTCTCAGCTCGGAGGACATGAACCGCTTTGGAGTCGAGACTTTAGAGGATCTCAGCGCCCTCGCACCTAATCTTCATTTCGTGGACAGCGACACTCGCGGATATGGCAGCGTGGTCTCTATGCGTGGCCTGAGCAATACCTTGTTCTTTGGACCGGCGGCGGTGGGGCTCTATGTCGATGATGTTCCCTTTAGCGATGCGTTCACCTATGCCTCGAACCTTCTCTCGCTTGATTCAGCCCGGGTGCATCACGGTCCTCAAGGGGTGAGTTTTGGGGCGAACGCGCCGGGCGGTATGATTAATCTGACTACCCTCCAAGCAGGAGAGACTTTTGAGGGCTCTGCCAGCTTGGAATACGGGTCCTACAACACGAGGAGTGTCAAATATTCCTCGTCGGGGCCGCTTCCTGCATTAGAATCCGGTTTTCTGGCAGGCCAAGACCTGAGCCACACCTTTCAATTTTATTGGAAAGAGCGGGATGGTTTTCTGCGGAACACTACCTTGGGCATCCGTCCTGACGATCGCTCCGTTATGGGGGGCGTGGGGTCCTTGATCTGGAAGCCCCATCAGGACACGGAGGTCAAGTTGCGGGTCATGGCAGAGCTCGTAGACGACGGTGGCCAGCGCTTGACGGCCTTGCCTCAAAGCCTCAGCCGGTTCACCGGCCAAGTTACTCCCAACCTTGCCTTTACTGGCAGTCCGTTCGAAGTCGGCTCAGATCTTGCCGGGGTGACGGAATCTGAGCGCTATCAACTTTCCCTCCATATAACAAAAGACCTCGGGTGGGCGACCGCTAAGTCGATCAGCTCCTATCAGCGCTGGGACATGGGGCCCCAGACCGTGGACCTCGACTTCACCAACTCCGATCCTTTCCCGCTATTTGCACTCGCATCCAACATCACCCAGCGCCAGAACCTTCGGACCAAAGAGTTTCGGCTGCAGAGCCCAGAGGGCGCAGGGCCCTTGGCTTGGCGTGGGGGAGTCTTCTACATGCTGAAGGAAAACACGGGAGATACCGGCCGCCAGTTTCCTGTGCCCGCCCCCGTGCCGGGTGGGTTTGCGCCCTTCACGGAACGGGTCAATTTCAGTGTCGAGCAGGAAAGCTTTAGCGCTTATGGAAAACTGAACTACGAGCTCGGGAATGGATTTTCCGTCGATGCCGGGGCGAGGGCAGAGTTGGTTGAGGTGAGCCTCAATAGGGCGAAGGAGGCTCCACCCCAGCGTCTGAGAGAAAACAGGGATGAGGTGTACTTTTCCCCAACCGCTGGCGCTTCCTACGAGCTCAGTGAGAACCTCACGGCCTTCGTGCGCTCCGGACTTGGAATCAAGCCACACGGGTATTCGGCGTTCAGCGATGATATCAATACCGCCAGATTTGAGGAGGAGCGGAACTGGTCCAATGAGGCAGGGCTGCAATTTAGAAGCGAGCCAAACAAGCTTAATGCGGTTGTCAGGGCCTACATGAACAAGGTGAAAGACTATCACTTGAACGCCCAGAATCCTTTTTCCACGGATTTCGTGGTTGTTAATGCAGAAGAAGTGCGGTCGAGCGGCGTAGAGGCAGAGTTGCAGTGGCGGCCAACTGAAGCCCTGCTCATTCATGCCAATGCGGGGTATTCGGACGCCCGGTTCGAAGATTACGACGATGCCTTTACAGGAATTGATCGCGGGGGAAATACAGTGCCTTTCATCCCAGAATTCACCGCCAGCGTGGGTTTCCGCTATGATCTGCCTGGAGGTTTTTTTGTGGGCTCTTCCATTCGTGGGACGAGGGATACCTTCTATGATGCCGCTAACACCGAGATTTTCAGCGAGGATGGGTATCTTGTCTGGGATGCTCAGGTTGGCTATGAGCGAGACAACTGGGCGGTGACGGTTTATGGAAGAAACCTGCTCGAGGAAGACTATTACACCTTCATTAACCCTCAAATTGCGGGAGGAACCCCCGGAGATCCACAGCTTTTCGGGGTTCGCGTCGACCTCGATATCTGGTAGAAGCTCCCCAATCAGGCGTTCCCTGAACCGCCATCATCAGGTAAAGGCGGGGAAGAGATCCTAAGTTACTCTGCGTAAAACACGACTCATGACCAAGCTCCGACTCCCGGTTATCCTACCTTTGGTAGGGATATTTGTAATCGCCTCCTCCGGCCTTGCGGCTCCTCCCAAGGCCTCTGGCCTTTTAAGCTGGAGGGGCCCCGACCAGACAGGGGCCATTCCAGGGAAAGGATATCCGGAAACGTGGGGGGGCCCGGGCGGAGAAAATCACCTCTGGACCCACAAGGTGAAAGGGGGAGGGACCCCAGTCATCGCTAACGGTAAGCTTTACTCCTTTGGCTACTATGATGATCCCAAGGATCTCACGGATGTTCAGGAGGCCCTGATCTGTCTGGACCCTGAGACGGGAGAGCTCGTATGGGAGTATCGGTTCAGCGACTTCATTAGCGACGTGGTCTACAACCGCTACGCGGTTGGATCTCCCATTGTCGACGCGGAAACCGGAAACGTCTACCTGCAGAGTTCAAATGGGCGGCTGATGGCCTTCACGGCTGACGGTAAAAAGCTGTGGGAGCATTCCCTGGTGGAAAAACTGGCAAGGCTGACCTTCCCTAACGGACGAACTGGTTCGCTGGGGCTGCAAGGGCCGGTTGTGATTGCTCATTGTGTGACCGCTAACTGGGGCACGACGGGTCCTGCTCGTGACCGACTCTACGCGTTCGATAAGATTACCGGAGAACTGGTATGGTATTCCACTCCGGGGACCGTTCCCGATGACAGCTCGTTCTCCATGCCGGTATATGCGACCATCGAAGGGCACCGCGTAGGCTACACCGGACACGGCTGTGGAAATATCACAAGCGTCGACATGCGGACCGGAAAGCCGCTGTGGCGCTTCCAGTTTGCCAAGGGGGGAGTGAATTCCCAGATTCTCAAGTACGGAGAGGACAAAATCATCGCGATTCACGGTAAGGAGAATATCGATACAACCGCCAAAGGGCGGCTGATCTGCCTCAAGGTGCCCACCACATACAACTCGGGCAAACCAGCTATTCTCCCTGCAAGCGCGGAAGTGTGGCGTAATGAGGACCTTGTGGCTTTTACGAGTTCTCCAACTTTGGTCGGCAACAAGATTTTCAGCACGATCGCGACCGGTGAGCTGCTTTGTGTGGATGCCGATACCGGTGAAACAGTTTGGAAAAAGAAGCTTGGTCCAGACCAGCTTCATGCGTCTCCGGCTTTCGGGGATGGGAAGCTCTATGTGCCGCTGGCAGACGGAATGTTCTATATTCTCAAGCCCGGAGAGGAAGGCGCGGAAGAGCTTACCAAGCTGCATCTTCACACCCCGTGCCTTGGCACGCCGGCCTTGTGGGCAGGGAAATGCTACCTGATGACGAAGGACGGTCTGCACTGTTTCGGGACAAAGGGCGGCGCAGCTCTCCCGTCCGGGGAAGAGCTGGCAACCGAGGACGTCGGTCCTGTCGCGCAGATTCAGATCGTGCCGGCTGAGTTTGCCCTGACACCTGGGAGCAAGCAGACCTTCACCATCTGGGGCCTCGACGATAAGGGTCGCCGGGTCAAAAAAATGGAGGGAGCAGAATGGGAAGCCTTCATTCCGCCCACAGCCAGAGTGAAGGCAAAAGTGGATGCGACTTTCGAGGGAGACACCCTTTCCGCTGGTCCCGACGCGAAGCTCTCAGCAGGGGCTTTCAAGGCAAGCGTCGATGGGATGAGCGCAACAACTCGCGGCCGGGTGATTGCTACCATTGGCTATGAGGCGGATTTTGAGGGAACGCCTCTTCCCATGAAGAACGACAAAGGAGAAGCGGTAAACTTTCCGCCGTTGCCCTGGCTTGGGGCCCGGATTAAGTGGCACGTCCTCCAGCACGACGGCAGTCAGGTCATTGCTAACCGGCTGGACAATGTCCTTTTCCAGAGGACGATGAATTTCTTTGGCGATCCCGAGTTGAGCGATTACGTGCTGGAAGCAGATGTTGCGACGGATGGCAATCGCCGGGTGATGTCCACCATCGGCCTCGTGAACCAGCGCTACCTGATCACGTTGGACGGGAACCGACGTATCCTCGAGGTCAGCTCCAATCATGAAAGGGTGAAGGAGAGCGTCAAATTTCCAATCCGCCCTAACACTTGGTATCATCTCAAGACTCACGTTTCGCGGGAGGAAAACGGGAAGGGGTCAGTGCGTGCCAAGGCGTGGCTACGTGATCAGCCTGAACCCGAAGACTGGACTATCGAGGTCAAGCTCGACGATGTTCACGAAAAGGGAGCTCCCGGAATTTTCGCCTTCTCGCCACAGGTTCAAAAGCGCGTTTATATCGACAATATCAAACTTTCTGCCTCCGAGTAGATCGACATCCAACACAGTTCAGACATGAAACTTAATTTCATTTATTCATTCATTATCGGTTTGGGAACCATTGGGGCTCTCTCATCCTGCCAGGACAAGGGAGGCTCCGCTGCCGATAGCGAGGCAGGCACTAGCCCTGAGGCCCCCGCGGAGGCCAGTGAAGACTCAAGTAGTTCAGCCGAGCCTAACGTCGCTGCGTCAGCAGGCGGAGGAGCCCGGGAATGGCCCACATGGGGTCGCGATGGATCGCGAAACATGGTTGGGAATGCGACCAATCTGCCAGTGGAGGTCAACCCAGGGGAAATGGATGACGAGACCGAGGAGATAGACCTCTCCGGGGCAAAAAATATTCGCTGGGTGGCTAAGTTGGGATCGCAATCCTACGGAACAACTTCGGTGGCCTTCGGAAAGGTTTTTGCCGGAACCAACAACGAATCTCCCAGAGACAAGCGCAACGTGGTGGACCGTGGAAACCTGATGTGTTTTGATGAAAAGACCGGTGAATTTCTCTGGCAGCTGGTGTCGCCCAAGCTCGGCGCTCGCAAGGTCAGCGACTGGGAGTATGTGGGGCTTTGTTCCTCGCCTGCCGTAGAAGAGGATCGATTATGGGTAGTGACAAACCGTGGTGAGGTCGTCTGCCTTGATATGAATGGTCTCGCAGATGGAAATGATGGACCGTTTCAGGACGAGCAAAAGTATTACGGTGCAGGCCTCTCGGGAATAGCCAAGGCGCGTGATGTCACTGTTGATGGCGAGACCCGGACCCTTTCCGATGCCAACGCTACCTTGGTCGAATCCTTGACCAAGCAGATTGAGGGGGGCCTTGAGGGGGATGCTCTCAAGGGGGCAATCGGACGGCGCAAGGGAGCCTTTGCCGAGGGCGCTCCAAAGATTGATGAGACCTATGCCGACATCCTCTGGGTGTTCGATATGCGCGACGCGGATAACGGGGTCGGAGCGTTCCCTCACAATGTTTCAAGCTGCTCGCCTCTTATCCATGGGGACATTCTTTATACGTCGACTTCGAATGGGGTCGACTGGTCTCATACGAACATTCCCGGGGAGTTTATCCCTGGACTGATCGCTCTCGACAAGAATACCGGGAAGCTTCTGGGAGAGGAGATCTCCGGAGTATCCGAGCGCGTGCTTCACGCGAGCTGGAGCTCTCCGGCAGTCGGTAAGGCCAAGGGCGAGGACGTTCTGGTCTGGGGTGGCGGCGATGGATTCGCATATGGATTCGATCCCGTTCCGGTGATGGACGAGGACGAAGGTATTCCGATTCTCAAGGAGCGCTGGCGCTACGATGGCAACCCAGTCCATTTCCGACAGAAGCCGGACGGGACACCAATCAAGTATGCGACCTTCAAGGGGCCCAACGATATTATTGGAACGACCGTAATTCACGAGGGGCTGGTCTATTTTGCAATCGGACAGGATCCGGAACACGGAGATGGAGTTGGCATGCTCAGCTGTGTTGACGCCAGCGCGACCGGCGATCTAAGCGGCAAAGCGGTGTGGACATATGAATATGGAGACGGATCAGGTATTGGGCGCTCTATTTCCACCCCAAGCATTACGGATGACGGCCTAGTGATCTGCGCGGAATACGATGGCGATATCCACTGCGTGGACGCTAAGACAGGCAAGCAATACTGGGTGCACGAAACCGGCAGCCGGGTATGGTCCTCCACTCTAGTGGCCGACGGGAAGGTCTACCTTGGCACGGAGGATGGCGAAGTAGTCATTCTGGCCGCTACCAAAGAGAAGGAGCACCTCGGAACGATTGAGCTTCATGCTCCAATCTACAGCTCCGCAGTGGTTGCCAACGACACGGTTTACATCGCCAGCCAGACTCATCTTTACGCCATCGGGACGGTCGAGCAGTAACTCCAGAAGACAAGGGCAGATCTTTCTCACGGTCGGCCCCGTCTTGGCGCCCTAAAACACAAGAACAAAAACCAAGGGTCCCCGCCTAATCCAAACCGGAATGAAAAAGATCTCTGTTGTTTTCCTTGTTATTTTTGTGGTTCTTGCGGCCCTTCATCAGGACTCATGGAACTGGAGCAGTTCTCATCTGGTTTTTGGCTTCATGCCTGTGGGCTTGGCGTATCACGCGCTGTATTCCCTGACGGCCGCCCTCTTCTGGGGAATCGTGATCAAGTTCGCCTGGCCTGAGGACTTGGAGCAGTGGGCCGAAGAGGGAGAGAAGAGCTCAACACCTTAAATTTAAGAATCATGGCAACCGTATGGGTTATAGTCTGCTACTTGGGAGCTCTTCTCGCGTTCGCGCTGGGCTCCAAGGTTCTCTTTCGCGGCACGAGTAACGATTACTTTGTCGCTAGCCGTTCAATCGGGCCGTTCATGCTCCTCATGTCGGTTTTCGGAACGACCATGACCGCGTTTGCGCTGGTTGGGTCTACAGGCAAGGCCTTCGAGCGTGGGATAGGAACCTATGGACTGATGGCGTCCTCTTCCGGGCTCATTCACGCAGCTTGTTTCTTTTTGATCGGAGTAAAGATCTGGTCCATCGGTAAGCGCCACGGCTTTGTGACTCAGATCCAGTTTTTCCGCGCTCGTTTCGGCTCTAACGGACTGGGGTATCTCCTCTTTCCCATTTTCGTGCTTCTGGTCATTCCCTACCTTCTTATTGGAGTTATTGGTGCGGGCAAGACTCTCCAACCGGCTACAGCCGGCGCCTTTCCCGAGCTTTTCCAAAGCGAAAACCCGATCCTGAATGGGGGAGTGCCGCCTTGGCTCACGGGCCTGGTCATCTGCGGTGTAGTACTGGCCTATATTTTTGCGGGGGGCTCTCGGGCTGCGGCGTGGGCCAATACGTTCCAGACCTTGGTATTTATGGGGATGGGCTTGGTCGCATTTGTGCTCATTTATAATGTTTTGGGACAGGCGGGTAGCCCAACCAATGTTGCCGCGCGTGTGACAGAGCAGGGTGAGGTTGTGCAGGACTACGCGTTTGACAAAGCCTCAGGGAAATTAGTCAAAGCGGAGAACCCCAAGGTTGTTGGAAAGCTCAAGCACCCGGAGGAGGCGGAGCAATGGGCAGGCAGGCAACCCCACCTGACGAGAGACGAGGTCGAGATCATTTATAAGGCCAAGAATCCTAAAACCAAGAAGGTGGTTGCCAAGACACGCGAGGTGGGAGTGCCGTGGTTGATGTTCCTCAGCTATATGTTTATTCCCCTAAGCGTGGGCATGTTCCCGCATCTGTTCCAGCACTGGCTTACTGCGAAAAGCGCGAAAGCATTCAAGCTTACTTTAGTCGCTCACCCGCTGTGTATCATGATAGTCTGGGTGCCCTGTGTGTTGATCGGGATCTGGGCCAGCGGGTTGCTCCCTTGGGGCATGCCCCCCGCAGCAATTCTGTCAAATGTTCTCAAAACCTTGATAGGGAATCCTATTCTTACAGGGATGCTGACAGCCGGAATTCTTGCGGCCATCATGTCCTCACTGGATTCACAATTCCTGTGCCTGGGCACAATCTTCACGAACGATGTAGTCCTGCATAATTCCAAAAAAGAATATACCGATAAGCAGATCCTCTTCATGGCGAGGAGCTTTGTGGTCGGCATCGTGGCCTTGACCTACGTGTTGGCCCTTCTCCTCCAGAATCAGAACGTCTTCGATCTTGCGGTCTGGTGCTTCTCCGGCTTTGCGGCCCTCACGCCTCTTGTGATTGCCGCGCTTTACTGGCGGCGTGCGACCGCAGCTGGGGCATTCGCGAGCGTGATTACAGTGGTGGGGACTTGGTTCACCTTTTTTGCGATGTCAGGCTTTGGGGGTGAGTTTACCGTGATGGGCGGAATTATGCCGGCTGCCATTTGTTGGGTAGCGGGCGCTCTGGCAATGGTGGTTGTTTCGCTCGCCACCAAGCCGCCCGCCAAGGAGACGGTGGACAAGTTTTTTGTATAAGGCGAAAACGCCCCAACACGGGCGCATTAATGCCACTATTCAGGAATAATTCCCTCTACCGCGGGATCGTGGGACTTGCGGGATTGCCAGAAAGGAGTAGGGATATGCCCAATCACCACGGAATTGATTAGATATGAGCTGTGATTTGACCGTCGAAGAAGCCCATGCGGCACTGGATGAGCGTGTGCGAGAAAGCATGCAATGGCACTTTTCGCCGGAGACAGGGTGCCCTTACTGGTTAGAAAGAGCCTCCAGCCTGGGATTTGATCCTCGGACTGAGGTGACGTGCTTCGCAGATATCCAGAAATTTCCAAACTTTGACGATGAGGTTCTCCGGAAAGAGGATCCCAGCCGGTTTATCCCAAAGGCGTTTGAAGGCAGGCCTTTCAATGTATTCGAAACCGGAGGCACTACCGGGATGCCGAAGCAGCGGATTGGTTGGGACGATTACAAGACCGACTACTCGGAGTTCAGTGATCATTACCCTTCCGACTTTTTTCCACAGGGAGGGAATTGGCTGATGGTCGGCCCCACCGGGCCAAGGCGCTTGCGACTTTCCATTGAGCATCTAGCCAATCGGCGGGGAGGAGCCTGCTTTTTCATCGATCTTGATCCCCGCTGGGTGAAGCGCCTGATTGCGGACGGAGAATACTCAATGGCCCGAAAATACCAGGAGCATGTCATCGATCAGGCTGTTACCATTATCCGGCACCGAGACATCAAGTGCCTCTTTACCACACCTAAGCTGCTTGAGAGTCTTGCTGAGCGGATGTCGCTGGTTGATGGAGGGATTAAGGGGGTGTTTGCCGGGGGAACGACGATGACTCCTCAATACGTCCGCTTTATTGAGGAGGAAGTATTGGAGGGCAAAATCAATTATGCCCCAACCTACGGGAACACCTTGATGGGCCTTGCAATTAGCCGGAAGCGGGAGCCAGGCGAGTATAGCCTGACTTATTATGCCCCCCAGCCCCGCGCCGTCCTGCGAATCGTGGACCCAGAGGATTCGACCCGCGATGTAGAGTATGGGGACTACGGTCGGGTGGAACTCACAACCATGACCAAGGAGTTTTTCGTGCCTCGCTTTCTTGAGCGGGATGAGGCCATTCGGAGAGAGCCATGTGGAGAATTTCCCTGGGACGGAGTGGGAGATGTAAGGCCGTTTCAGAGTGGAACGAAGCAGGTGATTGAAGGCGTCTACTAAGCGAGACGACCCAAAGACTCAGCATTCGAAACGGAACACACCAACAAGAAACTTGAATCCCCGGAGCTTCAAAGCGCTCCACTGAACATCATGAGTAAGGAAACGCATATCCCGGTCCTGCGCCTCGGCGAGGAATATCATAGTCTCGATACCGTCGAACTGGAGTCCGCAGCAGGCAGTGCGGTCTACACCCATACGGCGAATCCCGGCCTGATACGTCGAGACATTCTCAACCTTGAAAAATCGAAGGCTGCCTTAGAGGCCGTGCCTGCAGAAACCCTTGCGGATTATTGCGAGGCCGCTGCAGAACTCTTCCTCCACGAAGAGCTTCCAGTTGGTAACAGCACTCAGAGTCCCCAGCAATATATCGAGTCTCTGTCTGCGCTGACCAAGCTTCCCCACACGCTCGTGAAGATGAACATGGGCAAAGTTCACGCGGCGATGTCGCAGATCCGGACGGTGATCGGAGGTCTGACCCGTAATCTTCCCTTAGAGCTTTTTGATAGGGGGCTTTCGGCGGTCGATGATCTTGAAGTGAACTTCTATCCGGTGGCCGACGCTCTGGGGGTTTCTCTCCCCAGTAATGCGCCTGCGGTAAATTCTTTGTGGCTTCCCGCGCCGGTCCTGAAGATTCCGGTCCTGTTAAAACCTGGCCGGGAAGACCCTTTTACTCCGCTGCGTATTGTTCAGTCCCTGATTGCTGCAGGATTCCCGAAAGAAGCGTTCGGGTTTTATCCCACCACTCACGAGGGTGGGGACACCATTCTCATGGGCTGTGGTCGTGGGATCGCGTTTGGAAGTGACGCCACAGTCCGAAAGTATTCGGGCTTTCCGAGTATCCAGGTCCATGGCACGGGGAGGAGCAAGGTCCTTATCGGAGATGATTATCTTGGCAAATGGGCCGATCATACGGAGACTCTGGTGGAATCTATCTCGGCCAACGGAGGCCGAAGCTGCATCAACACCTCTGCGATTCTTGTCCCATCCGGGCGAGATGAGCTAGCGGATGCCGTAGCGCGTGACCTCGCGGCTATCGAGCCTCTCCCCAGGGATCATGAGGAGGCGCTTCTTTGCGGCTTTTCAAATACCGAATGGGCTGGATCGATTAATGACCTCATTGATGAGCACCTCAAGGTGGAGGGCGCGGAAGATGTCACAGCGCGTTACCGGAACGGCTCCCGTCTGGTTGAGATGCACGGGCAGACGTATCTGCGGCCGACGTTGATTTCGTGCGCGGACCCGGGGCACCCTCTCGCAAATACGGAATTCATGTTCCCTTTTGCCAGCGTGACGGAAATGCCGCAGAGCCAAATGCTTGAGGAGATTGGGGAGACTCTGGTTGTTTCTGCCTGGACTGAGGACGCAGGCTGGATTCGCGACCTGATGAATTCATCCGATATCGAGCGGCTCAATATTGGCCCCTTCCCGACCAACCGGGTTCAATGGGAGCAGCCACACGAAGGCAATTTGTTCGAGTTTCTGTTCCGGCGGCGCGCTATTCAGGGGAATCTTGCCGCGGTGAGCTGATTCACGATGGAGCCCTTTACTACCAGACCCAGTCCCCAACTGGTGGGCGGCCCGGGCTCTCTCGCGGAGCTACCGTCGTGTGTCCGCAAAAGCGGAGGGCGAAACGTGTTGCTTGTTACCGATCAAGGGGTGGCCGCGGCCGGCCACACCGGGCGAGCCTTGGCTCTGCTTGAAGATGCAGGAATTGCCTGCACGGTCTATGATGGCACGAGCGAGAATCCTGGGGAGAGCGACATCCTTGCTGCGATGGAATTTGCCCGCAAGGTTGGGCCGGATTGCTTTGTGGGCCTTGGTGGAGGGAGCAGTATGGACACCGCAAAAGGCTGTAATTTTCTTCTGACTAATGGGGGTGCTATGAGCGATTACAAGGGATACGGCGCGGCTCAAACTCCCCTCCTTCCCTTTATTGGCGTTCCAACTACGGCTGGAACCGGAAGCGAATGCCAGAGTTACGCGGTGATTAGTCGGGATCAATCTCACGAGAAGATGGCCTGTGGGGACCCTTCTGCGCTTGCGACATATGCCATTCTTGACCCTGACCTGACGGCCTCGATGCCTCACAGGGTGGCGGTCCTGACGGCGCTGGACGCCCTCGCGCACTCGCTGGAAACGGCTGTGAGCACTCGTAGGAATTCGTTCTCCTCCGCCTACTCACGGGAGGCGTTTCTTCATATCTCCTCTGCGATTGAGCCGGTTCTTAGGGGACAAGCATCAGCTATCGAGCGCAACGCAATGTTAATGGGATCTGCCTTTGCGGGACTCGCAATTGAAAATAGCATGTTGGGCGCGGCTCACGCCTCGGCGAACCCACTCACGGCCTCATGCGGGCTGGCCCACGGCCACGCGGTTGCTCTGATGCTTCCTCATGTGATCGGGCTGAATCAGGAAGTCCTGAAAGCCCGGGAGACCTATGCGCATTATGGAACCTTGCTCTCAAGTTGCCAAGGGGCGGACTGGGGGGTCCGAGCCTGGGTTGAGCATTTGCTGACCATTGCGGATCTCTCTCCGCTAGCGCAGTGCGGCGTCGATCCAGGCTTGTTTACCGAGCTTGCTGAGGACGCTACGAGGCAATGGACGGGACAGTTCAATCCTCGGAGTATGAAAAGGGAGGATTTTGCAGTATTATACGAGGGCGCCTTTCATGGTGCTGCAACCCAAGATACGTGATGAACTACCTCTACCCTAACCTTTTGGCCATCTGCGTGGCCCATGTTCTCGTTACCGCAGGGACCAGCCTCGCGGCACCCGAAGCTCAAAACGTAGAATCAGAGACAAAGTCTTGGGCGATTCCCCGCGGAGGCAACGCCCTGCAAGGGCGGGTTCCCGACCGTATTCCTCGCAAGCCCGTAGTAAGCTGGGATGCCGTTCTTGATGGGCCGATTGTGGGGGACGCAGCTATTGCGGATGGCGCCGTTTTCGTAGGCACGGTAATGGGCACCTTCTACTCCGTGGATGAGCGTAGCGGCAAGCTGCGCTGGAAGGTTGAAACAGAGGATACCATTGAGGCCCCACCAACCGTGGGCGGAGGCCGGGTTTTCATTGGATCGAGTGATCGATATCTTTACTGCTTCGATCAGAAGACCGGTAAGGAGCTATGGAAATATGAAGCTGCGGATAAGTTCGTGGGCGGGGGCTTACTGGTTCAAAGCCCCGATGGGAAGGAGTCTTGGATCGTCGTCAACGGCTACGATGGGATCTGCCGGGCGCTGCGTACGAAAGATGGCACGGAGGCGTGGATTTACGAAACGGCAGAGCAGATCAACGGAACCCCAGCGCTGGTTAATGGCAAAAATATCGTTCTTGGAGGCTGCGATGCGAGAGTGCACGTAATTGACGTGACTAATGGGAAGGCAGTGAATGAAGTCGAGGTGGAGGCGGAGATCATTGGCACTGTAGCGACCATGGGCAGCATGGTGTATTCTGCGAATTATGGAAACCAGCTGGTTGCAGTAGACATTTCGAAGAAGGATCCGAAGTGGGTTTACGAGGACAAGGATTTCGGATTCTACGCGGCACCCGCAGTTACAGAAGAGCACGTGTTCATCGGTTCCCGAGACAAGCACCTCCATGCGGTAGATCGGGAGAGCGGCAAAAGAGCCTGGCGATTCAAGACCGGCTCCCGTATTGATGGCGGAGCAATCGTCTTCAAGGATGCGGTGGCCTTTGGATCTGGAGACGGAAGGGTTTATGCGGTTGATCCTGTGGACGGGAAAGAAATCTGGAGGGTGGATCTGGGAGAGGGGATCAGTTCAGATCTCGCATTTGCCAACGGGAGAATCGTGGTAGGGGGCTCCGATGGAACGCTTTTTTGCATTGGGGGACAGTAAGGAGGCCTTGCCTGATTGTAAGGATCTCCAAAATTAAAGGTGCTCAGGGAGCTTTGGTGGGGAAAATCAATGGCAGGCCCTCCTCGAAACGGACCTGCCGGGTCACTGAAACCGGGTAATCACTTTGCGAGGTTCCAATTCTTGCAAAAACGGGCTATTCTCTTCTCCGCCCATTCTGTTTGGCCCTGACGGGCGACGATAAGCCTTAAGCGACACCATGAGCGAAACCGCTACCCCTCCGACGAAGAAGGCCACCCGGGCGGGCAATTACTTTATTTCCAATTACCCGCCCTTTTCCTTCTGGTCCAGTGACCAGGAGGAGGAAGTCCGGTCGGCGTATGACCGTGCCCCGATCCCGGGGACACCTCTCGGGTTATATCACCATATTCCCTTCTGTCGCAGGCGCTGTCACTTCTGCTATTTCCGGGTCTATACGGATAAAAATGGACAGGAGATCCGAGACTATCTGGATCACACCATTACCGAATTGGAGCGTCTGGCAGCGAAGCCTCTTGTCGCGGGACGCAAGCCGCACTTTATCTACTTTGGGGGAGGAACCCCTTCCTACCTGTCCGGGCGGCAGCTGACAGACCTTACCGACCGCATGAAGGCCATCCTCCCGTGGGACGAGGCGGAGGAGGTCGCCTTCGAATGTGAACCGGGGACCCTAACGGCGGGAAAGCTGGCTGCGATCAAAGAGATCGGAGTGACCCGCTTGAGCCTTGGGATCGAGAACTTTGATGACCGGATCCTCGAGATCAACGGTCGCGCTCATCGGAGCAAGGAGGTTTGGAAGGCCTTCGAGCGCGCAAGGTCCGAAGAGTTCGATCAGATCAATATCGATCTCATTGCGGGAATGTTGGAGGAGACGGAGGAGAACTGGCAGAAGAACATTGAGCAGGTGCTCAAACTTGCTCCGGACAGCATCACCATCTACCAGATGGAGATTCCCTATAACACGACCATCTACAAGGACATGAAGGAGAGTGGTGCTTTGGTGGCACCAGTGGCGGGGTGGGAAACCAAGAGGCGCTGGGTAAAAGAGGCCTTTTCGGAACTGGAGGCTAATGGCTACACGATTAGTTCCGGATATACGGCGGTAAAGAATCCCGAGAGAACAAAATTCATCTATCGGGACTCTCTCTGGGGAGGCGCAGATCTTGTTGGGCTTGGGGTAGCCTCGTTTTCACATGTGCAGGGAGTCCATTATCAGAATCTGACGGAGATAGACGATTACGTGGCCGCAATTGATTCAGAGAAGATGCCAGTCAAGCGCGCGTTTCGAACGAATGAAGAGGAGCGTATGATACGAGAGTTTATCCTACAGATGAAGTTGGGCCACGTGCATGCAGATTACTTCCGCAACAAATTCGAAATTAACATCCTTGAGCGTTTTTTCCGCCCTCTCGAGGAGCTGACCGAGGAAGGGCTTCTCAAGGTGGTCGATGATTCTATCGTGCTGAGCCGAGACGGACTTCTTTGCGTGGATAATCTCCTTCACGACTTTTTCCTCGAGCACCATAAAACGGATCGAATCGTTTAAGATCGCAGCAAGATATTGTCCGCTGGCCCGCTATGCGGCGGTCGTGAGCGATCTCCGAAAGTCCTTCATCGAAAAACCCCTCTTGAATCCAATCGAGCATTCATCTCCTCACGGCTTTTTGGGTGAATCCCTCGCGCGTGCTGGGCTGAGCCCGGAGGTATTTATCTGGTGCCCTTCCGAGGAAGTGCCAGAGCCTTTCCAAGCTCTCCTTGTGCATGATGGTGATATGACTTCGACCCTTGAGAGGTTCTACGAGGAGCGCATGCTTCTTGAGGTTCTCGCGGAGGAAAATTCCGATGGATGCTACTACAGGGAAGTCATTCTCAAGGGCAAGGGAACAGGTCGGGTGGCTGAATTCGGGGTGATTGAAATTGAGTTGAATAATTTTCCTCGTGCCCTTCAGAAGTTGATTTTACGCGGCGAGCAACCTCTAGGGGGGATCCTCAATGAGAGTGAGATGACCTATAAAAGCGAGCCTCTCGGCTACTTTTCGGTTGCGCGGGAGGCCCTACCGCCGAAATTATCCCCATTGGGCTCTGCAAACACGTTTTTTGGCCGCTATAATCAGCTAAAAAGCCCTGATGAGACCTGTCTGGCCCGAATTCTCGAAATAGTTCCTGATTTTCACCACCAATGAATATTTCCGGCGATAACCAATCTTGTGACGTCATTGTGATCGGCGGGGGCCCCTGTGGAGCTACCACGTCTGCCCTCCTTGCAGAGAAAGGCCATCGAGTCATCTTGCTCGAGAAAGAAAAATTTCCCCGCTACCATGTCGGCGAGTCGCTCATGCCCTTCTGCTATTTCACCCTGAAAAGGCTTGGAGTCCTGGAGGAAATGGAAAAGCAGGCATTTGTGAAGAAGCACAGTGTGCAGTTTGTCTCTAAAGACGGGAAAATATCAGATCCATTTTACTTCTTTCAGCATTTTGACCACCCGGCAGCCACGACGTGGCAGGTGGAACGGTCCGTCTTCGACAATATGCTTCTGCGCAACGCAGAGGCTAAAGGAGTCGACGTTCGAGAGGAAACAGAAGTGCGCAGTTTCACCTATGAAGGGGATCAGGTTGTTGGCGTAACCGCCAAGGGAAAGGACGGAAAGGAATACACCCTCCAAGCACCGCTGACGGTTGACTGCACTGGGCGTGATGCCCTGTTCTTGAGAAAAAAGAGCTGGAGGAAACGGGATCCAAAGCTCAACAAGATAGCGATTTGGACACTCTATAAGAATGCGAAGCGTGACGAGGGCTTGGATGAAGGGGCAACCACCGTAGCCTACGTCGATGGCAGGGGCTGGTTCTGGAACATTCCCCTGCGTAACAATATTGTGAGCTCGGGAATCGTCGCGGAGCGGGATTACCTTTACCGTGACAGCAGGGACCCGAAGGAGATCTACGAGCGCGAAATCGAGAAAAATAGCTGGATCAAGGATCACCTCGGAGAGGGAGAGCAATTTGGCGAATACTGGGTGACTGGGGAGTATTCTTACCGGGGAGAGCATTGCGCCTCTGATGGTCTCGTCATGGCAGGTGATGCCTTTGCCTTTTTAGATCCGGTCTTTTCCTCGGGAGTCTTTCTCGCTTTGAAAAGCGGAGAAATGGCAGCAGACGCCGTGGGAGAAGCTTTGGAGAAAGGAGACTTCTCAGCAGGGCAATTCTCCACTTACGGGGAGGAGCTTTGCGGAATGATTGAAGTAATGCGCAAGCTCGTTTACGCCTTTTACGACGAGAACTTCAGTTTTGGGGAGCTCATTAAGCGGCACGAAGAAATGCGCCCCATGCTCACAGACTGTTTGATTGGCGATCTCGATGGAAAAGATTATACGCCCCTCGCGGAAGCAATAGGCGACTTAGCCTCGCTTCCGGAGCCGCTCGCCCACGGGCGAGTTCCTCAGACTGTAACGTAACACGATATGTCCCCGATACCCGCATGAAGGTCACCTTTCTGACAGCGGGCACGGGTAGCTACCACTGCGGGGCGTGCATGCGCGACAATACCCTCGTAATGGCCCTCCATCGTGACGGTCACGAGGTCGCATTGTTGCCGTTGTATTTACCCATGCAGCTGGATGAGGAAAGTCCGCCACAGCAAAGTCGGGTGCCCATATTTTTTGGAGGTATCAACGTCTACCTGCAAAACAAGTTTGCGTTATTCAGGCACACTCCCCGGTGGGTTGACGCCCTCTTGAATGGCGCAGGGCTACTGCGGAAGGCGGCAAGCCGGAGCCATATGACCAGCCCGCGAGACCAGGGAGAGATCTGTCTTGCTATGCTTCGGGTGGAACAGAGCCGTTTCACGAAGGAGCTGGAAAAGCTGATTGACTGGCTCGCTGTGCACGAGCAGCCCGAATGTATCGTCCTGTCGACAACACTTTTCGCCGGGATGACCAGGGAGTTGAAGAAGCGTCTGGAAGACATTCCGGTCATCGCGTTTTTTCAGGGAGAAGACACCTTTTTGGACAGTCTTCCCGAACCTTACCGGACCGAGTGCTGGGACGAAATGAAGGAACGGCTTGGGGAGTGCGAAATGCTGATTGCCCCAAGTCGCTTTTATGCCGGGGTCATGTCCAAGCGCCTCGGGATCTCTCCGGAGAAAATAGAGGTGCTCCCTAACGGGATTAACTTGGAAGGATACGGGAGACAGCCCTCGGATGGGCCCAGGGCGATTGGTTACTTGTCCCGGATGTGCAAGGATAAGGGTCTGGGAGACATGGTGGATGCCTATCTCCTCTTCCAGGCGAAGGGAAACTTTCCGGAATGCCGGCTCAAGATTGCGGGTTCATGTCCCCCAGAGGATGAGCCCTTTGTAAATGAGCAGAAACAAAAAATTGAGACTGCCGGACTGAGCCATCTTGTTGACTGGACGCCCAATGTGAGCCGGGAAGAGAAAGCCCGCTTTCTTGGGAGCCTTACGATTTTTTCTGCGCCGATGCGTTATGCCGAAGCCTTCGGGCTCTGCCTGGTTGAGGCCATGGCGAGTGGGGTTCCGGTGGTGAATCCCGGGGGCTCGACCTTTGAGGAAATCGCGCTGGTCACGGGGGGAGGAAAAACAGTCTCACCCGGCGACCCCGGGTTGCTGGCGTGTGCTTGGGAAGAGCTCCTGGGCAATCCTGAGGAGGCGACAGCGATGGGAGAAAGAGGTCGCCGAGGGGTAAAGGAGCATTATAGTGTAAAGGCCATGAAGGATGGGTTCCTGAAACTCGCTCAGAGAGCCTGTGCAAAGACTGTGTCCCGCTAGCCATGAGGGAGGATTCCAAAAATTACTGCTATGAGCACAGCCGCCGGGTTGAGTTTCATGAGACAGACCTCGCCGGGATCGTACACTTCTCCAATTTCTATCGCTATATGGAGTCTGCTGAACATGCCTTCATGCGAAGCCTTGGACATCCAGTTCACGGACGAGCTGCCGAGGATGGGGTTGGATGGCCGCGGGTGAGTGCCAGTTGTGAATTCCGAAAGCCTGCGCGAAACGACGACGTGTTGCGGATACGGGTTAGTATCGAAGAAATCCGGACGAGGTCGGTTCGCTACAGTTTTCGCTTCTACCTTGACCCCGGGGATGATCCCATTGCGACGGGAACAGTAGCGGTTGCCTGCGTGCGATTCAAAGACGGAGAAATTTCTGCAGTTCCCATCCCTGAACAGATTCGAGCTGATCTCAAGTCCGCCGAGGCGGCCGCCAATCCCGAATGATTCCAGTGAGCGCTCCGCTTCCCAAATCTCAGAAAAAGAAATCCATGAACTGGCTTATTTTTGCTCTCATGACCGTGGCCTGTTGGGGCCTCTACGGCATTTTCCTTCATGCCGGCCAAGTTGAAATGCAGGACAAGGCCCTTGGCCGCTACAAGGCCTTCCTTTTCGTGGGGCTCGCCTATTTTATCACCGCAGTAGTCGCGCCACTGGTGGTCCTGCTGGTCAAGGGAGCAGACTGGTCCATGCCGGGGAAGGGGATGTGGCTTTCTCTATTTGCCGGGATTCTTGGTGCTATCGGAGCTTTTTGCGTTCTGCTTGCGATGGCTTCTGGGGCAAAGGGTGGAATGAGTCCTGCGGTTGTGGCAATCTCGGTGATGTCGATCATCTTCTGCGGAGCCCCACTGGTGAATGCGATCGTTTCGATCTGTATGGATCGACCGGCAGGAGGGCTCGCAGCCGTTCCGTGGCAATTTTTCTGCGGGATCCTGATGGCGGCCTTGGGCGGCTTCATGGTGGTGAAGTTCAAGCCCGCTGGATCTCATGGAGCTCCTCCGGCTAAACCGCCGATAGAGGCTCAACCAAAGCAATAGGAAGTAAAACTCCTCTGGGAAGACTGGAGAGACCTCGGAAATGATGCCCCTCAGCGCCATCAACGACCTCTTCGGAGCCATCCTGCCTGCCAATGCTTTTTACGCGGCAAAGTTGGGAGCGCTTCGAACGGTGGAGAGCCTGAAGGAATTCGAGAGCCGAGTACCGTTTACGACCAAGGACGAACTGGCTGCGGATCACGAAGCGCATCCCCCTTATGGCTCAAACCTCACCTATCCAGTTGAGCGCTACATCCGTTTCCACCAGACAAGCGGCACGCGAGGAAACCCCATGGCTTGGCTAGATGATTCTGCCGGCTGGGACTGGGTCTTAAAATCGTGGCAGTGGGTCTGGGACAAGGCTGGGGCTACTCCGGGGGATAGCGCGTTTTTCCCATTCTCCTTTGGCCCCTTCATTGGGTTCTGGTCCGCTTTTGAGGCTGCGACGGAAATGGGTATCCGGGCTATTCCGGGAGGTGGGCTTTCGAGTGAAAACCGCCTCCGGATGATGGAGCGGCATCGACCTGGCTTTATTGCGTGCACCCCTACCTATGCCCTTCATCTTGCGAACATAGGGAAGGAAATGGCCCTTCCGGTGGATGCGCTGGGCGTGGAAGCGCTGGTCGTCTGTGGTGAGCCCGGGGGAAGTATTCCGGAGGTTCGGGAACGGATTCAGCGTGAATGGAATGCGCGGGTTGTGGACCACCATGGGATGACCGAGACGGGCCCGGTAACAGTCAGCGATCCTCAAAATCCCGAGGTCCTCCGAATTTCTCATCAGGCCTATCACGCGGAGGTTATCGAGACATGCAGTGGAACCCACGTAGCTCTGGGAGAAGTTGGAGAGCTCGTATTGACAACTCTCGGGCGCTACGGGTCACCATTGATCCGCTATCGTACGGGCGATCTTGTCCGCCCGGTAGCCATTGAGGGGGAGGAGCCCGGAGTCTTTGGTTTACATAGGGGCATCATTGGAAGGGCGGATGATATGGTAGTAGTTCGAGGGGTGAATCTCTACCCTAGTGCGATTGAGGCGGTTGTTCGGGGCTTGGATGGGATCGGGGAATACTTGGTCGAGGTTGATGAGCGTGGAGCCCTGCCAGAGGTCAGCCTGATTGTAGAGATTCTGGAGGGGCAATCGGTTGAGAGCGAACTTGAGGCCCGCCTCCGTGCTGTTTTTTCTATGAGAATCCCTGTAAGAGCGGTTCGTCCCGGCGACTTGCCGGTTCACGAAGTAAAGGCCAAGCGGTGGAAAGTGATCAGGTAATGATAGATGTTCAAAATGTAAGCAAGGTGTATGAGATGCCTGGGGAGGCCGTTCGAGCCCTCGAGGGCATCGAGTTTCAGGTAAAATCGGGAAAGACGGCGGCAGTCGTCGGTCCCTCGGGTAGCGGAAAAACAACCCTGCTGAATCTTCTAGGGGCGTTGGACCAGCCCAGTGAGGGCAAGATAGTCATCGACGGCAATGATCTCTCCTCCTTTAGTGAGGAGGAGGCCGCGACTTTTCGAAACCGCTCTCTGGGTTTCGTCTTCCAGCACCATCACCTGCTGCCGCAGTGCACCCTTCTGGAAAATGTGGTTCTTCCCCGCCTTGCCGGGGGTTGGGAGGAAGCCGAATCAGAGACTGCGGCAAGGGCGGAGACATTGCTCGAAAATGTTGGCCTTCAGGACCGGCTTACCCACTTTCCGCACCAGCTTTCTGGCGGGGAGCGATTGCGCGCGGCTCTCGCCCGGGCACTTGTCAATAAGCCAAAATTGATTCTTGCAGATGAGCCTACGGGCTCGCTCGATCTTGAGACAACAGAAGTGGTTGCAGAGCTTCTGGGGCGGCTGAATTCCGAGATGGGCGTCACCCTCGTAGTCGTTACCCACAATCTTGCTCTAGCCCAGAGGATGGAAAGTCACTTTGAGCTCCGCGGTGGGCAATTGGAAAAGCAATGAATGTGCTCAAGTTCATCCGGCGCGGGATCTGGCACTACAAGCTGTCCTATCTTGGGGTCGGTGCTGGTGCGGTTCTCGGTGCTACCGTCCTGCTCGGAGCTCTTATTGCCGGGGACTCGGTAAAGGAAACTCTTCGTCAGGTTGCTGGCCAACGTGTTGGCCAAGTTGGCCATGTGTTTGTGGCGGGAGAGGGTTTTTTTCGAGATGCCCTCGCTGATGATGTTGAGAACAAGGACCTCCGGGTCGCGCCGGTTCTCCTCCTCCGGGGGCAGCTCAATGCCTCGGGGACTGGCAGGGCTCAAGGGAGCGTCCAGATTCTTGGCGTAGACGACCGGTTCTGGGGCTTTTCACCAGAAGAGGGGAGCGCGGTGGCGCTCGAGCCCCGGGAAGTAGGGGTGAACAGTTATCTGGCAGAGTCCCTAGATCTTCAAGAGGGCGACTCCGTCATCATTCGCCTTCAAGAGCCCGGCATGCTTTCCCGCGATGCCCCCCTCTCCGGAGAGGCTGAAGATGTTATCAGTTTTCGGGCAAAGGTCAGGAAGGTTGTGGGCCCAAATCAGTTCGGCCGATTCAATTTGCAAGCCACTCAGCTACCTGTGCCCACCGTTTTTGTGCCCTTAAGCCGGTTACAGCAAGTGGTCGAACAGCCCGGCCGGGCCAATCTGCTCCTTTTGTCTGCGGAGGGAGAGGGAGCAGTTGATGGTAATGAGTTGGCTGGCCAGATCAGGAGCCGGATGGCTCTGGAGGACTATGGCCTTTCCATTGTAGATGTGCCTTTGGCCAACGCCTCCGAGGTCAGATCAAGCCGCATTTTCTTCGAGGACCCGATCGTCCGAGTAGTCCAAGAGCGGTTTCCCGCCATGCTGCCGGTAACCAGTTATCTCATTAACACCTACGCTGCGAATGGGAAGGAGACGCCTTACTCCATGGTGGCGGCAGTGCGGTCAGAGGGAGCTTCTTTCCTGCCCCAGGACATGAAAGGAGAGGACATCGTGGTCAATGAGTGGCTGGCGGAAGACCTCGATTTGGAATCCGGTCAGGAATTAAGCTTATCCTTTTTCAAATTGGTCCGGGGAAATGAGTTAGAAGAATCCACGGCGAATTTCCGGGTGCGAAAGAGTATCAAACTTGAGGGCCTTGCCGCAGATCAGCTTTGGATGCCGGACTTCCCGGGGGTGGCGGAGGCGGAGGATGCCCAGGATTGGGCTCCGGGGCTGCCTCTCGATCTTGGAAGGATCAGGCAAAAAGATGAGGATTATTGGGATGATTATCGGGGAACCCCAAAGGCCTTTATTTCTGAGGAAAAGGGGACGGAGCTATTTGGCAACCGGTGGGGAAATTTCACATCTCTCCGGGTGCCAACCTCGGAGGTTTCTACGGTGAACCTGGAGGATGAATTGCTACCACTCCTCAGGCCAGAGATGGCCGGATTGCTCCTGCGTAACCTGGGAGATGAAGCAAGAGCAGCAGCCAAATCCCCAGTCGATATCGCGGGCCTTTTCCTCAGCATGAGCGTTTTCCTGATTGTGGCGTCCATTGCTCTAACGGCGATGCTCTTTCGGTTCAACGTTGAGCAGCGCAACAGGGAGAGTGGGCTGCTTGCTGCGGTGGGGGTTTCACCGAGAAAGGTTCTCCGATGGCGCCTCGTGGAAGGGTTCATCATTGTTTTAGTGAGCGGGGGAGTCGGGCTGACCCTGGCAATCATCTACTCGACCTGGATTCTCCGCTTTCTGGAAACAATATGGAGTGATGGGATGAGCGGGCCATTCTTCATGCTTCACCTGAACCCCAACAGTGTTTGCGTCGGATTAGGAGTCTTCATTTTTCTGTCTATGGCCGCAATCTACTACTCGATGCGGAAGCAGGCTCGGAGGAGTGCAACCATGCGGTTGGAGGCAGGACCTGAGGAGGCCCGGGGGCGCCCCCGGATCTGGCGATTTGCATCTACAGGGGCACTCTGTGTGCTCGTGGCGGCAGGAAGCCTGCTTGGGAGAGAGTCGCTTGGAGCTCAGGCGGCCTTTTTCCTTTCCGGGATGTTTCTTCTGGTTGCAGGGCTGCTGATCTACCGGGCGCGGCTCGAACGTATAGCCAAGAAGAGATATCCTTCCATGTCTACTAGAGCGATGGCGACCCTGAACAGTGTTCGCCGACCGGCGCGAAGTCTGGTGGTAGTTGGGATCATGGCATGCGGAATTTTTCTCGTCATTTCTGTTACGGCCTCACGAAAATACGTTGGGGAAGAGTGGGCAGAAAAGGAAAGTGGGGCCGGAGGGTTCGGCTTTTGGATCGAAACGACAAGTCCGATCAATCGAGCAGCTGACGCCAAGAAGGATCCTGATTATTTTGAGCTGGGAGACCTCAGGGATATTCTTGGTGCCATCGTCCCCTTCCGAATGGGTGTGGGAGACGATGCTAGCTGCTTTAACTTGAACACGGCAGCACGCCCCCGATTGATTGCGACCGATACCAGGGCCTTAGCAGAGCGAGGGTCCTTTACCCTCAAAGCAGTTTCCAAAGGAGCCAATAAGGAAGACGGCTGGAAGCTCCTGGGGCAACGAGCCGAGCCGAGGGTGCTTCCTGCATTTGTCGATGAGACAACGATGATGTGGGTTCTTAAGAAGAAAGTTGGAGATCGAATTACCTATCAGGATGAGCGGGGGAAGGATTTTCAGGTAGAAATTGTAGGCGCGTTAGCCGATAGCGTTTTCCAAGGAAACATGATCGTTGACGAGTCCGCCTTTCTTAGGTTGTTCCCCTCGCAGGAAGGCTACCGCCTGTTTCTGGCGGACGCTTCAGACGACACCGAGCAGGCGCTGGAAGCGCTGCAGAAAGCCACTGCAGATCGTGGAGGCGCAGTTTCTCTTACACAGGAAAGGCTCGAAAGCTTTAACAGCGTGCAGAACACCTATATTTCGATTTTCCACGTCCTTGGAGGTCTCGGTCTTATTCTAGGGAGTGCAGGACTCGGAGTTGTGACAGCTCGTAATCTTGCCGAAAGGCGGAATGAATTTGCCGTTCTCAACGTCATCGGGGTGGCCCACCGGGAAATCCGAAGGATTATTTTCAAGGAGGTGAGATCCTTTATTGGCTGGGCTCTTGTGGTCGGTGTCGGGGCCTCGTGCGTAGCAATACTGCCTGTGTTCTCAGAAGCCCCGCCAGAACAAACGCTGTTTGGTCTAGGGGTAATGGTTGTGCTTATCGGCGTAAATAGTCTGTTCTGGGCCTTTGTTGGCTATCTTGCCGCCTATCGCAGAAGATCTGGAATCAGGGTCTGAAGCCGACTCTGTTTCTTGTGCTTCCTTGGTTGCTACCTAGGCTTCCACTGTGAAAGCTCTTATCCTCGTATTATTAACGTTAGCGCCTATGGCCCGCGGCGGTGATTGGGTTGATCTGTGGCCGGGAAAGGCTCCGGGGGCCAAACGTCCTCCGGCCGGGACCGAAACTGGCGGAAGCAACTGGAGATTTTCTCATACGGAAGTTCCCCAGTACAGTTTGTTTCCAGCAAAAAAACCGAATGGAACGGGAGTGGTTATTTTGCCAGGTGGGGGCTATGCCAACCTCGCAGCAGATCACGAAGGGCGCCAAGTTGGAGAGTGGTTCGCCAAACGGGGAGTAACGGCCATGGTCGTCAAATACAGGGTTAGCGCCAACCCTGCCCTTGGATATCATTATCCCGTCCCTCAAATGGATGTTCGGCGGGCGATCCGAACAATGAGGTCCATGTCGACGAAGTGGGCCGTGGATGCGGGTCGGATCGGCGTTCTGGGGTTTTCGGCCGGAGGCCACCTCTGCTCTACCGCAGTCACAATGTTTGATGACACATTCAAGCAGGAAACTCAGGACCCTATCGACATGCTGAGCTGTCGGCCGAACTTTGGGATTCTCTGCTATCCTGTGATTGCAATGGGCCAGCCCTATTGCCACGGGGGTTCGGTGAGGAATTTACTAGGAGAGGCGCCCTCTCAGGAACTCCTCGACCGAAACAATACCGCATTACGAGTCACTAGTCGCACACCTCCGATTTTTCTCGTCCACTCTGCCGATGACCGGGCAGTGCCTTTACGGAATGGCACGGAATTTGTGGCAGCTTGTGCGGAGAAAGGAGTTCCGGTAACCTCCCACATTTACGCCAAGGGAGGCCACGGTTATGGTCTGGGCCGGGCTGGAGAATCCAAAAACTGGCCTGCTCGCCTCGAAGATTGGATGCGAAGCCACGGATGGATGGACTGAGCTGCGACCATGGGCTGCTGTTTGGCAGCGATTTCCTACGCTGGAGGCTCAGCTCTCTGGCGAACTCTCCTCAGGTTCGCCGTCCTCTCCGCTGAAATCGACTTTCTCCACAGTGGCTCCTTTTCTGAGGGTGGCTGCGAAGTTCCGCAGTGCGTTCCGGCGTTTCTCAAATTCTACCCGATGAGTAATATCCTCCTGAACCTCCTCAAAGGCTCGGACCACAGCCGGCTTGATCTCAGCGATCTTAAGAATGTGGTAGGAGTGCTCGTAGGCGATGACAGGGCTGACCTCCTCGAGTCGCATCGTAAACATGATTGATTCAATCGGGTTCGATGGCCGATCGAAAGTAATCCAGCCCAGATCAATTTCTCCCGACTCTTTCTCGGTTTCGGCCTTCGCGATTTCCTCGAAGTTGGCACCATTAACAAGTGCTTCGCGGAGCTCGCCCATCTCCTCCAGCAAGAGGACAGGATCCTCATGTTTCTCAAGAGACTTCATGAAATGAAGGACGCGCACTTCGGCAGTTGTCCGAAATTCTCGTTCATTTTCCTTGTAGTAGTTCCGGGCGTCCTGATCAGAGACGCCCGTTTTGCCCGCCAGAACTCCATCGAGAAATTTCTCCATACGCAAGTTGGCCTCGCACTCATCCTGCAGACTGTCGCGCTGCGCCTCCAGCATGTCCCAGCTCGCACCATGCTTACGATATTCTTTCAGGGTGCCCTCAAGCCGCTCCTTGATCTCTTCTTCAGGAAGATCAGGGAATTGAGACTCGGCCTCCTGCGCAATTAAGACCGAGTCAATGACCTCTTCCTCCGCCTGTTCCATGAACTCGGGATCCCGCTCGCAACAAGATACTTGAAGGCGGGCCTCGGCTTCAGACTTGATCCGGGCAAAGGCATCCTCAAGAAGATTTGGGTCGATAAGTTCTCCGTTAACGCGAAGCATAGGTGAGAGGTAGCGGCGGAGGACTCAATCGCCAACCCGAAAGAATATCTCAGTTTGCCACGATATTCACCAGGCGGCCGGGAACAACGATGACCTTCCTAACGGTCAGGCCTTCTATGAGCCCCGCAATTTTGGAGTCTGCCAGCGCAGAGGATTCCAATTCCTCATTCGAAGCCGCGGCAGCCACCTGCATTCGGGACCGGACTTTTCCGTTTATCTGCACAACCATTTCGATCTCATCCTCCACCAGCAGGGACTCGTCGCAGTCAGGCCAATCTGCCTCGAGACAGGAGCCTCCATACTCCAGCTGCTCCCAAAGTTCCTCGGTGAGGTGAGGGGCAAAAGGATTGAGCAGGATAAGGAAGGAGCGGAAAAGCTCGTGGGGAACTTCGTTCCCGGAAGTGAAGGCGTTAATGCATTCCATCATCTGGGAAATGGCGGTGTTAAACCGAAGTTTCTCGATGTCCTCCCCAACTTTCTTGATCGTAGCGTGCATGATCTTGAGGAGAGCGGGTTCCGCGGGATTGTCGCCGAGTTTGTCCCCATGGGCCCACTCGCCCTCCTGAGTGATGACCATGGCGACTCGCCAGACCTTGGCAAGGAAGCGCGAGACCCCTTCGACGCCCTGTGTATTCCAAGGCTTTACCTGCTCGAGCGGGCCCATGAACATCTCGTAGAGCCTGAATGCATCCGCGCCATACTCTGCTACCACGTCATCAGGATTAATGACGTTGCCGAGCGACTTGGACATCTTACGGCCATCTTCTCCCATGATGAGGCCCTGATTCACGAGTTTCTGGAACGGCTCGGCAGTATTGAGATGCCCAAGGTCATTCAGGATCTTATGCCAGAAACGAGCGTAAAGTAGATGCAGCACAGCGTGCTCTGTACCGCCAACGTAAAGGTCGACTCCTCCTGTATGGCCCGAGCCTCCGAGCCAGTAGTCTCTGGCCTCAGCAGAAATAAATCGCTCGCTGTTTGTCGGGTCGCAGTAGCGCAGGTAATACCAGCACGACCCTGCCCACTGAGGCATGGTATTTGTTTCGCGCCTCTTCCCATCAGAGACCTCGACCCAATCGGTGGCTTTTGAGAGGAGAGGTTCAGGTTCTCCGGAGGGATTATAGTCTTCCAACTCTGGAGCGAGCAAAGGCAACTCGCTTTCTGGCAGGGCTTCATGGTGACCGTCCTTCCAGAGGATGGGGAAGGGCTCTCCCCAGTAGCGCTGGCGGGAGAAAAGCCAGTCGCGCAGCTTGTAGTTGATTTGAGCCTCTCCATGATTGTGTTCCTCAAGCCACTCCTTGATTGCTCTTTTGGCTTCGGTGGTTGTCATTCCATCGAGAAAGCCTGAGTTCACGGCGCTGCCGTCGCCCGTGAACCCTTGCCAGGCCGTGTCGTCCAGGGGCTCCACCACTTGAACGACAGGCAGGTCAAACTTGTTCGCGAACTCGAGATCGCGGCTATCGTGGGCGGGCACTGCCATGATGGCACCGGTTCCATAACCCATCATGACATAATCAGCGATCCACACTGGGATGGGTTGGTTATTGACTGGGTTGACGGCAAAAGCCCCCGTAGCGACGCCCGTCTTCTCCTTGTTGAGCTCTCCACGCTCCATCTCAGACTTGGACGCGCAGAGCCTCCGATAGGAGGTGACGGCTCCTCGCTGCGGTTCGGTGGTAATCTGGTCTACCAGAGGATGCTCTGGGGCGAGGACCATGTAGGTGGCGCCGAAAAGGGTGTCAGGCCTCGTAGTAAACACTTCAATCTCTGCGTCGTGAGATGGTGCGAGAGGGAAAACAACGCGTGCGCCCTCGGACCTTCCAATCCAGTTGCGCTGGAGCATCTTGATCCCTTCGGGCCAGTCGAGATCCTCCAGCTCGTCGATGAGCCGTTGCGCGTATGCAGTAATACGAAGCATCCATTGCTGGAGAGGCCGCCGCTCTACGGCGTGCCCCTTTTCTTCCCACTCCGAGACTTCCTCATTGGCGAGGACCGTTCCAAGGCTGGGGCACCAGTTCACGGGAGCCTCTGCGACATAGGCAAGTCGCACATTATCGATTTGTTCCTTGGTCCAGCCCTGCTCTTCCAGTTCGGATACGGGCCGGGCCCGTTGGGAAGAGGCATCAAAGTAGCTATTGTAAATCTGCAGGAAGATCCATTGGGTCCACCGCACGTATTCTGGATCCGTGGTATTTACCTCGCGATCCCAGTCGTAACAGAAGCCAAGCATCTTGAGCTGGCGCCGGAAGTTATTGATGTTGTTCTGTGTATTGATTCTTGGGTGCTCTCCGGTCTTCCGGGCATGCTCTTCCGCGGGCAGGCCAAACGCGTCCCAACCCATCGGGTGGAGAACGTTGAAGCCGTTCTTGCGTTTGTAGCGAGTGATAATGTCCGTGGCGGTATAGCCTTCAGGGTGGCCTACATGCAGTCCAGCTCCGCTGGGGTAGGGAAACATGTCGAGCGCATAGAATTTGGGTGCGGAGCTATCGAAGTCAGGGTCACCTGGTCCGGGCATACGGAACGCCTGGTTCTCGTCCCAACGCTCCTGCCACTTTGCCTCGAAAGTATCGAATGGGTAAGGTTTACGTCGGTCGCTCATGGTGGGTTCTTTGGTCCTGAAATGGGGCGGGAAGGTGGCAGATAAGCCGTGGCAGGGCAAGCGCCCTGCGTCAGGGTTACGGGGGCAGTTGGCGGAGAGCCCGCTATTCGATCGAATTGTAAATCAGTGGCTTGAGAGCATCCTCGAGAAGGAAGTCGAAGGGAAAGGTTTGCTCCATGGTGACCACGACGAGCTGATCAGCCGGAGAAATCCAGAAGTGGGTGCTCAGCATGCCCCCCCAGCCGTATTCGCCGAGGCGCCCTGCCTTATTCCAATCTTTTTGGTCAACCTTCACTGAGAAGCCGAGGCCAAACCCCGTGCCATGTCTCAAGTTCCCAGGGAACCTTATAGGCATTGCCGACGCAGGGAGGTGATTCCGTGTCATATTTTCCACGGTCTTCTTCTGAAGGAGCCTGTGCCCGTGCAGCTCTCCGCCGTTTGCCATCATCTGCAGGAAGCGGGTATAATCACGGATTGTCGAAGCGAGGCCCCCACCCCCCGAAAACATTCTGGTCTTGGCGCTGTAAGTAAATAGATCCGTGGTCCTTCTTTTTAATGCCCCTTTTTTGTTGGAGTCGTAAGCCACAGCTAGCCGTGCTCTTTTGTCCTCCGGGATCACGAAGCCCGTGTCGACCATTCCTAGTGGGGTAAAAATCTGAGATTGGAAGAATTGGTCGAGAGTGAGGCCTGAAACTCGCTCCACTACGGCGCCCAGAAGGTCTGTCGAAATTCCGTAAAGCCAACGCTCGCCGGGATCAAAGGCCATCGGGATGAGCGCGGCCTGCCTATAAAACCTGGAAAGTGGGACTGTCTCGAGGAGGGAGCCGTTCTCCCGATGCGCTTCGTCTATCGGCTGAATTCCGATATTTCCGTAGGAATATCCCGAAGTGTGACACAAGAGGTCTTTGACGGTGGCAGGGGTTTTCGGGATCCTTGCCTTACCATCTTTCCAAACCTTGGCGTTTTTAAACTCAGGCAGGTATTTGGAGACGGCGTCTTCGATCCGAAGTTCACCTCGCTCAACCAGCATCATTGTGGCAACCGAAGTAACAGCCTTTGTCATGGAATAGATACGAAAGATGGTGTCTGCCTCCATGGGCTTTTTGTTTTCGATATCGCGGAGGCCAAATGTCTCCGAGTAGACAATTTTTCCTCTCCGGGTCACCATCACGGAGGCTCCGGCAATGTGCTTCTCACGAATCAGAGACTGAACTTTGTCTCCGACCAATTGGAGCTTTTCCGAGGACATACCTACCGAGGCAGGATCAGCGACGGGCAGTTCTTTGGGAGTGGGCTTTCTCGCCGTGGAGAGTCCGGGAATAAGAATCAGGAACAAGATAACCGCATATAGCTTCATGTGGGTGTTTGTCTCTGATCTTACGGAGGAAGGCAAGTGGCCTCCCCTCGGCTCATTTAGTAGTAGCGGAAAACAGAACCCCGCCGCGGTAGCACCGAAACCACGGCGGGGCCTCTCTCGCTCTTCTCCGAAGAGAAGGAGCGAAGAATCTGTTACTCGTTGACCGGGAGTCCGGGAAGGTCTGAACCGGGCGATGAATACTTAGCTGGGGAAAATCTGTAGCGAGAGATATTGAGAAGGGAGAGGGTTACTCGCCAGAGAATTTCTTATTTTTTTCTTAGTAAGCGCCTTAATATCTGGAGGGCACGCGCAGGCCCTATTCTAGTCCCTGGAATAAGAGCGCGGACAGAGAGATCCCTCCCGAAGCGGCGCGGAGGCCAGATGGTCGGTTTTCGCACTTTATTGAGCAGAGCTGTTGAGGAGGATGAAGGAATGATCCCACTGCTGGTCGCAACACGGAATATACATAAAACCGAAGAAATAGCATCAATACTGGGGGAAGGATATCAAGTATCTGACCTGACAACGCTTCCGGGTGCTCCCGATGTCGAGGAGACGGGATCTACCTTTCTTGAGAATGCGGGGCTCAAGGCTGTTGCTATCAGTAGCGTGACTGGGTCATTAGTCCTGGCCGATGACTCGGGGCTTGAGGTCGATGCGCTTGAGGGAAGGCCGGGTGTCTACTCGGCTCGGTATGCCGGACTGGAGGCGAAAGACTCTGACAACAATACAAAGCTGCTTTTGGAGCTCGAGGGCGTGGGAGAAAATAGAAGAACCGCAAGGTTTCGTTGTGTCATGGTGCTGGCTGAGGCTGGGGAAATTCTGAATGATTTCTCGGGCAGTGTGGAGGGGCGGATTCTGGAAAAGCCGCGAGGCCATTCTGGGTTTGGGTATGATCCTCTTTTCGTTCCTCGCGGCGAACGCAAATCGTTTGCAGAGTTGGGTCCAGATATTAAGAATGGCTTGAGCCATCGGGCCCGGGCGATGGAGGAGGTGTCGGCCTGGCTTCGACTCCGCAATGGCGGCATCCCCGGGGCTTCACTGGATAAGGTGTGAGGGAGCCCTTGAAACAGGCGAAGTAGATCGACGCCTTTTCCCCCAGCTGTTACCATAAGCAAAAGTTCATGGTGGTGAGCTGGAGCCCCATTCTTTTGGCCGCCACCTTCGCGGCATTAGCCTCTTCGAGTGCCCGTCATGAGTGTAGCTCCCGTCCCCACTCCGCCACTCTAGGTCAATGGCAGGGCGAGTGTGCCCCGGGGGGGCGCTGGCGGTGAGGCGGGCGATTACAGCAGCGAACCGCATTCAGGAAGTGCCCTAAAAATGGGATGGAGGCCACGCGCGGCTTAATAACTGGGGCTCTAAAAGGAAGCAGAGACTCGTCAATTTTCCTCAGCTTCTTGAATACGTTCGATGACTGCTGGTAGCTCACGGGCGCTGCCAATGACATGGTCGGAAAGGGAGAAATCGCAACAGGAGGTGACACGATTGGGAATAGCGACATTGGCCATTCCCGCTGCCTTGGCCGCCTTGATCCCGTTGACCGAGTCCTCAATGACAAGGCAGGAAGCGGGGTCAATTTTCAGGCGTTGAGCGGCCTCGAGATAGAGGTCGGGGGCTGGCTTTATACGAGGGGCATCATCGCGGCAGACGGTGATATCGAAGTGGTCCAGAAGGCCGATTTTTCTCAGCCACCCATCGACCCAGCGATGCGATGAGCTGGAAACCACCCCCATTAAGAATCCGGATTTTCTGCCCCATTCCACAGCTTCAGGAATTCCGGTCATGGCTTGGGCTCCCTCCAGATTCTTTTCGATGGAAGCCTGACGGGCATCGTCGAGAGAAGACCATTCAATAGGAGCGCCAGTCAGGTTTTCCAGATGAGTTTTTGGAGACCAAGTCTCGAAGTCGGTTCCGATGCACTGGTTGAAGACTTCCAGAGGTAGTGCATGGCCATGATCCTGAAATGTCTGGAGCCAGGCTTGGTAGATCGGCCATTCGGTGTCGACGATCAGACCATCGAAATCGTAGAGGAGGGCGCGAGGAATCGTTTGCATCAAGAATAGGGTCAGACCAAGAGCTAGCGGAGGGAAGAGGGGGTATCTTTTCCTCGCCCCTTTGGATCCGCGGGGGAAGAATGCCATATGCGCTCGATTCTGACCATTTCTCTTCTGGCCTGTAGCCATGCCGCGTTCAGTGCTCCAAAACCCGAAGTCCGGAAGCCCGATGAGGTTGTTGTCTACCGCAAGACGGAACAGGCCGAACTAGGAATCGAGATTTTCCGGCCGAAGGGGTGGAAAGCGGGAGATACCCGCTCCGCAGTGGTCTTCTTTTTCGGGGGAGGCTGGGTTGGGGGCTCTACCACGCAGTTTCATCCACAGGCTACCAGGCTGGCATCCCTTGGGGTAGTGGCCTACTGCGCGGATTACCGGGTCCAGAGTCGGCACAAGACGTCTCCTTTTGAGGCCGTAGCTGATGCCAAGGCCGCTATTCGCTGGATCTGGCGCAATGCGAAGAGCCAAGGTGTGAATCGGGATCGAATTGTTGCAGCTGGAGGGTCGGCAGGGGGACACCTTGCTGCCTGCTGCGGCTTGATTGCTGACCTCGATGATGTGCGGGAGGGAGAGCCCGTCTTTATTCCGGCGGCAATGGCCCTTTTTAACCCCGTCATTGACACCTCGCAGAAAGGATACGGATACGCAAAGTTGAAACAGCGTTACCGCGAACTCTCTCCGGTGGAGCACGTGCACACCTTGGCTGCTCCCACGCTTGTGCAGGTGGGATCTGCAGATACCACAACGCCCCCCGCCGGGCATAAGCTTTTCAAGGCCCGGATGGATAAGAAAGGACGTTCCTGTCGCCTGTTTGTCTCAGAGGGCCAGAAACACGGCTTCTTCAACCCACGGGGAGACAACAGCCAATACTGGACAACGATGGGAAGAATGGAGGAATTCCTGCAGAAGGAGGGACTGCTGACTGTTACTGGAAATTAGCACCTAGGCTGTCTGAAGCATTGCAGTTAACGCCGTTTCGCTTCCGGGTAGCGGGCGAGTATTCCTTTCATCTTGGCAAGGATTCCCGGCCTTTCCTTGGCAAGGTTTAGCTGCTCCACGGAGCTTTCTCCATAATCGTAGAGTTCGAATTGGGCGGTCTTGGCTGGAGCCCCGGGCTTTTTCCATTCGACCATTCGGTATCGCTCCGTCCTGATGGCCCTGCCTATGACTCCCCCCCTTCGTGGGTAGCAGTGGAAGGCATGGTCCCGCACTCGTAATTCGGGGTCCTTGAGAACCGGGAGGAGGCTTTTGCCGCTCATCGGTTGGGGGACTTCTGGCTGGGGCAGGCCACTGAGTTCAGCAAGGGTCGGAAACAGGTCCACGCTTTCCGCCAATTGTCTGGTGGAGCCGCCTTTCGCCGTCACACCTGGTGCAACAATAACGAGCGGGATTCGGTTGGCTTGCTCGTAGTTCGTGTGCTTGGTCCAGATGCCAAGATCCCCAAGGTGGAAGCCATGGTCTCCCCAGAGCACGACGATGGTGTTGCTGTCTAGGCGAAGGCGATCGAGCTCCGTCATCACTTTTCCGATTTGTGCGTCCATATAGCTGACACTCGCGTAATAGCCGTGAACGAGTTGGCGTTTCAGTTTTTCTGTGTAGTCTTCATTTTTTGGAGGAACTGGAGAATACATGGCAATTTCTCCAGCGCGTTTATGAGCGATTCCCGGGGAGCCCTTGGGATGGTCCGGAAAGGGAGAGAGGGGAAGCTTCGAAGGATCGTGAAGGTCCCAGTATCTCTGGGGAGCACTGAAGGGGAGGTGGGGACGGACAAAACCGACGGCCATGAAAAATGGACCCTTACGGGTCTTGGCAGCTCGAAGCCGCTTGATGGCCTCTGCCGCAACTCTTCCGTCGGCATAGTCCTCATCACGGGAATTGGTAGCTTCAAAAGCGGCACCTCGCGGAAGAGAGCGAATCTGGTCGAGCTTCTGGTTGGTGAAGTAGGCTTCTTCTCGGGTGAGCTTTCCCCCTTCCGTACTGGCGGGGTCTAGATACTCGATCACCTTGTCGTGGAAATGCGGGACACTGAAGGACTCCGGGTCTCCTTCATTCCCGTGGCCGATGTGAAAAATTTTACCCATCGATTCAGTGTGATAGCCATGTTGGGCAAAGAACTGGGGCATGGTAACGGCCTCTGGCATGGAACGTCGCAGCTTATGGCCGAGGCCGTAGAGTCCAGTGGCGGTGGAATGGGCTCCCAGCATCAGGGTAAATCGTGATGGAGCGCAAACCGCCTGATTGCAGTAGGCGAGGTCAAATCTAAGGCCTCGAGCGGCCAGTTGATCTAGATGGGGGGTCTTGGCGTACGGGTCGCCGTAGCAGCCCAAGGCAGGCTTCAAATCATCAACGAGAAGAAGGAGGATATTGGGATGGCCTGTGGGGGTGTCGTCCGCCCGGGCACTTGCCGAGTCCAGCATCAGTAGTGCAAGGCCGAGAGCAATTGAAATTCGGAAACGAGGTAGCATGGATTAAATTTAGCGGGGGGTACAAGGCTCCCACCAGCAAAAGTCACTTCAGCCGCTACGGCGGATTCGTGGTGGTCTTTTGGGGAGGGTTGTCCTCGAGAGAAAAGAAAGCGTCAGGCCTCCCGGATGGCACGGATGGCGTTGCCAATATCAGGAGCCTTGAATGTCGAGGAGCCAGCTACCAAGACGTTTGCTCCCGCAGCGGTAGCCGCAGGGGCGGTCTGTGGATCGATCCCGCCATCGACCTCAATATGAAAAGAGAGGGAATGCTTCTCCCTGATCTGGACCGCCTTTTCCACCTTGGGCAGGACTTCTGGCATGAATGCCTGTCCCCCGAACCCGGGGACTACAGTCATAACCAGAAGTAAGTCGACCTGATCAAGATAAGGTTCCACTGCTTCCAGAGGGGTGGCCGGGTTCAGAGCGATCCCGGTTTTGCACCCCCCATCGCTGATTATCTCCAAGGTGCGAGCGACCTCGTGGCAAGCCTCCGGCTCAGCGTGAACGGAGATCAGGTCCGCCCCCGCTTCGAGAAACCTTGGGATGTAATGGTCAGGCTTCTCGATCATCAGATGGACATCGAGGAAAATGTCATTGGTTGCGTGAATCGCTTCCACCATTGCAGGTCCGAAGGAGATGTTCTCGACGAAATGCCCATCCATGACATCGAGGTGCAGCCAGTCTGCCCCAGCGGTAATCGCCCTCGAGCATTCTTCTGCGATACGGGAAAAATCAGCTGCCAGTACGGAGGGCGCGACGATCCGGTCGGCGTTGCTCCATTTCTTCACGCCTTTTTTTAGCTGGCCAGCGCTACTTTTCAAGACTTCCCAGTCTTTCACAGTTGGCGAGCCCTAAGATTTGTGGAGTGGAGCATTTCGTGATTTGGCTACTCCCGTCATTGTGCTTGCCTCTCGTGAGTGAGTGAAGACCTGATTATCGACCTCGCCAGTGATGCCTATTTCATGGGGCAGGCCTTGCGAGAGGCCCACAAGGCCTATGCGGCTGAAGAAGTGCCCATTGGGGCCGTGGTGGTGCGAGAGGGAGAGATAATCGCTCGGGGATGGAATCAGGTTGAGACCCTTCGTGACGCCACAGCTCACGCGGAAATGCTGGCGCTAACGGCAGCTCAGAACAGATTGGAAGACTGGCGCTTGGAGAAGTGTATTCTCTACGTGACCAAGGAGCCGTGTCCGATGTGTGCGGGAGCTATCGTTCACTGTCGCCCGGAGCGGGTGGTGTTCGGGTGCCCTGACCTGAAGGCGGGAGCTGCAGGGGGCTGGATCAACCTTCTGGAGTCCAACCCTCCTCTGAATCACCGTTGTGAAGCGACCGGAGGGGTACTCGAAGATGAATGTGTAGAGCTTCTTCAGCGCTTCTTCCGGGAGGCCAGAGCGAAAACAGTGGCCAGGAGACACCGAGAATCGGGGCCTGATGCCCCTTTGTTGGAATCACCGTGAAGTGGCCGATCAGGGCCTCCTCCGGAGGAAACACAAAAGACCGAGACTAATGGCTCCGAGCAGGGTTGAGGTCGGCTCCGGGATCTGAAAGGTTCCAGTAGGAAACGGTGGCGTAGCGGTGAGGTTGGTCCCGTTATCACTCCCCCCGTCAAAATTGTCATCGCCATCCCAAGCGTTGGGACCAGAGAATGTCCAATTGCTGGCATCGAACGTTCCGCCATTGGCGAGAACTCCATTATTCCTGTAAGACCATCCGTCTACAGTGTCCCATGCCGTGCCGGTTCCGTCGGTATTGATGTCGCCGAAGACATCGATGACGGCCTCATCCCCTGCGAACGATCCGGTCGCGTCAAAGAAGAGCTCGATCGCGTCGTCGCCATTGTGATTGATCCCATTTCCTCCAACATGATCTGGCGCAATGCCAAACCATGAAGCAAAATCCGTATCCTCAGTAGCTACGAAGAAAAAACTTCCGGCCGCAAGGGGTTGACTTGGAAGAATGGTCTCAACGCCATCAGTTCCTCCTCCATTGTTCGCGACACCAAGGGCGAAGTTTGAGAGGTCGGGTACAGCCGATGTGGCAAACAGCTCAACTCCTTTGGGATCTCCACCTGGTAGCGGCCCATCGAATACTCCCGTGATGATTAGCGCCCCATGTGAGGGGACGGCAAGGGTGGCGCAGAGAGCTAGTAGGGATAGCGGCTTCATAAGGATTACTACGGGGGTTTAACCCAAATTTGTTAGGGTGTGAATCAGAATATGAGCAGATTATGTTCCAATTAGGGAGAGTAGATATGGTTCCCATTGATACGCATTCAAGCTGTCCAAATTTTTATGGCGGATCGTCTTGATTCTCGTGCGTGCTTGCTGGGGTGCCGTCGGGCAGCCTAGGCTGTGCCCATGTCAGGGCCGGTTCATGCTGTCATTGGCACCGATGAGGGCAGGGTGTCAGAGGAGGCACTTGCGCTTTTCAATGAGCTTAAGCCCACCGGAGAGGCAGAAGAGTTCACGAACGATGTGATCGAGGGGACCGCAGCGAATGCGGAGGAAGCCTACCGTGCCTGTGCGAGGACGATTGAAGCGTTGCAAACTGTCGGGTTCTTTGGATCCGATAAGATCGTATGGCTCAAGGGTGCAAATTTTCTGGCTGATGACCGAACTGGTGGGTCGGAAAGGGCCAAGGAGGGAGTGGAGGACCTGCTTGAGGTCTTGAAGGCGGGCATTGGTAACGAGGTGACGTTTCTTATCAGTGCGGCTGCAATCGATAAGCGCCGCGGATTTTACAAATGGCTGCAAAAAAACGGCGAGGTTGCGACATTTGACAAGATCGATGTCTCCAAGGACGGCTGGGAGGATGAAGTAGCGTTGCTGGTGACCACCCGGGCCAAGGAGCTGGAACTCGCCTTCGAGCATGAAGCATTGGACTTGTTTGTCCAGATGGCTGGTGAAGAGACCCGCCAGATCGGCAATGAATTGGAGAAACTTAGTCTTTATCTCGGGGATCGGAGGCTTATCGAATTAGAGGATGTCCGCCTGATTGTTCCCCTCAGCCGTAAAGGAGTGGTCTGGGAAATCGGGAGGGCTCTCGAGAGCCGGGATACCGCGCGGGCGATCTCTCTGGTTGACGCCCAGTTAGAGAAAGGCGAAAGCGCCATCGGGCTGATGCGCGCGGCAATCATACCCACCATCCGCAATCTGTTCATGGCGCGGGTTCTCCTCGATTCTCATCCTAGGCTGCCTACCCATAACGGGCGCTCCTTCACTTCGGCCCTGAACCAGCTGCCGGAGGGCGATATCGCCTGGCTACCCCGGACCAAGAGCGGAAGCGTCAACGCATGGGGGCTGTTCTTTGCCGCCCGAAAAGCCGGACAAGTGACTATCAGCGAGATGAGCCAAGCATTGGAATCAGCCCTCAATGCGGATAAGTCTCTTGTCACAACTCAGCTGGATCCCCGAATGGTTCTTCATCGGTTAGTTGCTGAGCTTACCATGGGGATTGGGAAGAGACATTCAAGGAAGAGCGCGTGATGAAGAACCGCCTCTTGAAAACGCGTTCTTGATAAACGGTCCAGTCGTGATGCCCTGAGAGGGTGAAAATCGTCATAACAGGTCTTATCGTAGGATTGGCCGCAGGATTGGCTGGAGCTCTTTGCGGAGTGGGCGGAGGAATTCTCATGGTTCCCGCTTTTGTCCTCGCTCTCGGAATGGGCCAGAAGCACGCAGTTGCAACATCGCTGGCAGTCGTGGTGGTGACAGCATTGGCTGGGACAGCCAATCACGTCCTCAGGAAAAGTGACCTGATTGACTGGAGGCTCGTCGCCTGCACGGCCGTGGGTGCGGCAGTAGCGGCGTGGTATGGAACGGAGCTTATGAGAAATATGAGCAATCAGCAGCTCACCCGGATCTTCGGGATCCTCCTAATTCTCGTAGGAGCGCGAATGCTGATGCTTAAGACGGCCTAGCGCTCGGAGATTGGGGGAACAGGGGAAAGCTCCTGAGGCCCGACATACTCGGTAAGCGGACGGTAAAGGCGATTGTCCTCCAGCTGCTCCATGACTTGTGCGGTCCATCCGCTGGTTCGGGCAATGGCGAAGATGGGGGTAAAAAGATCCGTGGGAAGCCCCAGCGAATAGTAGACGGTAGCAGAGTAGAAATCGACATTGGCATTCAATCCCTTCCGCTCCTCCATGAGCTGGGCGATGCGCTCTGACATTTGCACCCACTTTGGTTCTCCGAGCTCCTCGGTCAACTTGCGGGCCATACGCTTCAAATGAGGAGCGCGTGGATCGAGAACTTTGTAGATCCTGTGCCCGATACCCATGATCTTACGTTTGTTTGCAAGGGCATCCTCAATGTAGGCATCTACCTTGTCCACAGACCCAATTTCCTCGAGCATTTTAATGACGCCTTCATTCGCACCTCCATGCAGAGGGCCCTTCAAAGTGCCAATCGCGGATGTGATAGCAGAATAAAAGTCCGAAAGGGTCGCAACAGTAACGCGAGCCGAGAAGGTAGAAGCGTTCATCCCGTGATCAGCATGGAGTATATATGCAACGTCGAGAGTTTTGGTGGCCTGCTCTCCGGGTTCCTCTCCTGTGTAGAGGTAGATGAAATGACCTGCTTCCGAGAGGTCTTCGCGAATAGGAGGGAGCTCAAGCCCCTGCCTGGCGCGGTGGAAATAGGCTACAATGGTTCCTACCTGAGCGCACAAGGACATCGCGACTTCCCGGTTTGCCGCATGGTCGGGCTCGCCGATATTTGCCCGATCGTCATAAAGCCCAAGCATTGAGACCGCGGTTCGCAAAACGTCCATGGGTCCGGCGCCTTTTGGAGCGGCCTTGAGGTAGTCAATGACCCCCTGAGGAATCGCCCGCCTGCTGGCTAGATCCTGCTTGAATGCCTCCAGTTCCGAGAGCGTTGGTAGTTTCCTATGGTAAAGAAGGTAGACCACCTCCTCGTAGCAGCAATGCTCTACGAGGTCATCGATATGATAGCCGAGGTAGGAGAGGCGGCCCTCAAGGCCCTCGACGTTTGAGAGAACAGATTCGTTGGCGGTAACTCCTTCGAGGCCTTTGGCGTAATCGGACACAGATCAAATTGGGGGTAGAAAATGTATGGCAGCCTCCCGGAACGGGACGATGCGCTCCGAGAAAAAAGCGGTCCAGACCGTAACGCGCAAGATGTAATGGATGAAGATTTCGAATCGTTTCTTGATTGGAGACTTTCCGGGGAAGTCTACCATCAGGGTGTGGGAGCGGCTTACATGATTGCGATAGAGACAAGTAGTAGCCGGGGATCGGTGGCTCTTGCTCGGGGGCGCGAGGTCATCCGGTCCTTGGAATTTGAGGCCTCGAGACGGCCCTCAGAGCTTCTAATGGAGCCCCTTGGGGAGATTTTGGATCTCGTTGGGAAGGGGAGTATCGCGCTGGTTGTTGTTGGTACTGGGCCAGGCAGTTACAATGGCGCAAGAGTGGGAATTGCGGCAGGACAGGGTGTAGGGATTGTCCATCGGTGCCCTACGGTTGGAATTTGCTCCCTAGAGGGACTGCCGACTGTCCGAACCGGAGAGAGGTGTGTTGCCCTGAGCGATGCCAGAAGGGGCACATTTTCTACTATCGATCTCAATAGGGGGAGGGTCTCTGCTGCTCCGGTTCTTTCTGAACACCTCCAGTTCGAGGAGAGGGCCCGGGTGGCAGCGGAGCACGGGCAGATCTTGGTGACATTGGATGAGGTGAGCCGCCTCGGGCTAAGCGAATATCAGATTCGTCCGGAGCTCCCCTCAGCGGCGTTCCTTCTTGAGTCATGGCTGGGCCGGACGGATGAAGAGCAGGAGGAACTGGCTAGTATTCCCCCCCAGCCTTTTTATCTGCGGCCCCCCCATATTACGAAACCGAAGGAAAACTTGGGGGTAGAGTAAGGAATCGTGCCGGGGCTATTCGGGCGGCTCGTGTTTCGGAGCAGGCCAGCCTGTTGCCAAGCGCTTGAGCCAGAGCTCAGGACCAGAGTTTGATGGCTTTCATGAGATGGGACTCTTGCTCCCTGCAGGGAGCACCGTTCCCATAGGTGACCGAGTAATGATATTGGAGGAGTTCCTTTGCAAAGGCGGGCTCCTGGTCGCGTTCTGCAAGAGAGTGCAAGTGCTGCCGGAGCGTGCGGCTGGGAGGCATGGGGTAACCGTGCTCCTGGCAGGCTTGTCGGAACCTGGTGAGATAACTCGGTGCGTTCGGAAGGAGGCCCGCGGATACTATTTGCGCCCCTTTTGGTGACCTTCGCCGAAAGCGGAGCAGGACGAGGCACACAGGAAGGAGGCCAAGCCCCGCGCTTAGGGCGAGATAGGTCCAGAGGCTTCTGGCGCGGTCTTGGGCGGCGGCGGAAGAATCCAAATCGAGGAGGTTGTTTTCCATCAGGGGCAAAGGATCGTTAGCGTCGGCAAGATCAAGTGGGGTTCTTGCTCCGGGAGGCGTGGTGTCGAAGACAACCCAGCCTACGCCCTCGAGATAAATCTCGGTCCAAGCGTGGGCCTCACTGGCGCGGAACATAAGGTATCCAGGCCCCTCATACCACTTGCCCCCGCTCCAACCATAGGCAATGCGAGAAGGGATATTCAGGGCTCTGCAGAGGAGAGCGCCAGCGGTAGCAAAGAACTCGCAATGGCCTCGTTTCTCGTCCCTTAAGAAATTCAGGACGGGATCGATTCCCTTGGGGTTTTCGATCTTGAGGGAATACTGGAAATTCTGCCAGAGCAGGTTCCGGAGGCCGACCAGCCGCGAAGCGGCATCGCCGAGCGTCTTACTGGAAAGATTGATGATTTCATCGCGGAGCTCTTCGCTGGATGGAAGTTGTAAGCGAGGAGAGTCCTCAGGAAGATCAGGAAACCTGAGGTTTGGGAGCTCGCCGGATTCTAGAAGACCGGTCAGGGTGACGGTTTTTGCCGCTACCTCGTAAGTGTATCCCTGCTCGGGATCCTTCGCAGGGTTGAGGCGAAAAATGCCCGGGTCCACGTGCCGGAGCTGCGGCACCCAGCCTTGGGTCGCTCCCTGTGGGGCGGTGAAGAGGTCTTCTCCACGGGGGTGGGAGGCTTGGATAATTTCCCCCCTGAGCAAGGGGCCGGGACGAGTTTCCGGTTGGCTCAGATTGACCCTGCCGCCTTCGTCAGGGGTGAGCAAAGCGGGAGGCATTCCAACGGGAGTCCATGTCGCGGCATCAAACCGCTCCAGTGCGAAGGCTCGAAGGTATGCTCTGCTGCGGAGAAGGAATCCGGTTGTTGAAGGGTCCCGCGGGCGGAAAAAAATCTCGGGTTTGTTTGAGGGGCGGGCGTTGCTGGTGAGGGGAAGGGGACGGCGCCCTTTCGTATCCCAGAGCCAGTTTCCGGAAATACTGCTCCCGTGCGAGGAAAGGTCCTCGTCGGAGCTACTTTGAGTGGCCTCGCGCCCTTGACCGGAGAGCGACTCTGAAAGACGCCGCGAGAGGGATTCGGCGTGGGATGGGACCACAGTAAGGAAGCACAAGAAGAGGCACTCAATGCTCAAGATACCAAGGCCGACAGCGAGGTAATCGGACCACGAAGGTCGCCGGAGAGATCGAGCAACACTGCCTGCCGGTCGTGCCCGACGTTGCCAAAGGCCAATTCCGAGGACGAGGACAAGGACGGCCAGACAGTTGCGGAGGACAGGATGCAGTTCTTCCGGCAAGCCGCGAAGCAGGGCGTAGGCGGCGACGACTGTGAGAGCGAGGAAGATGCTGCGCATTCGAGTGTTCCCGGTCAGCCGGGCAGGACAAGAGTTTTGCTCATGGGGCGGGGCTGCGAACCTTAAGAGTTCTTGCCCCATAGTTATGCTGGCGAATGTCCACGCTGATGGCAGGCCTCCTCGGGAGAGTATCGGCCCAGGATTCCGTAGGCATATCGGAGATGATAATGAGGGAGTCCTCATCCGCGATCCGCTCCATGATTGGAATTAGGTCATGAGCTTCGGTGTCATGTCGGCGTTGTGCTCGAGTCAGTGAGACAAGCAGGTTGCCGAAACTACTCCGCGAGCTCACGGGAAGAGGATCCCATTGATTAAAATCAGCGAGAAAGGTTGTCGGGATGCCATGTTGACGAAGATGACGCAGTGTCCCGCACGCGAGTGACAGGGCCCATTCGAAGCGGTCTGCCCGGATTAATTGACCCGACATGCCAAAGGAGTGGAAAAGCACGACGCAATGTCTGGGGTAGAAGCCCGGAGGGTCATTCTCGCGAACCCGCAGGCCCCTGCACCGGGTGAATGAGCGTGCGGAGGCAGGCCAGTGAATGTGTTTGGCGGGGTCTCCCGCCTGCCAAGGGCGGATTCCTCGCGGCTCCCCGGGGGCTTGGCCAGAGGTAATGCCAGGTAGCAGGGAGGCATCATGGAGGGATCCCTGAGTTGAAAGCTCTCGCGGAATAAGCGGCCGGGGAAATACAAGAATCTCGTGAGAGATCATCCCGGAGGCTTTCAGGGAAAAGAGGCCAAGGGGCATGGTCGTTTTCAGAGAATACTCGTGTTCAGAAAGGGCGCTGCGCCCGGGAATCGTTCCCCGGAGATGGACCTCTGAAGCGGACCCCGCTGCAGTCCAGGGGGCAAAGCTTCGGATTTCGACCTGTCCGGCAAGCCTGAGAGCGATCCTGATCTGGAAAGCGTCCAGAACACTACGCTCGTTATGGAGGAGAACCCTCAGATCAAAAGGGTGATCAGCATAGACTCTTGTCGGCGCCCGGAGACTGAGCGAAAGGGAGGTAAGGTTTTTCCGGACGAGGAACCAGGCTCCTGCGAGCAGGAGGCCTCCACTCAATCCGAGGGTGATGAGAATGCCGTCCGATCGAAACCCCCCGAGGGTAATCAGAGCGAGGGAAGCCCCGAGGAGGATGGCACCGCGGCGGGTCAGCATGGGTAGAAAGCTCGAGAGAGGGTTCGAGGATGTTTTAGATCTTGGTGCGTTGAAGCGGGGTGTTGCTTAACGAGGATCAGACGGGTTCTTCAGGGGACAGGGGTCTGATCCAGGGCGGCGTCGAGAAGGGGATCTGGGTCCAGGGTGTCATCGGTCAAAAGTCGATGACGGAGAACGTGGGGATAGACCGCCTGCACGTGATCGGGGTGAACGGCGTTCTGGCCCTCGAGAAGTGCAAACGCGCGAGCGGCAGACTGGAGCGCCAGAGTGCCTCGGACGGAGATTGCATGGTCTTGACCGGTAAGAGACCTCGCTGTCTGGCAGAGGGCGAGAAGGTAGCGCTGAAGGTTGTCTGAGATCGGAACTTCCGTGACCTCTTCCTGAAGGGTAGTGAGATCTTCAATAGAGATCACGGGGTGGGGGGCCTGTCCTGAGGGGGAGGGAGGCCCACTTCCATGAAGTTTCAGAATGGCGAGCTGGCACTCCTCGGAAGGCAGTGCCATGGGAATCGAAAGAAGGAATCGGTCCAGCTGTGGCTCCGGAAGAGGGAATGTCCCGGTGGAGGAGGTGTCATTCTGGGTTGCCACCACGAGGAAGGGGTCGGGAAGTTTTTTAGTTTCTCCGTCCACGGACACTTGCCGCTCGTTCATGGATTCAAGGAGAGCCGACTGTGTCCGGGGTGAAGCCCGATTGATTTCGTCGGCGAGAAGAAGGTTGGAGAACACGGGCCCCGGGATAAAATCAAAGTCACCACTTTGCTGCCGGTAAAGATTGTAGCCAATGATATCCGAAGGAAGCAGGTCCGGCGTAAATTGAAGCCGCTTGAACATTCCGCCGAGAGACATCGCAAGGCTTGAGGCAAGGGATGTTTTTCCAATCCCCGGGGGACCTGTCACAAGCGCATGGCCGCGCGCGAGAAGGGCGGTGAGGAGCAGGTCCGCAGCCCGCTCCGAGCCTAAAATTGTCTCATTGAGCGTTGCCCGGAGGGTCTGTAGAGAAACTTGGAGCACATAGATGAGTTACCTCGTAACAGCCCGGGGGAAAATCGGAAACTTACGGGATGGACACTGCCTTACGGAGGGCGACTGGTAACTAAGCGGCTTTAAAGCACTGTTTTTTGGGGGCGATCGTTCCCCGGGGTCAACTGCCGTTCAATTTCTACGGCAACTGTGGCAATGGCGGCCGGGTAAATCTTGTGTTCCTCGCCCTGAATCCTGGCGTGGAGAGAGCCCGGGGTGTCATTGGGATGAACAGGGACTCTGGCTTGGGCGATAATGGGGCCGGTGTCCATTCCTCTATCGACATAATGGACGGTGCACCCGCTCTCACGAGCTCCTGCCTCTACAGCCTGGGTCCATGCGTCGAGGCCGGGAAAATCGGGGAGAAGAGAAGGGTGAATATTGATGATTCGCCCGGGAAAGGCATCGAGGAGAGGAGACCGGAGGAGTCGCATGAACCCCGCGAGACAAATCAATTCTGCCCCGGCCTGTTTGAGAATGTCCGCGGCTTCTCTCTGCGCGTCCTCCGGAAACTTGGAGCGGAGGCCTCTGCAGTCGATCAGCCCCGTGGGTAATCCTGCCTGTCCCGCTCTCTCAAGAATATAGGCATCCGGAATATCGCTGAGGACCATGACGATTTCAGCTTCCAACTGACCATTTTGGATAGCATCGAGGATGGCCTGCATATTGGAGCCAGAGCCGGAGCCCAGAATGCCGAGACGAATCACCCCTGAAGGCTAGAAGCGGATGCTCCGTGAGACAAGCGTAGGGAGTCAATCCAGTGTTCAGGGGGACCATTTTATCAGGCTTGAGGGCTGGGCGGCGCTCTCCTTTCACTTGCTCACATTAAAGAAGGGCGGCATAGTGCGGAGGCTTTGATTATGGTAAAATCCATGGGCATGAATCTCGGCGGCTTCTTGTCGCCCCGCTTCATGGAGACAGCACCCGACTTGGTGGAATTCTCCAGCACCTTCAGGGTTCATGTCGCCCGAAAAGGCCTTGAGCAACAGTTTCTGACTTTGTTGGCACTAAAATGATAATTTCTCCAAACTCCCGGAAGTATGCACGACCCCCGTATTGATCAGCTCGCAGGGCAACTAGTTCGCCACTCCACTAACCTCAAGAGGGGCGAAAAAGTTCTCATTGACCTTTATGATGTCCCGGAAGAAGTGGGAATTGCATTAGTCCGCGAGGCGCGCCGGCGTGGCGCAGTTCCGTTCGTGACGATGAATTCTATGCGGGTTGCACGGGAGCTCCTGGTGGGCGCCACGGATGAACAGTATCGGCTGACGGCCAAGCATCGGATGGCCGAAATGCGGGATATGAATGCTTATATCGCTGTGCGAGGGAGCCACAATATCGCGGAATTGAGTGACGTGCCCCCAGGGAGAATGGATCTGGCTCAGGGGCATACTCGCAGGGTCCTGCGTCACCGGGTGGAAAAAACAAAGTGGTGCGTATTGCGCTGGCCTCATGCGGCAATGGCCCAGCAGGCAGGAATGAGCACGGAAGCCTTCGAGGATTTTTACTTTCGGGTTTGTCTTCTGAACTACAAGGCCATGAAGCCTGCGATGAACGCTCTGGGTCGTCTGATGACAAAAACCGAGCATGTTCATATCAAGGGACCAGGAACCGATCTGGAATTCTCGATCAAGGATATTCCCGCTATTCCCTGTGGCGGCGAATGTAACATTCCTGATGGAGAGTGTTTTACCGCTCCGGTCAAGAACTCGGTGAACGGGGTCATCACGCACAATGCCGCGACGATTTATAACGGGATCCCATTTGATGGGATCAGATTAGAATTTGAGAACGGCAGGATCGTAAACGCACAGGCAGAAGGCAAAAACCGGGAGATTAACAAGATACTCGATGCAGATGAAGGCGCGCGCTATATCGGGGAATTCGCCTTGGGCTTTAATCCGGAAATCCGTGAGCCCATGCGTGATATACTGTTTGATGAAAAAATTGCCGGGTCCTTCCATTTCACCCCCGGGCAGGCTTATGACGAGGCCAGCAATGGCAACAAGTCAAAGGTGCACTGGGACATGGTGAGTATCCAGCGCAGCGATCATGGAGGTGGCGAGATCTGGTTTGATGGTAAGTTGGTCCGAAAAGATGGAAAGTTTCTGCCGAAGTCCCTCCATGGTCTGAATTGGTAGGAGGTGGATCTTGGGGGAACAAGCGGTCAGTCGGATAGGGGAAGAAGGCCCGTCGAATCGCCTTGGAAATAGTAAGGAAACCTGAAACGTTCAGGTCTGATGCTTCGACCGGTAGTTGTATGGGCGTTCCTTGTCTGCAGTTCATTGGCCCAGAGTTATGTTGGAAGCAGGGAGAAAGTGCCGGCTCCCGACCGAGAATTTCGGGCGGCGTGGATCGCCTGCGTCTACAACATTGATTGGCCTTCGAGAAAGGGACTGAGCGCCCAGCGGCAGCAGGCCGAGCTAACCCGGATTCTCGATCGGATGGCGTCATTGCGGATGAACGCAGTAATTTTCCAGGTACGCCCCCAAGCGGACGCCCTATATCGATCGCGGATTGAGCCTTGGTCCCCGTGGCTCACGGGTACTATGGGAAGAGATCCGGGCTACGATCCGCTCGCTTACTGTATTAAGCAGGCCCACGCTCGCAATATCGAGGTTCATGCATGGTTTAATCCATTTCGGGCAACGCCTCACAGGGACCACCGGGTTTCTCCAGATCACGTTTCCCGGACCCACCCCTCAATTATACGCGACTTCAAGCTCCACCGGTGGATGGACCCGGCGAGCAGCTTTACGAGGCGCCGGGCTTTGGACGTTATAGCCGATGTAGTGAGACGTTACGACGTAGACGGAGTCCATATTGACGATTATTTCTACCCTTATCCCGATCTCGTCAAAGGACGGGCAACCCCTGACTTTCCAGATGGCAAAACTCCTTCGCAGCGTAGGGCCTATGTGGACTCCTTCGTGCGGGGCATGTACTCGAAGGTAAAGGGGATCAAGCCATGGGTGCGCGTTGGGATCAGTCCTTTTGGAATCTGGAAGCCAGGAGTCCCCCGGGGAACTATGGCTCACATCAACGCCTATGAACATCTGGCTGCGGACTCCCGGAAGTGGCTTGCTTCAGGGTGGTGTGATTACCTTTCCCCCCAGCTCTACTGGCGGATCAAAGGTCCTCAGAGTTTTCCTCTGCTCCTTGAATGGTGGCGAGCCCAGGGCGTCCGTCCGGTGTGGCCCGGACTTGCGACAGCTCGTATCAAGTCCACCGAGGATCCAGGTCGACCTGCCAGCGAAATGGTGAACCAGTTACGTCTCTCACGTAGTGTAGGCCGAAATTACGCTGGGCATGTTCATTGGAGCGCGAAGTCCCTGATGGAAAACCGAGGGGGGATCACTACGGCATTAAGCAAGAGTATCTACACTCATCCTGCCCTCGTGCCACCCATGCCGTGGTTGAGCAAGACGAGGCCTCAGGCGCCGCGCTTGCGTGCAAGTGCGAGTAAAGGGTTGACCCTTCTGCAATGGTCCAAGGTTCCGGCTGCCACCAAGTATGTTGTCCAAGCCCGTTATGGCTCCAGTTGGAACACATACGCCGTGACACATGGGTCCCGTCTGAATGTGAGCCTTAGGGGCTCTCCAGACGCTATTGCGGTTAGCAGTGTGGATCGCTACGGGATCGCTTCGGATCCGAACGTTCTGGGGCGGCGATAGAGAATGAAAGGATGTATTGGCTCCAGAGGGTTGGCCCTTCCTCTATTCGCGGCGGGGAAATAGATTGCTTAACATTAAAATTTAAGAGAAATTAGGCTTCGCTCAGCAAAGTCCCCTCTAATGAACCTCCGCTTCTTTGTCACCTCAGTAGGAGCCCTGATTTTGGCATGGTTGGCACTAACCTTTTTTCGGGAAGTGCCAATGGAGAGCTACCTTCGCCCCTCTCCTTCAAGTACGATCTCCACCGAGGAAGAATCGCAGGATAGCATCACCGGAGAGAAGGACCCTGATCAAGTGGCCGCACATGGGGATATTGCAGGTAAATAAATAACGATGGGAGAGCTGTCAGCGGAGGGGAGCATTTATTTGAGCTCCAAGGGAATGGCCCGGGAGACCGTCAGACCCTAGGTCCCCTGTCTGGATATAGTTTTTGGAAGGGGCCATCTTCTTCCTTGTTTCCTACGGGATGCCGCAGGCAAGATCTCTTCCCGGCAGGGAGCACACAGTCCCTGTTGCACCCCGGACGATGGCTGTAACTCTTAAATGTGCTGCTTGTGGCGCCGAAGTCGTTTTTGAGGAGCTAAACTCAAAAGCGGAAAAAACGTGCCCCGGGTGCCAGGTGAAAGTTCGCTACCGGGAATGCGATGAGCAAATGGCAATTCCTGTGAGTATGACCCTCCCGGAAGAATTTGCGCCCATTGACTTAAGTTCGGTCGCAGACAAATCGGCCCTCCTGGTGGAGCGCTACAAGAAACCCGCCGCCGAATCCGCCGAGAGTGACACCACGGATGTCACTCTTGCCAGAGCACTGAAGGCTCTTGCTGACAGTGTGGGAGTTTTGGACGAAAGGCTAAATCGGCATGAGGGGAAGGCGTCTTTACCGCCTGAAGAAAAAAGCACAGATCATAGAAAGAAATGGGAGGAATCCGTTGAAGTTTCAACCAGCGAGGAACGGGTAGACGGGGACGCGAGGAGTAACCGGGAGAGCATCTCGGGAGTCATCCATCTGGATCCTCAAGAAACGGAAGGGAGCAAAGAAGATACCAAGGCAAACCCCGTTGAAGCCCGGGTATTGGTCCGGCGCGAAGCTGCTCAAATAGCACATAACTTTCAGCGGGAAAGAAACGGACAGAAGGACTGGACAGAGGAGGCAAGCTCTTTGCGTCATGGCACAGGGGGTTCGGGGCTCATTCGTAGCTTTCCAAAAACCACTGTCCTTGTCGCCGTGATCGGGGTCGCCCTGCTGAGTGTGGCTATGATTCTATGGACTGGGACTTTTCTTGCTCGTGGAGAGAAAGTGGGAGAAGAGCTAACGCTCGCAAGTCCCCAGACGACAGGCTTGAGTCAGCTGATGGAAGACGACCCGGAAGCGGCGATGGCCGAGACTGTTGCCCGGGGTTACCTGAATGCGACCAGCGCGCAAGCAGCTCTGCCATTCGTGTGGCAATCAGAAATCATCCGCAATAAGTTTGAGCGCTATTTTAAACCTCTCTCAAAGCCTGACGCTTACGAACTTACTCTTCAGGATCGCGCAACTGGAAAGGGTGGCAGGCCACAGTTTCTCTATAGAGTCGATTCTCCGGGAGAGAAGGGGAGAAGGCTTTTACTGCTCCCTGAGGGATCCATGCCGAAAGTCTTCTGGGAATTTTTCGCGGAAGTGGGAGACATGCCTTGGTCAGACTTTCTTTCCAGTCAGCCAGAGGCTCCAGTTGAGATGCGGGTTTGGCTCCATCTGACGGACCTTTACATCAGTGGATACGATAGCGAGAAGTGGCAGAGTTATATCCTCCATGACCGTGCGGAGCAGCACAGGATTCTGGCGTATGCGCCCAGAGATCTTGGTGATGACTGGAAGATCGAGGATGCGTTGCGAAACCGGCCTGTCACCTTCAAGCGCCACGAGGCGGTGATGGCTCTGCTTCTCCTGCGGCATAAAAGGGAGGTTGATACGCAGGGGTTCTCAGGCGCGATAGTGGAGATCGAGGACGTTGTTTCAACGTCCTGGCTCCCCGATCGCTTCCGGGCTGCCAAGAATTGACCGACGGCCTGAGCGTTAAGCCAATCCGTTGCGCTCGAGCAGTGGTTGCAATTCCGGGTCCCGGCCCATGAAGTCACGATAGAGCTCGTCCACTGGGCGTGAGTTGCCCTTACTCAGGATGTGATCTCGAAACGCACGCCCCGTTTCAGGGTTGAGCACACCCTCGGTTCTGAAGCGAGTGAATGCGTCAGCGTCGAGAACTTCTGACCACTTATAAGAGTAGTAGCCTGCGGCGTATCCTCCGGGGCTGTCGAATAGATGGTTAAACTGGCGAGCAATGGTTGGGGTAGGTGAGGCCAGAACGGCCTTATAGTCCTCCAGTATTTCTTGGTCTACCTCATCGAGGTCTCGATCGAGATACGCTGCGGGCTGAGTGTGAAGTTCGAGGTCAAGCTTCCCTAGTGCAAGCTGACGCATAGTGGCAGAGGCACTCAGATAGTTTCGGGCGGCGATCATTTTTTCAAACAACTCTTCCGGAATGGGCTCGCCAGTTTCATGGTGTCGGGCAAAAAAGTTTAGTGAGTCCCGGTCCCAGCAGAAGTTCTCCATGATCTGCGAAGGCAGCTCGACCCAGTCGCGTGGCACATTCACCCCTGAAAGACTTTTTACCGGGACGTCGCTGAGGAGTTGGTGAAGAAGGTGGCCAAATTCATGGAAAATCGTTTCCACTTCACTGTGTGTGAGCAGAGCAGGTTGGTCGCCGATGGGCTTGGTGAGATTACCGGTGATCAGCCCAAGATGCGGCTTGCGCTCGCTGTCTCCACTTCCGGGTAACCCTGTTTCAAGGTAATTCATCCATGCCCCGCTACGCTTTGATTCCCGGGGGTGCCAGTCAGCGTAGAAAGAGCCAAGGAGCTCCCCTGACTCCGAATCATGCAGGTCGTAAAAGCTGACCTCTGGGTGCCACACCTCAACTTCTTCCCCGGAGTGAGAAGACCCTGATTCGACGAAGATTCCTTGGCGTGGCGTGATCGTTACCCCGAAGAGTCGGCTAGTCAGGCCGAACAGGCCTTCCATTACGTTGTCGACCTGAAAGTAGGGGCGCAGGTCTTCGTCATCAAAATCATACTTTTCCTTTCGCTGCTTCTCTGCCCAGTAGGACACTTCCCATGGCTCCAAGCGGTTGACTTCTTGGCCGGTTTTGCGGGCTTTGTAGTTTTCGATCTGAAGGCATTCGTTACGGAACGCATCGACGATGCGCTCATGGAGGTCTTCAACAAATCCAAGTGCCCTGTTCCCGTTACCGACCATGCTCCGCTGTAAGTTGAGGTCGGCGAAATTTTTGAAGCCCAGCAATTCTGCTTTTTCCTGCCGGAGTCGGACGATTTCCCAGACGAGAGTTGAATTATCGAACTTGCCGCTGCGCCCAATGGAGCCTCGGCCCTCAAAGACCATCTTGCGGAGCTCTTCGCTGTCTGCATATTGCAGGACTGGATAGAAGGAAGGAAATTGCATATTGAAACGCCAGCAGGGAGCCTCTGGCGAACCGAGCCCCTTGGCTTCTGCATCTGCACGTGCAGAGGCCCGGCTGCTCTCCGGAAGTCCTGCCAGCAAGGCCTCGTCTTCCACAACGAGTTCCCACTCTTTTACGGAGTCCAGGACGTTTTCTCCGAACTTCTTGGTGGCCTTGGCCAACTCACTCTGCAACTGGGCCATTCGCGCTTTTTTATCCGGGGGTAAATCCGCTCCGGCGTCGCGGAATTCCGCACAGGTTTCTTCAACGAAACGCCCCGATACGGGATCAAGTTTCTTTACGGAATCGGACTCCGCAAACGACTTCAAGTTTGCCCACAATTTCGCGTTGAGGGGAATGGAGGCGTGAAAGGCTGTCACCTTGGGAAGCATCTTGTTCAGCGCGCTTCGCTGGGTGTCGTTGTCTCGGACAGACGAGAGATGGTTGAGTCTGCCCCAGCCACGGGAGAGAGATTCGGTGGCAGCTTCTAGAGCGGCAAATGTATTGTCGTAGGTCAACTGCTCGTGAGGCACGGAGCAGATTGCATCAATGCGCTGCTGGGCCTCAAGGATACCCGCTTCTATGTCGACCTCTACCTTTTCAGGGATCAATTGAGACCAGGGAATGTGGAAGTCCTCAGCGAGGAAGGGATGATCGGCCATGGGCAGTAGCTTGGAATTCAAAGAGCCGAATGTCAAAGAACAGCACCGGAGAGAACAGGCTTAATGGATTTCCCAGACCACTAGGTAAGCCATCAGTCATCCCGAGATACGCAAAAAAGCCCCGCCGGAGACCAATCCGACGGGGCTAGACCGTTTCTATAGACTGCAAAGAAGAGTAGAAAGGGTCCGGGGCCGTCACAGTGTGCCGGTCACCTCAGACATGAAACGACGGATTAACGTTGATTCGTACAAGAAATTTCGTTGCTGGGCCGAGAAACTTCCTGCGGCCTATTTTTCAGCGAAAAATGCACGCTGCTTCTGAGATATCGGCATCTCAAGAAACTCCATAACGCTTAACATGTCTTCCCACACTTTGCGTTTCTCGGTGACTGCCGAATCGTTGTGAAGGAGGTAGGACGGATGGTAGGTCACCCTCAGTGGAATACCCTCAAACTCATGCCACTGCTCTCGCATGCGGCCGACGGGTTGGTTTTCATAGTTCAAGAGCCCCTCTGCCGCCGTTCCTCCGAGGGCGACAATGCACTTGGGTCGCACAATTTCGATTTCTGCCCTCACGAAGGGAAGGCAGGCCTGCATCTCCAGGGGAGTTGGTTTTCGATTGTTGGTGGTCTGGTTTTTCAGCGCGGGCCGAAATTTACAGATGTTGGAAATGTAGACGTTCTCCCGGGAAAACCCCATCGCCATCAGAATCTGATCCAGTTTTTGCCCGGCTTTTCCAACAAAGGGCTGGCCTCGCCGCTCTTCCTCGTAACCCGGGGCTTCTCCAACCAGCATGAGCTCTGCTTCAGGGTTGCCCGTAGCAAATACCATCGTGTCGCGTAGTGATGACAGCGCGAGGGCTGGTTCCCATGTTTCGGCCTGCTTCCTGAGGGAAGCGAGTTTCTCGATTGCGCTTTCGCCCTCTGCTTTCAGCTTCGGAGGGGGGGCTTCGGTCTGCTGGCTGTTGCCGGGGTCAATATCCACCGCCTTGGGGACTGGGGGATGTCGGGGGCCAGCCTTTACCGAGCGCTTCCCTTTGCGGATTCTCTCGCGGAGGATCTCTTTAGCTTCTTCGTCGAGGCGAATGTAACGTTCGCCACTGCGTGCGAGCTGCTGAAGATACTCGATGAGCGAGTGAACCGGGGACACCGACCCAAGGAAGCAGGAAGAGTCGCGGGGACCAAGCCCCAACTCAGGGCTCCCGGTGTTGCGGATGGCAAGTTTAAGTGCGTGCGTCGCTCGAGGTTCGCCCTGTGCGCGAATAGTTTTGTGAATAAAGTATTGTCGGAGTGGGCCCTTTAGACTAAAAAATGCGGCCGAGCACTTCCTTGGCCTTATTGACAATCAAGCCTCCCTGCCTGTCTTCATGAAAGTCCTGCTCCTCAAAGTGGCGTTGATCATTTCTGCCGCAAGCGTCTTGCCCAGCTGCAGCTTCTTCCAGCCGGCGACCCCTCTGCCCGGGGCGACTTCGCAGAGCAAGCTGGAAAAGGTGAAGTCTGCCCAAGCTGCATGGATTGGCTCTCTCTGGTCCTCCGCGGGAAGCGGTCGGCAAGGCGACGGGTTTCTGCCGGCTCAGGTCGATCTCGCGGTGAAGGCTTCGGCCTCGACCTTGCCAGTCGATAGATACGGCCGGCCTACCTACCACAGTGAATCCGTGCGGCATCGTTACGTGCGCACAACGTCCTACTCCCATCAGGAGAACGAGGTTGGCGCAGAAGGCCGCCTCAACGCGATGGGCACAATCCTCAAGTATGGCCGGGTCAGGAGCGCGGCAGCTGATTGGTCCCGATATCCCGTGGGAACTGCATTCAGGATCAAGGGACTTCCGCATGTCTACGTCGTCGATGACTATGGGCGCTCCTTAGCAGGAACGAACACGATCGATATCTACCACCCAACGTTGAAGCTGATGAGAAAGTGGGCCACCCGGGATGTTGAGATCAACGTGATCCGATGGGGCTCATGGGAGCAATCGGCGAATCTTCTCCGCGGACGGACCAAGTATGCGCATTGTGCAATGATGTATTATGCGACTCTCGCGAAGATTCGCCGGCAAAGGGTCGCCCAAGCCGCAGAGGGAGAAGCAGGCAATCCATCTCTATAAGGCCGGCTCTCTCTCGATGATATGACGAGAGCAGAGAGGGCAGAATTTGTTCGCCGGCGTCTCGCCGAGCTCTATCCAGAGACACCCGTTCCTCTGGACCACAATGACGCTTTTACTCTCCTGATTGCAGTTCTGCTATCTGCACAGTGCACGGATGCGCGGGTAAACGAGGTTACCCCGGGGCTATTTGCCCTCGCGGATACGCCGGAGCTCATGCAGGAAGTCCCGGAAGAGGAAATTAAGACCGCAATCAGGTCTTGTGGTCTCGCTCCCCGGAAGGCCAAGGCGATTTCGGGCCTGTCGAGAATGCTCGTGGAGAATCATGGGGGAGAAGTGCCCAATTCCCTGGATGCCCTCGAAGCGCTACCGGGTGTTGGCCATAAAACGGCCTCGGTAGTCATCTCACAGGCTTTTGGGGTTCCCGCTTTCCCGGTAGACACTCACATCCACCGACTTGCACAACGCTGGGGTTTGGCGAGTGGGAAAAACGTCGCGGACACAGAAAAGGCTCTCAAACAGTTGTTCCCGCGAGAAAGCTGGAACCAGCTGCACCTGCAAATCATCTTCTATGGGAGGGAGTTTTGTAGTGCTCGAGGATGTGACGGGCGGGTGTGCGAAATCTGCCGCGCTTTGTTCCCCAAGCGCCGCTCTCCCGTCAAAACTAAGAAGGCTTGAAGGCCGATGAACGATTCGATGCGGTAAAATAGACTGCGGTAGTGGGCTCCCGCCGCCGTTGGGCTCTCCCTCTTAGGCCCTTTTCTTCAAGGGTTAACCAGATCTTCGCGCTCTCAGGTAGCAGCCCCCCCCTTATGGGGCAGCAGATTTTTCAAAACCAGCCTTTACTCGCCCCCATCTCCTTGGAGAATGCCACGCCGCGCCACTTGCATCACAGACGCGCGTCAAGAACCCGGAATCAACCATGATCTATAAAACCAAGAAAGGTCTCTTCAGCGCTTTTTCGCTAGTGCTCACCACTCTCCTTGTCTCGGCTCCTGGCCTCATGGCGCAGGGTGAAGCGCCAACGGGTGATAAGAATGCTCTCCAGAAGTGGGTTCTCGATGGGGGCTGGCCGATGGGGCTCATCGCTCTCGCTATTATCGCCCTGCTCGCCCTCAGCGTTTTCAACTTTATCAATCTCACCAAGCCGAAATTCTGTCCCGATGATCTCAAGGCCGCCCTGCTCGACCATATGATGAACTGCCGGGTTCGCTCCGCGATTGAGCTCGCGGCCTCCCATCCAAGCTACCTGGGCCGCATGCTGGCTTACTCCTTGCCCAATATTGATGCCACCAAGCCTGAGGACCTTGGAAGAGACGGAGTGGAGGATGCTGTGGCAGACTTTACCATTAACGAAAGCCGGAAGAACATGGTCTGGATTAACTACATTGCGCTCATTGCTCAGGCAGCTCCCATGCTCGGTCTGTTTGGAACGGTGTATGGAATGGTCAACGCGTTCGGGGTTCTCAGTTCGACCGGTGCAGCTGAGCCCGCTCAGCTTGCGGGAGATATCCAGATTGCGCTTCTGACTACCTTCTGGGGATTGTTGACTGCCATCCCCTCCCTGATTTCCTACTTCTTCTTCAAGAATAGGTTGAACAACTTGGTAGCGGAGGCTCATCACACCTCCGAGGAGTTGATCAATGCTTCTATTCAGACCGTGAATCAGGATGCGTATCTGGCCAAGATCCCGGAAGGAATCGCAGTCTAAGTAAGGGCTGCGCCGGTTCTGTATTCGGCTTCTCAATCAGCATGACCTATGGCTTCCAGTAAACTGCGCGCTACCCAGCAAGAGCAGGAGGACGATACCCAGGTCGACATGTCGCCTATGATCGACATGGTCTTCCTGCTGCTGATTTTCTTTATCGTCAATGCCACCCTTATCATCGTGGAGATGGATAAGCGTGTGCAGGTGCCTATTGCGCGCTACTCTGAGAAGCAAAACGATAAGATGGGCCGCATCGTGGTTAACGTCTACAGCGATGAATTTGCGGGTGAGGGCCGCTTCCGGATGGCAGATGGTAAAGAGGTTTTTGCGGACGACGAGGACCTGGTCGACTTCATCAAGAAAGAAAAGGAGAACTGGGACCTCAAGGGGCAGAAACCCAGACTTCATCTTCGCGCCGATGGCAAAGTACACTTTACCTATGTCCGTCGTGTCATTCGCGCAGCGGCGGCAGCAGGAGTCAACGAGGTCATCTTTGTGAGCCTCTGGTCCCGTAGTAGCTAGCATAAGCAAGGAGAACTGATCCCATGGCCAGACATCGTAGAGCTACCGCACTTGAGGAAGATAAGCCTGAGCTTAGTATTTCCCCGCTCATTGATATCTGTTTCCTTCTTCTGATTTACTTTCTGGTTACTACTACCATTAAGCAGAAAGAGAGGGACAATAGCATGGCGCTTCCCTCGGCTGCGCCTTCCGAGGCTCAGCCAGATATCCAGCCATTCTTCATCAAGGTCAGCAACGATGGCCATGTTTATGCCAACGTCGGGGCCGCCGAGGAGCTTCTCGATACCGAGGCGCAGGGCGCTGAACGGATTCTTCCGGTGCTCGATCAGCGACTGGAAATATATGCCGCTGCTGCAAAAGCAGGCAACAACAAGCCTCTCGTTCAGATTTATGTTGAGGGGGAGGCAGAGCAGCAAGTGGTCTCGGATGTTCTCAACCATCTCGCCAAGCACGACATTAGTACGGTCACCTTTACCGATCTTGTGGCCCAGGACGAGCAGCTCAAATAGGGTATTATTGCCGCCTTCCAGCTCCTCCGAGTAGCAATTTTTTGCTGGAGGCTCCAGAGAGGATCTAAGAAAATCTTCTCCTAAACGTTGGTGTTCTTGCCGGGCAGCCCGGATTCTGAGAAAAAATCTACCCAAACGACAAACCCCATTCGACATGATTCAATCCCCAAAGAACCGGATCCTTTGTGGCCTAATGGCCCTCTGCGTATCCCTATGTCTCCCTGAAAAATCTCTTGCGCAGGGAGGAGTGGAAACGGCTTGGGCAAATTCACTGACCGCAATGAAGGCGAAAGAGTGGGCGAAAGCGCACGCGATTCTGGCCAAGGCAGTTGCCCAGTATGATGGCAGGGCTAAAACCCTGTTTGGACCTCGGTTTGGCTGGTTCTGGTATCACAAGGGATACTGCGAACTCAAACTGCGGCAGTGGGAAGAAGCGATGGAGTCGTTCAAGGCCTGCTACACGAAGTATCCGAACAAGAATGCTGGGGGAGCTGGATTGGATGCGGCAACACAGGGCAGCTTCAATTTCTACCACAAGAAGGCGCTCCTCAAATGGGGAGATGCGGCTATCGGGGCTCAGGACTGGGAAGTAGCCATCAAGATGTACAAAAAATTTCTGCAGGAGCGGGACCCGAAGAAGGACGCTTACCCGCGGGGAGCGTTCTACGTCAACATGTCCAAGGCGCACTTCAAACTCTTCCAGGTTCCAGGTGGCATCGAAAATTTAGAAATCGCTATTGATAACAAGGAGACCTTTCCCACGCCGGATGAGGGGATCATGGTCGGGTTTCAGGACCTCGTCGAGGCAGTCATCGAAAAGCAGAATGAGCAGGCACTGATGGACTTCCTTGGGAAACACCGTTCGGATATTCGCCTCGAGCCATTCAAGATGCATCGCTTTGCCCCGGTTTTGATGAAGCTTGCGGCAGATGCCCTTGCTGCCGAAATGGAACGGTCGGCCTTTGAGCTATATGCTCTGGTGCCGAGCACAAAGGCATCCATAGATGACATCAAGGCTCGTCTTGCCCAGGTTGGCACATTCGAAAATCCATTCCAGGACCCTCCTCGGAGCAACCGGCAGATCGAGAAGAAGGTGCTCGAAGCAGACCTTGACGAGCTGAAGAAGCAATGGGCATCAGGGAATCCCTATGAGGTTTTTGCGACTGCTGCTACCGCATACATCCACGAGCAGTATGGCAACGTCCGTGGAGCTTTTGCCGCCTACGAGCAGCTTGAACTTTATCACAGCAAGGCAAAGAAGCGTGAAGAGAATCTCTATAATCTGGTCAGGACCTCCGCGATTATTGGTGAAGTTCTTGTGACGGAGAAATACGGCAGCCTTTTCCTTAAAACGTTCCCTGACAGCAAGCATGTGGAGTCTGTCCGGAGTATGATGCTGACCAGCCTCTTTATGGAGGGGGAGTATGAGAAGTGCATCGAAGTTGCGACCGTGATGTTGCCCAAGCTGGCTTCCCCTTCCAAGCAGCACGATATCTGCCTCCATGTTCTCGGGGGGAGCTATTACTATACGGCTAAGTATGATGTGGCGCGCAAGTTTCTCGATGAACACGTAGAAATGTATGAGAAGAGCCAGTTCCGGATGGCGGCTCTCTACTTTCAGGGTTCAAACCTATCTCGACTGCAATACTGGGGAAAAGCGGCCGAGCTTCTCGACGTGTTCCTTTCCAAATATCCTGACCCCGGGAAGAATATCTACCTTCCATTCGCCCTCTACGACCGGGCGAACTGTCATTTTGCTGAAGATGAGCTCGACCCGGCGTTGGTGAAATTGAACCGGCTCGAAAGTGAGTTTCCCAATAGCGACATCATGGACATGGCGTTCAATCTCAAAGGCAATGTTCTCCAGACTCAAGAGGAGTGGGACCCTGCGGAAGTTTATTACAAGAAGGCAATGGAACTCGCCAAGAGGCGCGAAAATACCATTGTTGTCGGTGAATCTCTCTTTTACCTGGTAGGGCTTCTAGGTTCGGAGAAACGAGGGAAAAAAGAGAATCCACGAGTAAAGGATGCGGTCCCCTACTATGACGAGTTCTGGAAGGACCACGGGTCCGCTTCTCCTTACAAGGCCCAGACGGCGGTTGCGGGTGTTCACCCATTAACAGTTGTAGGGCGCGAGGAAGAGGCCTTGGAACGATTACAGGGAGTCATCGCAGAGCTCGCCTCTGTTGCTGGAGCATTTGGATTGGAAGAGGCCATTAACTCCTACACGCGGGCCTACCTCGAGAGCCACAGTGAGGATGACCTCAAAGAGCATTATTACAATTTCCCCGGGATCGACTCGGGAAACAAGGAAGCTCAGGCCCTGCTTCGGATAGCCCTTATCACCGTCTTTGAGGAGAAAGGGAAGAAGGCCGACAAGGAAGAAAATGCGAATGATAAACGCGCAGCGGAAGCCATGGTGGGTGTCCTTTTCCGGGACCTCAAAGGTGAGTTCGAACCTGCTCAGTTGACGAATTATGTGCTGGTTCGTGTCGGGGATTACCTTCGCGAAATGACCAGCACTCCGAGGAATGCGCTCGCCTACTACAGCGAGGTGGTCAGGCGGGAGGACCAGTCATACCGCTTCAATGCGAACTTTGGATTGGCCGATATTCTCGGAGAATCACAAAGCCCGACCGAGAAGCAGAAAGCGATCAACAGTCTGGAAAACATTTTCAAAAACGCTCCTCAGAAGAAACAGAAGGAAAGAGCTCTTTATCGAATCGTGAGTATTCTGGCGGCTAAGGGTGACTGGGATTTTGTGACCACCCGAGCCAAGGAGTATCTGACTACGGAGGGATTCCGGCGATACGCCGCGGAGACTTCCTTCTTCCTCTCTCAGTCTTACGACAAGCGCAACATGCGGGAGGATGCCATCGTTGCCTACAACAACACCTGGGCCAGCTATACGGGACTTATCCGGATATCAGCACCCTCAATGAAGAGAGTGATGGAATTGGTATGGGAGCGCAACAATGGTGACGATCATCAGCAAGCTTACGAGATCGGATACAAGTTCCGGAAATCTACAGAGCATCTTCTCGAGCAGATGAAGGATGAGGAAAGAGAGCTCTGGGAGTCTGTGCGTGATCTCGTAGAGCGCTATGAGGGCCACAGCTCGGTAACCAAGATCGTAGAGGAGAAGCCGAAGTAACAAGAACGCTCTTCCAACCCCTAACAGAATCACGATATGAACAAGTTGGTTTTAAGCTTCATTCTCCTCTTTGCCCCCGGGGCAAAGGTTGTCGCAGAAGACGCGATGGGAGTCATCATATACACTGAACCGGTAAGTAAGCAGGAAGACGTTCTCAAGGTCTGGATGACTGCGGCAAGTACAACTCAGATCGAATACAAGACTACCCCTCAGAGCCTGAACAGGAGCCGGATCAAGCGATCAGCAGTAAAATCGGTCTACTTCTTCGAGCCTCCTGTCTTCAAGGAAGCAATGGACCTCTACGAGAGCCGGGACTATGCAGGAGCACGGGAGAAGTTTGCCGCATGTAAGAAAGCTTTTGAGACACTCGACGAAATCAGGGGAAATTATAGTACGTTAGCTGGGTTCTATGAGCTAGAGACCTGCCGGAAGCTGGAAGATCTCGAAGGGCTCAAAAAGCTGCTGGACGTATATCAGGCTGATACCCTAGAGCGTGAACACCAGCGTAATCAGCTGGAAGTTTACGCTGTGTGGGACGCGGTGCGGACAAAGAGCTGGCCCCGTCTTGATGCGCTTGTAAGAGAGGTTCTCGCGGAGAAGAAGTGGATTGGGGAGCACTTGGCGCAGCTGAAGTATTGTCATGGACTTGCTCTCGAGGGGCTGGGCCGGGATACGGATGCGCTGATTGCATTTAACGGCGCCTTTACTGCGGACTATACGGCCTCGGAGGAGCTGACTCAGAAGGCCGCGCTCGCTTGTCTTAGAGTCATCAAGGGCAATGATGAAGTCCGTCTGGCCATTCAACTATGGGGAACTGAGGATGAAGATCCCAATTCTCCGGGATATTTTCTCCTTCAGGAAGGGGTTGCCCTTTGCGATCTATGGAAGAAGTCCCTCGGTGGGGGGAAGCCCCTGCCTGCGGAGTTCGCTTCTTTCCTTCGTTACCGCGAGGACAACAAGCCTAAGCCAGAGGTGAAGGAGAAGGCGGACGAAGAAGGAGCCTGAGCTGCTCTGGTTCCAAAAAATATTTGGATAGGTAGCTTTCCGCCTCTCCAAGCCTTGCGTGCAGTCCCCGTCAACTAGCTTGGATCCGCGTTGCGGCCTTCTTCGATCAGGTGCCAGAATTGTTTGGATTGTGCGAGCTCCTCGTCTTCTGCGCCAAAAGGTAGTTTCGAGCGGAAGAGGAAGTCCTGAAAGGTATTCTTGTGAAGGACGCGGTGCACCTTGACGTGATCATCGAGGACTTCGAAATAGAGCCTCCACTCCTTCGCGCGAAAGCGAAAGAGCACCCTGTTGTCTCTCTCGATTCTTCCAAACCGATCATCCTCCAGGTTTTCAAGGTCCTCCTCCTTGACCTTGAATTCGTCAAGTAGCTCGAGTTGTTCCAGCGTGTCGAGTTGGGAGATCTCGGCAGCGCTAATCACGTTGAAGACTATCTGAAGCACGGCCTGACCCTACACCCCGAGATGGAAGAGGGAACGGAAAAGAGCAAGTGGCTCATTGCTTTGGAGCCTTTTCCTTCAATGAGCATGCCCTTCGTGAGAATGGGGAAGGTTCAGGGCGTGGGCAGCTTCGTGCTCCGCCTGGTGGTATACTTCCCGGATTGGAGTTCCGCTTTTGGAGGCCGCTTCCCGGCAGTCTTCATATTCCGGGGTCACTCGGGATTGCCCGCCTGGTAGCGTCGCTATCTTAACCCGAATCTCACCAAACTTGGTCTTAACTACCTCGCTGCGACGGGGCAGTGAATTGCGTTGTACTTCTCGGCGGCGGACCCCGAGAGTAGAGCTCTCATGAAAGAGGAGGTGTTCCAGAGAGTCGGCCTGCTGTGGTTTAGCAAGAACTTGAAGGAGTATTCCGGGCCGGCCTTTCTTCATCTGGGCAGGAAGCACTGAGACATCGAGAGCTCCTGCCTCCATCAGGAGATGGGAGAGATGGCCCACCAGCTCGGGAGACTCATCATCGAGATTCGTTTCGAGTTGTATCAGGGTTTCAGTGAGAAGGTGGGACCCGCTTCTGGCATCGCCCAGAAGAAGGCGGAGGACGTTCGGAATCTCGAGGTCGTTGGATCCGGCCCCGTAACCGATTGAGTTAAGGGCCATTGGAGGGATAGGACCAAATCCATCGGCCACCTCCGAGAGAACTGCGGCACCAGTCGGAGTGACGAGTTCAGCATCGATGGTGCTGCCAGCGACAGGGCAGCCTTTCATTAACGCCAGAGCTGCAGGAGCAGGGAGGGGGATCTGTCCATGGGCACCAGTGACAAAGCCGCGGCCAAGAGGAAATGGAGAAACGCAAACCTGTTCGATACCCAAAGCCTCAAGTCCGGCGAGGGTGCCGCAAACGTCGACAATGGCATCGACCCCACCTACCTCGTGAAGGTGGACCTTATCGACGGTAGAATCGTGAATTGCAGCTTCTGCCTCGCAGATCCGGGTAAAGATACGAGTAGCGGTTTTCTTGACCTGCGCGGACAGGGAGCTGTCCTCAACGACCTTTACAATATCGGCGAGGTGACGCTCGGGGGCATCGTCATGCACATGGACGTCGACTTTGACTGCGCTGAAGGCATTCTTGGAGACGCGATTGATATGCAGGTGAAAGTCTTTCAGGTGAAGCTTGGAGAGCTCGGCCTCCAGTTTGTCAGCAGGTAGGCCCGCATCTACCAGCGCTCCAAGCATCATGTCCCCACTTGCTCCTGCAATACAGTCAAAGTAAGCCGTGCGCATGTGAAGATTGGAAAGGGTATTGGGGCTGAAGGAAAGCCTCAACCGGCGTGTTTCCCGCCAGATCGCATGATTGAACTGGCGACCATTGCGGCGCCAAATCCGTTATCAATGTTGACTACTGAGACACCAGAAGCACACGAGGAGAGCATCGCGTGCAGGGCAGCTTCACCCCCTCTCGAGATCCCGTATCCCACGCTGGTGGGAACGCCAATGACAGGACAGGCGACCAATCCTCCAATGACACTGGTGAGGGCCCCTTCCATACCGGCAACACTAATCACTACTCCCGCTTCTCGAAGAGGCTCTAGCTTATCCAGAAGCCGGTGCAAACCGGCAACTCCCACATCCGTGAGGCGCTCCACCCGGTGACCGAGGAACTCGAGGGTCTGGGATGCTTCCTCCGCAATAGACAAATCGGAGGTGCCTGCGCAGGCGACAACCGCGTAGGGATGAGCTTTTGCTTCTGGGCGTTGTCCCAGAGCGAGAAGGCGCGAAAGCCTGTCGTAGCGGGCTTCAGGTAGTGCTTCTTCCACAATGCGGGCCTTGCGACGGGAGACTCTGGTCGCAAGGGCTCTTTGATGGCTCTGGTAAATTCGGTCGAGGATTTCAACCAACTGCTCCCCACTTTTTCCTGCACCGAAGACGACCTCGGGCGCTCCTTGCCGGAGCTCCCGGTGGGTGTCGATGGTTGTGTGCTCAAGATCTTGAAACGGGAGGTCCCGGAGCTCTTCCAGCGCTTTGGCGGCGGTTACCTCTCCGGTTGCGACCTGATTGAGTAGTTGTTCGATGCGTTCGGGTTTCATTTTTTCCTGAGGACATCATTCATACTCCCCGACCGGAACCCTGCGAGGTCGAGAGCGGCATAGGAAAATCCCGCCTCCTTCATCGCCTTTGTAATTTGATCGCCTTGTTCCACGGCACGAGCGAGCTCATTCTGGCTCACCTCGATACGAGCTATTTGGTCATGATGCCGTACTCGAAGCTCGTGAAATCCCAGCGACCGGAGTGAGGCTTCAGCTTGTTCGACCTGTGCGAGTTTTTCCGGAGTGACCTCCGAGCCGTAGGGCACTCTGGAAGAGAGGCAGGCGTTGGCTGGTCGATTCCAGTTTGAGAGGCCCAGCTGGCGTGCCCATTCGCGGATCTCCCCCTTGCCGATTCCGGCCTCTTGAAGCGGGCTGCGGACCCCGTGCTCTCTTGCAGCTCGCAGACCCGGACGGTGGTCTCCGAGATCATCGGCGTTAGTGCCATCGAGAATCCACTTGAAGCCTTCCGCCTTTGCGTAGTCGATCAGGCACTGATAGACATTGGTCTTACAAAAATAGCAGCGCTGGGAGTCGTTACGCTGGTAGCGAGGGTCTTCAGTTTCTCGGCTCTGGACCACCTCATGAGCGACTCCGATCTCAGCGGCGAGCCTCCGGGAGGCTTCTAAATCGCTTTGAGCGAGACTTGGGGATACGGCGGTAATGGCTACCGCATTGTCTCCGAGTTGTTCGCGAGCGACTCTCAGAACCAGAGTGCTATCGATCCCTCCGGAGAAGGCGACGAGGACACGCTCGAAATCGTGGATGATTTTTGAGGCTAGAAGCCGGGGAGAATCTTTCATGCGCAGACCATATGGTCTGCCCTTACGCAAAGGTATGCAGAGCGATTCGGCAAGGCGGCAGGTAAGCAAAGAGGGGTTTTTCTATTCCTAGGTCCGAAAGATGCAGCGATGAATTGAGGAAGAGAGGCACGGCACAACCCTTTTCCCTCGACAGGGCCAGCACCCCGTGCAAATCCTGCCGGCCGTGAACAGTTGGACCCTAGCACCTCTTCTTCTTGTGTCGTCGCTTGGACGCTAGTCCTTGCCCGTCTCTCCTGGCCCAGGAAATTTCTCCTGCATAACGGGGCGAACCGTTTCCGATACGTTTGCCAAGACCGTGCCAAAAGATAATTATCAGCCAATCCAATCTGATCATGAAGAAACAAAAGATCCGTAAGTACCAGCCCTTTCCTGAAGTTGGGCTAGCGGACCGCCAATGGCCCGACCAGACAATTACTGCGGCTCCAGTCTGGTGTTCCGTGGATCTGAGGGACGGCAACCAGTCCCTCCCGGTGCCGATGAGCGTGGAGGAAAAGCTCGAGATGTTTGATCTGTTGGTAGAAGTCGGATTTACCCAGATAGAAGTAGGGTTTCCCTCGGCCTCGGAGACCGAATTCACTTTCCTTCGGCGGCTTATCGACGAAGACCTGATTCCGGAGGGGGTCAAGGTTCAGGTTCTCGTACAGGCTCGAGAACATCTGATTCGGCGAACATTTGAAGCGATTGATGGGGTAAAGAATACGATTGTCCACATGTACAACTCGACATCTCCCTTGCAAAGGCGGATCACATTCGGGGATGCCAGCCGTGAGGATATCAGGCAAATGGCCGTTGACGGAGCCATGATGGTCAGGGAGTTGATCCCAACTGTGCCGGGCACCAATGTAGACCTCGAATATTCCCCGGAATCGTTTTCAGATACGGAGCTTGGGTTTGCGCTCGAGGTGTGTGAGGCGGTGATGGACGTATGGCAGCCGACACCTGTTAAGCCGGTCATTCTGAATCTCCCTGCAACGGTTGAGTGGACCACCCCAAACGTTCATGCAGATCAGATCGAGTGGTTTTGTCGGAACGTGAAGGAGAGGGAAAGTGTCCAGATTTCTCTTCATACGCACAACGACAGAGGAACTGGAATCGCAGCTACTGAGCTCGGCCTTTTGGCGGGAGCAGACCGGGTTGAGGGCACCCTGTTCGGTAACGGGGAGCGAACCGGGAATCTAGATATCGTGGTCGCGGCACTGAACATGAACAGTCATGGGATCGAAACTGGCCTTGATTTTACTGATTTGCCGAGAATCAGGGAAGTTTATGAGCGCACCACGCGAATGGAGGTTCCTGATCGTCAGCCCTATGCGGGAGAGCTCGTTTTTACCGCCTTTTCTGGTAGTCATCAGGATGCGATCAAGAAGGGCCTCGATAGGCGCAAGAGTGATATTGCGGAGGCGAGTGAAGAAGCCATAAAATGGGGAGTCCCCTACCTGACGATCGACCCTGAAGACATTGGCCGGAGTTATGAGGCGATCATTCGAATCAATTCGCAGTCAGGGAAGGGAGGAGTGGCTTATATTCTCGATCGCGAATACGGGTTTGAACTTCCCAAAACGATGCATCCGCAAGTCGGCAAGCAAGTCTATGATTTAGCGGACCAGCTTGGCAGAGAGCTGAATCCTGCGGAGGTGAAGGACGCGTTCTTCCGGTATTTTGCCAATGTGGCCAAGCCCCTTCAGGTCGTCAGTTACGAGCTCGAACAGGAGCCTGGTCAGCGGGGCACGGTCAGTTGTCGTGCTGAGGTCCTTCTTGATGATGAGTCGAGAATCATCGCCGGAAATGGGAATGGCCCGATTAATGCCCTCGTCCATGCTCTTGAGGAAGACGGGAAGAAGGACTTCGTTCTCACCGACTACCGATCTCATTCTCTTCGGGATGGGTCCAGCTCTGACGCTGCAGCCTACGTGCAACTGAAACATGATGATGGCCGCCTGATCTGGGGTGCAGGGATTGACCCGTCGATTGAAATGGCAGGTCTTCAGGCTCTGGTCAGCGCTTGGAACCTTCTCCGGTGAGGGGCCTGTGAGGCCTGTTTACCAGATTCCCAGCTCCTGGAGCTGGCTCTTTGCTGTGCCAGCCCAGTCCCTGTTCGCGGCCGGGGAGGCAGGGCTTGGGTGCAGAATTCTTCCTACGGTTGGCACGGGATCAATCCTCTCTGCGATTCCAGCCAATTGCTTCTGAGCGTAGGCGCCAACTCCGACCAGATATTCAGGCTTGAGCAGGTCGATGACAGTTTCGAGATGTTCCAGGCAGGCCTTGTCGACGGGTTTCATTGCCTCCACCGGGATCTTGTCAGGAGTGAGATTGGCCCCAGTTTCCTTCATCCAGACAAGTGGGCAGTAATTGGCTACGAAGTGGGTTTCAAAGAATTTATCCGGATCCGGAAAACGTTCTGCGAAAAGCCCCCAAAGACGGCGCCCACTCACCTCTGACCGCTCACACGAAAATCCAGTGATCGGACGCTTGGGGTGTTCAGGGTCTGGCTTTCCAACGTATCCAGAGATGCCCATCCAGTCCCGGACCGCAGGGATCTCACCAAAGGGCACGCCCGTCTGCGCCATACCAAAGGGCCCTGGGTTCATTCCCAGGAGAAGCACGCTTTTTTGGCCTTGGCCGAACCGCTCAAGATAATCGCAATGCCGCTCCCAGGCGTATTCAAGGGGGTTGTAGGTATGTGTAACAGGGTCGGAAAATGTGAGGGGTCGCAGGGCCGCGCGGAGCTGGTCAGCAGCATGGATGAGGGGTGACACAAGGTTGAGATTGGGGGGTCCCCGGAAGAAGTCGAGAGAAGATACGATGTTCAGCGGCCAGCATTTTGAGGGCGCATACTGGAGTAAGAAAGCGGAGGCTCCTTGTGATCAGATACTGGTGCATGATAGCGTAATTGTATCGGTTACAACCATGAGTGCCGGGTAATCTGCTCTAGTCTGATGGGGCTGCCTTCGAATGAGGCCCAGTCTCGTATAAAACCGTTTTGAAAGCCAAGACCCCCAACCTCTTCTCCGCGATGTGCATTTTCCAATTTCTCTGTTCTTCAACAAAATTCAGCCTCTGCGCAGCCTTGATGCTGGTCAGCTCCAGAGCTGATGCTGGTCAGCAATTACAAATGCCAAATATATTTGGAGACCAAATGGTTCTTCAAAGAGATAAGCCTATCCAGATCTGGGGCCGGGCGGAGGCAGACAATACCATCACGGTTTCTTTTGCTGGGAATAGCCGCGCAGCTATCGCCGATAGTGAGGGAAAGTGGGAGGTCGCGTTAGCACCTATGCCGGCCCAGTCTTCCGGTCAGGCCCTCACTGTGAAAAGTGCAGAGGAGACTCTCGTCTTCGAGGATGTCCTTGTGGGAGATGTTTGGCTCTGTGGTGGGCAGAGCAACATGGAGTGGAGGTTGCGGAGCTCTCGTGATGCGGACTTGGAAATTCCCTCCTCGAACTCTCCGGGTCTCCGTTATCTCCGGATTCGGCCTGAGGGTTCGCCCGAACCACGGGAGAATTTCCCAAGGGAGAAGGGGGATGGAGTCTGGCTGCAGTGTAATCCGGAGACGGCGGGAGATTGTTCCGGGGTCGCCTATTTCTTCGGGCAGCGTTTGCATCGTCACCTGGACGTTCCGATTGGGCTTATTAACGCGGCTTGGGGAGGTACGATGGCTCAGCACTGGGTAACCCGGAAGACTCTGGAGACCTTGCCTACCGTAAAATCCTATCTGGAGGCCTATGATGAGAAGTGCCGGCAATGGGTGGCAGAAGGTGGGGAGCAGGGAGCTTCCGAGCGCTTTGCTCTAGCCCAAAAGCAATGGGAGGCTCTGGCCAAGGAGGCGCGGGATCGGGGCGAGAAGGATCCACCCGACAGGCCAAACCGAAGGAATTACCAGAATCCGGCGGAGGGTCGTATTCCGGCTGGTCCGCTCAATGCGATGATTATGCCAATGGCGGGGCTCAGCCTTCGGGGGGTTCTTTTCTATCAGGGAGAAAACAACTCCTTTGGGGATACTTGGATTCCTTTTCGTGAAACCTTTCCTGCGGTGATCTCCGACTGGCGGAGGCTGTTTCGTAACGATGAGCTCCCTTTCGGCATCATTCAGATTGCCGGGTGGAGCACCCGGCGCTCCATGACCTACGATATGAACCATCATACCAATATCGTTCGGGAGGTACAGTTCAACACATGGCGTGCTACTTCGAATGCAGGTTTAATTGTCAGTTTTGATGCAAATAGTAACAGTAGTATTCACCCGGGCAGAAAGTCTCCGGTGGGCGATCGGGCGGCTCGCTGGGCTCTCTCAGAGGTTCATGGAGCGATGGATGCTACTCGAGGAAAACCGTTGCAGTGGCAGGGGCCGGTCTACCAATCGATGGAAAAGGAAAAGAACAGGATCCGCATCACCTTTGAGGAGGGCAGCGATCAGGGCCTCCGACTTGAGCGCGCTGATGCCCGGGGATTCTACATTGCAGGGGAGGACCGGATTTTTCACCACGCTGACGCTAGGGTGCTTGGTGGCAGAGATGTTCCTTCGGTGGTAGAGGTCTGGTCTGATGATGTTCCCTCCCCTGTTGCCGTAAGATACGCTTGGTCGAATCTACCTCTGGGGTCCCTGATGAATGGAAAGGAGCTTCCCGCCTACCCCTTCCGCACGGATAAGTGGCCCCTGAAGCCTCATTACGGGGAGGCGCTTTATGAGGTGTCTCCGGGAGGCAAAGATTGAAAGCAGATCAGGCGTGAAACGGACTCTTCTAATAATCGTCGGACTCTGGTCATGTGCATGTGCAGAAGATGCGCCGGTCTTGGAAACGGTTCTCGCGTATCAGCGTCATTCCGGGGGTTGGCCGAAAAACTATGACCGGAAGAGAATTCTGACCACGAACGAGCACCGGCAACTCCAGAAACAACGCGCGGAAGCAGACACAACCATCGATAACGGGGCAACCTATACCGAAATTCGTCTGCTCGCTGCAGCCTTCGACGCATCAGGAGAGCCCAAGCTTAAATTTGCAGCGTTAAGGGGTATTGACTACCTGCTAAAGGGTCAGCTGGACAACGGGGGGTGGCCCCAGAAATTTCCTGGGGGTCGGGGCTATGCCCGGGAGGTGACCTTCAATGACAATGCGATGGTTGGGGTGATGAACCTGCTCAAGGACATCGCTGATAACAATGTGCCCTTCGACTTTGTTCCCTCTTCTGTGCGGGGACGGTCAGCAAGCGCAGTAAAGCGGGGAATCTCCTGTGTCTTAAAGAGCCAGATTCTGGTCGATGGGGCTCCCGCCAGTTGGTGTGCCCAGCATGACCGTCATACTCTTGCGCCCTGTCGCGGCAGATCCTATGAGCTCCCTTCACTCAGTGGCAGTGAATCTGTTGGTATCGTCCGCTTCCTCATGCGGGTCGAAAAGCCGGATCTCGCCGTGAAGCAGTCCATAGAGGGCGCGGTTGCTTGGTTCAAGCGCGTAGAACTCACAGGCATTCGCGTGGAGCGAAAGGTCGAGGAGAGTCAACCGGGAGGTTTCGATACCGTCGTTGTAAGGGATCTGGGCGCCCCCCCACTTTGGGCCCGGTTCTATGATTTGCATACGAACAAGCCCATCTTTTCGGGTCGCGATGGTGTTCCAAGAGCGAGCTTGGCGGAGATTCCGCATGAGAGGCGGAATGGATATTCATGGCTGGGCCCCTATGCGCGGGTTCTCCTTGATGAGGATTGGCCCAGATGGCGCAAAAGAAACAGGCCTGAAGCCAGCCGGCTAGTCAAGTAGTGCTCGGCGTGAGGTTCTTCTGGGTTACGGCTGGGCCGTTTGACTGAGGCGCTTACCCCAATATTGAATATCTGCCTGCCGTAGAGCTCTTATCAGAGAGTGGGTCTTTTCCATTTCAGACCTTCTAGGAGCGGGAAAGAGTTTCCAGCTATTATCTTCCAGCATTGCGTCCCTGATGGCTTCATAATTTTCCAGCATGAGATTCAGACGACTAAGGTAGAAGCGGACGGAGTTCAGATCTGGATCCGGATCTTCCGACAGCAGCTGCAGGCAATCGTGGGCGGCAGAGGCCCCGGTAATCATTGCTGGCGCCTCGGTGGGAAAGTTCCAGCAGTAGTGCTGAGTGCGATGGGCCAGGCGGCGGGCTTCGTCCCGGCGGTTCCGGATGACCAGCCCCTCTCCGGCCTGTCCTTCCACTCTTGCCAGAGCTTCGCTTTTGAAGAGAAAATAGGCACCGTATGCGGAAGGGTTCCGCGGATCCATCTCGTAGCCAACCTTAAGTCTCTTCTCTGTCTCGCCCATGATGTAGGCTTTGTGGCGACGTGATTCGGCCGTACGATTCGTTCTCGAATTGTAGGCCGTACGCATGGTCTCAATCCTGTCGAGGAGGAGGGGCCGGAGACCTTTGGATGTTTCAGCGGCATTTACGACATCTGAATCGTTCGCATGATCGTGGTCTTCGTCTTCTAGTAGTTTAGCAAGATAGTCGAGGTCCTCGTCTTGCCCGGCTGGTATCCCGGCGTCGTCATCATGGTCGTGAGAGTGACCATGACCATGGTCGTGAGAGTGACTGTGAGGGTGACTGTGAGGGTGACTGTGGGAGTGCTCTTCTCCAGGGGGATGCTCATGAGGTTCTCCCCGGTGCCAGTAGACGTCAACCGGGCCGCGCATGGCGAGCGAAAGGGTACGCCCGAAAGGACTTTCTTTCAGATGAAGCGGATTGTGTGTCTCTTTCAGGTGAAGCGGATTGTGTGTCTTTGTGAATTGCCCACGCTTATGGAGCTTCCTGGCCTGAAGCCCCCACGCGGTAAGCCCGATGGTCAGGAGGGCTACCTGAAGAAAGAAGAGAGTGGAGCGGGCCATTGCTAACGAGCCAATTGGATTCAATTCCCCAGTGGGTCGGTGCGGAACAGTAGCGTTGCGAGGGAGCTTGCCACGACGGTTATAGCGAGAAAGTAGAGCAGAAATCCGGAAAATTCAGGCCAAGGGAGGTGTCCCATCTTGAAGATCAGGCGGGGGGTCAGATCTGCTAGGTGATATTGGGGAGAGAGAGCGTAGAGCCATTCAAGGATCTTGTTGTCGTCTCTCAGACGGATTGTCATGCCGAGATAGGTTACCCCGTAGAGCCCATACAGGCAGAGCCCGGTTGGAACAACGTAGCCAATCAGAGCTCCGAACCTGCTGGAGGCCCCGACGCCGAGGAGGGCGAGGGGTCCGATTGCGAGTAGCAGAAGAGTCGCGAATTGCAGGTTGGTCCACACCCACATGGAAGCTTCCTTGGGGTCGGCGGGCATCGCGAATATCAGACATACTCCTACGGAGATAAGGACGACCGGAAGGAGGGAGAGCATTACGGCGCCCCAGAGCGCAAAGATCTGGCGCAGGGCCCCGACACCTTGGGAGCGAAAATAGGACCCCATCCCGCTGTTAGAGTTGCTCTCTCCGAAACGAGCAGCTTGGGAAAGGGTCCAAAGAATCGCGACGATCCATGTGCAGGTCCAGGCGGTTTGAGCCCGGGCAGGTTCGAGGAGTGTGATATTGGTTTCGTAGGGCGTAAGAAGAGGAAAGATGATGGGCGTAAGAATGGATGCAAGGAGGACTACTACCCACATCTTCCGGGCAAGCATGGTGGCGATCGTCAGTCGAAACAGGGAACTCATTGGTAACGGGAGTAGAAGATATCAGCGAAGACGCTTTTTGAAATCGGCCCATGTAAGGTTGCCATCGCTTCCGCGGAAAATTTCGCCATCGCTGATAAGAAGCGCACTCGGCATCGCCATGGAGTCAAAGTCAGGGTGGCATGATACGATACGCAGAGTATGGCCGCTGGTTGAGAGCCACTGGGCGGTGATGGCTTCCCGGGCCGGGCTATCAAGACCTGTGAAGGGCTCATCGTAGAATACGAGATTGGAGCGGTCTTTTAGGATTCGAAATTCCGCAATGACCAGCCCGACCTTTTTCCGGTTGCCGAAGGAAAGTTTGCCGAACTCTTTATCGATATCGAGCTCGAGTTGTTCGGCCAGTTGGAGTGCGCCTTCACGGTGTGGTTCATGGATGAGGGCCTTGAAAATGGCTTTGGATTTCAACTCGCGATCGAAATAAAACTCGTCACCGATGAACTGACAGTGGCCATGAGTTGTGTATTGACCAGACCGCTGGCGGAGAAGGCCCGCCAGAGTTTTCAAAAGGGTGGTTTTGCCGCGCCCATTCCGAGCGAGAAGATAATGCGTGCCATTCTTCAGAGGAATATCTTCGGTGACTGTAGCGAGGATGGAGTGATACCCGATGGCCAGTCCCTTGGAGAGCGTTACTGAGGCTCGGGAGGGATCAGAAGGGCTAGGCGTCATAGCGTGGGAAAGATCGAAGTTCGTATCCTGACTCAATGGCCTTGGCTTTCTGGCGGCTGGAGGGGATAGATCATGGGTAACGCAACAGGGAGGGATTACTTAAGACCTATTGCTATTTAAGCAAAACGGCTTACTCCCTGCAAGAGCAGGGGGAAAAGATTGCCTCGTGGGACTTTGGTTCGAGAGACGACCTCTCAGACGGATGTTCTTATTCGGCCGCGATTTCGGGCGGCTCGTCGTAGTTCATGGTATCCGGTGCAACCGCTCCTCCTGACATGATAAATGCCATTGCTTCATCGATAGTCCACTCGGTAGACGTGACTCGCTCCAAGGGGACAATCTCAAGATAGCCGGAGGTAGGATTTGGGGTTGTTGGAACATATACCGCCGCCAGGTCTCGCCCGGTGTTGGTATCTTTCAGAACACGTGTTACCAATCCCACGGTTTTCATTTCCGGGGAGGGAAAGTCGATGAGAACAACCCGCTGTAAACCCCCACCCGGTTTTTCCTGCAGGACCGTTACTAGCTTTTTTACCGCCCCATAAATCACGTTAACCAGAGGAATCTTGGCAAGGACGGCTTCGAAGAATCCCAGAACCCGGCGTCCGACCACGACGGTCGTCAGGCGTCCGATCCCGTAGAGTGCCAACACAACCAGCAAAATGGAAAAGAGATTCGTGAAGAGCGGGCTCTCGATGAGTAGCTGGAGCGAATCGGGCAATTTCGCGGCAATCCATCTTATGGAGGGTTCTCCTGCCTGAGCCAGAAGCTGAAAGAGGAAGCGTAGCACCAGCCATGTAATCCACAGTGGGATAATAGTCAGCAGGCCGGCGAGGATATAGCGCCTTAGCTTGGTCATGAGCTAGACGGTGCACCTAACGAGGGAGGGGAGAAACAAAAATCGTCTTGGGAGTCCTGGACCAGATTCTCTGGAAGCATATTGATGCCCGACATAAAGCGATCGTGCACCTAATGATACTCATTGGGTGAATTACCCTGCGGGGATTCTGTTTGCTTTTGCTGGCATCTCCCTGTGTGTCGCCCAGAATCCATGACTATGAAGTTTTCTAACCTTTTCTGTGCCGTGGCTTTGATGGCGGGGCCAATTCTCTCTTGCTATGGGAGCCCTGATATTCCCGGGAAGGATGACTGGCCTTCATGGAGAGGCCCCAATCGGAATGGGCATGCGGCACCGTCACAGGAGCTTCCTGCCTCCCTTGACCCTGCGAAGCATACACTCTGGGACGTGGGGATCCCGGGGAGGGGTCATGGATCCCCTATTGTTGTGGGGGAGCATATTTATCTCGTTACCGCGGACGAAGATAAACAGACACAGTCCCTTTTGGCGTATGATCGGGATACGGGTAATCCGGCGTGGACGACAGTGATTCACTCAGGAAATTTTCCAGAGCGGATCAATCGTAAGGCGACCCATGCGAATAACTCGCCCGCTCATGACGGGGAGAAGCTTTACGTCACTTTTGTGAATGATGGAGCTGCCTGCGCGACCGCTCTGAATCTCAAGGGAGAGAAGGTCTGGACGACCCGCCTTACCGATTACACGGTTCATCAGGGATACGGAGCGTCTCCCATGGTCTACCGCTCCCTGCTTCTGGTGTGTGCAGATAACAAAAAGGCCGGCGCAATCTTCGGCCTCAATCGCAGAACCGGAGAGGTCGTATGGAAGGTAGATCGTCCGCAAATTCCGAATTACACGCCCCCCATCGTGCAAAAGATCGATGGCCGGGACCAGCTTGTGATTTCCGGATGCGAGAAGGTCATCAGCCTGGACCCAATGACGGGCAAGTTGCTCTGGCAAGCCAAAGGCTCGACTCAGGAAACCGTGACTTCTCCGGTGACGGATGGGAAGCGCGTCTTCATCAGCGGGGGATGGCCGAAGAACCATGTTCACGCGGTGGAAGGGAATGGCTCCGGGAAGGTCGTCTGGCGCAATATCAGCAGGGTCTATGTCCCTTCCATGCTGGTGACCAAAGGGCACCTCTACGCTGTGATGGATGGTGGCGCAGCGATGTGCTGGGATTGCCAGACGGGTCAACGAAAGTGGAAAGGTATTTTAGGCGGTACTTTTTCCAGCTCGCCTGTTCTCGTAGGGAGCGACATACATGTCATCAACGAGAACGGGGAGTATTTTAAGTTCAATGCGGACCCCGAAAAATTCAAGATTACCCACAAGGCGCAGATTGGGGAGCAGGTTTTTGCGACACCCGTGTTTTGCGGGGGTCGGATCTACGCCCGGGTCGCAGTATTTGAGGGCGATCAAAGGAGAGAGAAACTTCTCTGTCTCGGGAATCGCCCGAAGAACTAGGGAGTAGTTACTCGAGCCCAGGAAACAGGGGCGCTTGTGCCGCTGCATTCTGACGCTTTTCGAACTCTGAGTCCGTGATGCTGTTCAGAATGAACTTTTCCCCATCTTTTTCCAGGGTGAGGGTTTTGCTGCCATCCTTTTTCTCCTCGATGGTGGCTGATCCTTCGCCCTCTCCTTCGTCATCTGTGATCTGCATGGTGAGCTTGTTTGCAGCTTTATCGACCTTTGTAATCGTATAGGTCGCGGTCTGCTTTTCCCCCATGGCGTGAATGGTCACCGTTCCCTTGTCTACGCTCACGGCCATATTCTGCATCATGGCTTCAATGAGAGGTAGAGCTGCGGCGGCGGCAGGGTCGTCCCCAAGTCCTTTTTGAAGCTCGTTCATCATGGCTTTGGGATCAGGGGCCCATTTTCCAATGAACTTTTTCTCTACGGCACCGCCATCTACTGGCTTTACTGCTGGGGATTTGGCCGAAGATTCCGCTGCTTGCTGGTTCTTGGCCGGGGCTTTTTTAGCCGGGGCCTTCTCCTTCTCGGCTGTAGCGGGAATAATGGTGATACAGACGAGGGCAGTGAACAGAGCGTAGACAGGCTTCATGGTGGAGAGAGCTTGAACCGGGACCGGGGTGTGGGGAAAGCACGAATGTTGCCTCCTTGGTGCTGGAATTGCCCCGTTTGAGCGCCCGGCCTTGACCATTCGCCTGGTCTGGGTTGTCTTCACTCGCCGCAGGGATCCGATCTTGCGGGCAAAGGAATGAGGAGCGGTTTTTACTACCTGGCAGCCGTCTTCTGGCTGGGATCACTGGCCGGGGGTCATGCCGAACAGAAGCCTAGAATAGCGGCCTTGAAACTCGAGCCCGGAGAGCGCCTGAAAGTGGACGGCCTCTTGGATGAGGAGGCCTGGCAGCGAGCACCAAAAGGCGGGGGATTCCGGCAATATGACCCGGGCCGGGGAACTCCAGCCACGGAGCGGACGGAGTTCGCAATCGCCTATGATCTTGACCATCTTTATGTAGCGGTTTGGTGCTATGATTCTGAACCCGGTGGCGTAATGGCTCGCTCGATGGTCAGGGACCGGATGTATACAGGCTCAGATTTCGTTTACCTCTTCTTTGATACTTACCATGACCAGCGCAACGGCTACGTCTTTGCTGTGAACCCCACCGGGGCACAGAGTGACGCCCTGATTACCAATAACACGGGAAGAAACTTTTCTTGGGACGGGATCTGGACGTCGAAGGCGGCGATTACGGAGGAAGGATGGTTCGTGGAAATGGCAGTTCCCTTCAAAACCCTGAGCTTTGATCCCGAGGGGACAGTCTGGGGCTTCAACATGTCCCGGAGAATTAGAAGGAAAAACGAATCTGTTCGTTGGACGGGATGGAAAGACGAAATCAAATCTCACAATGCAGTTGAGGCGGGAGATATCACGGGACTAGGAGGCATGCGGCAGGGTCTTGGATTGGAGCTTTCGCCCTACGCTGTGGGCCGGTATGGCAGTGGAGGGAGTGAGGGAGATAGCCTCGGAGGAGACGTAGGGGCAAATATACGCTACCGGGTGACCCCGAGTTTTTCTGCAACCCTCAGTTACAATACGGATTTTGCGGAAACCGAGGTTGATCAGCGGGTTGTCAATTTCAGTCGCTTCCCTCTGTTCTTTCCTGAGAAGAGGGATTTCTTCCTCGAGGATAGCGGAATCTATGATTTTGGCCCGGGAATGGAGAGGAAGAGTCGAGGCCCAACTTTCCTGCCTTATTTTACGAGAAGGATTGGATTGGCCGATGGGGAGATCATCCCGATCCAACTGGCGAGCAAGCTCGCAGGAAGACTTGGGGATTATGATGTTGGATTGACGCATGCCCGGTTGGCTGGTTCGTCCGGGCTGGACGGGCAGGATGTGTTTGCGGCCCGGGTGACGAAGCAGGTGTTTGCACAATCCCGGGTGGGAGTGATCGCCACTGGAGGCAATCCCGCCTCCAGCCTGGATAATTATGTTGGAGGGCTAGACTTCACTTACCGGACGAACGAGTTTCTTCAAAACAAAATTCTCGAGGCGAATTTCTATGCTCTGGGAAACTACGCGGAGGCGACCGGGGGCGGCCATGGAACGGATTATGCCTTTGGTGCTCAGGTGTCGTATCCTAACGATCGCTGGGACGGGACCTTGAGTTACATGGAGATCGGAGCCAATTTCAATCCGGCCATGGGGTATGTTCAGCGCACTGGTGTTCGCACCGTCTCGGGCCTGCTGCGCCGAAAGGATCGGCCCGGAGGATCAGGGTGGTATCGGCAACTCGCGAGGGGGGCGGATTTTCAAGTTACGTCCCTCACTTCGGGAGGGTTGGATTCGGTCCGATTCGGGGTGGTGCCCTTTAATATCGACTTTGCCAGTACCGATGAATTGTTCCTCCGGATTTCTCATGATGTGGACCGCCCTCTGGAGGACTTTGATATCGGGAACGTCACGGTGCCCGCAGCAAATTATTCATGGACGAAGGCACGTTTGGAGTATGAGACGACAAGTTCACGCCCAGTTTGGGGAGAGTTCTCGGTGGAAGCGGGGCAGTTCTACGATGGTTGGCGGGCAAAGGCGTCGGCAGAGCTGGAGTGGAATCCGAATCGACATTTTCGGATGAAGGGAACGTACCAATATAATCGGGTGGATCTCGGGGGAGGCGAATTCGATGCCCATGTAGGGAGCCTTGGCGTTAACTGGAATCTCACTCCGGACCTTGGATGGTCCAGTCTTGTACAATATGACAGCCTCTCCCGGGAGGTTGGGTTTAACTCAAGAATCCGATGGGAATATCGCCCGGGGTCGACGATCTTTCTCGTCCTCAATCAATCTCTCCTTGCGGAGGACCGCGGACTGGGGCTGGAGCGGTCGGATCTGACGCTCAAGGCGGACGCGACCTTCAGATTCTAAGCCGCCTGAAAATCGTAATCAGAAATCGCGGTCCAGAAGGTAGTGGGCGATCTCGTCGAGGCGGGTAGCATTAGGGCCCAGCGCCTCGAGTGCGCTCAGGGCTTTTCCTGTGAGCCTCTGCGCTTCCTGCCTGCTCTTTTCAAGACCCAGGATTCCCGGGTAGGTCGCTTTGTCTACCTGAGCATCCTTTCCTGCAGTTTTCCCAAGAGTCGCGGTCGACTGAGTGACATCGAGAATATCGTCGATCACCTGAAAGGCGAGGCCGAGGGACTTTCCGAATTCTGTTAAGGCTTTCAACCGCCTAGGTGTCGCGTTGGCGCTCATTGCACCGAGCCGTAGCGAGGAGGTTAACAGAGCCGCGGTCTTGGCTTCATGAATTTTGGCGAGCTGCGCCTTGGAGAGGTTCTGGCCTTCGGCCTCCAAGTCCATGATCTGTCCTCCGATCAGGCGCCGGGAGTCCGCGCAAAACGCAAGCTCAGTGACGTAGTTGCGGGTCCGGTATCTTTTGCATTCTGGAGTCTGGGCAATGATGGCGAAGGCTTCGGTCAGGATCGCATCGCCCGCGAGGACCGCGACCCCCTCACCGAAAGCGACGTGAGTCGTGGGCTTGCCCCGGCGCAGGTCGTCGTTGTCCATGCAAGGAAGATCATCATGAACCAGAGAGTAAGTATGGATTAGTTCCACCGCGCAGGCTGGAGCAAGCGCCTCCTCGCTGGCGCCACCGCAGGCTTCTGCTGCGGCGAGACAAAGGACGGGTCTCAGCCGTTTGCCACCGGCAAAGACGGGATGGCGCATGGCACGGTGAACGGTGGCAGGGCGGACGCTCGGCTTGGGCAGAAAGCTGCGCAGCGCGGTATCAACGATGCGCTGTTGCTTCCGGAGGTAGGCCTTAAGGTCAGACACTATATAAAAATACCTAAAAAGGGGCTTTCCCCAAGCTTCCAATCCTATCCGAGGAAGTCTCTGGCCTCATGTTTAGGTTCCGTTCAGATTAATTCTGCAATTTGAACCGCATTTAAGGCCGCCCCTTTTCTCACCTGGTCTCCAACGACCCAGAGGGCAAGGGCGTTTTCCATCACCAGATCTTCGCGGATTCTTCCTACGAGGCAGTCGTCCTTTTCTGTTGTGTCCAACGGGGTAGGGTAAAGAGCCTCGGATGGATTATCTACTACCCGGATCCCGGGGCATCCTTGGTAGGCGAGGCGCGCTTCCTCTACGCTGGGGGCCGTTGCGAACTGGGCAGTCACCGATACTGCATGGGACCGGTAGACCGGGACACGCACGCAGGTGCAAGTGACCTTCAGGTCAGGCAGCCCGAGAATTTTGCGGCTTTCATTGACCATCTTCAGCTCTTCCCTCGTGTAGCCGCCTTCGACAAACTGGTCGACATGGGGGATGACGTTAAAGGCGATTTGTTGTGGGTAGACCTCTTGTGGGATCTCAGCCTTGCCCTCGGTGAGTGCCTGAACTTGGCCATCCAGCTCCTCGATGCCGGCTTGGCCGCTTCCCGAAACGGCCTGATAGCTGGAGGCAATAATGGAGCGTAACCCGAATTTCTGGTGCAATGGATTCAGACCCATCATCGTAATAATGGTGGTGCAATTCGGATTGGCGATAATGCCCTTCGGGCGGGTCTGGGCTGCAGCGGGATTGACCTCGGGAAGGACCAGAGGCACTTCTGGATCCATTCGGAAGGCGGAAGAGTTATCGATGACTACTGCGCCCACCTTTGCCGCGGAAGGGCCATATTCCAGAGAGAGAGCTCCCCCCGCGCTGAAGAGGGCGATGTCCACACCCTTGAAGGAATCATGGCCTAGCTCCTGAACGACGTGCTCCTCTCCGCGGAAAAGAATTTTTCTGCCAGCCGAGCGGGCGGAGGCCAGAAGGGAAATTTTACCGACAGGAAAATTGCGCTGTTCGAGGCACTTGAGCATTTCCTCTCCTACGGCGCCCGTGGCACCAGCGATGGCAACATGAGGGGAATAGGACATAGCGGGCTGGGTGTGATGGGAAAGCAACAGTTAGTCTAGTCTCAAACGTGCCATTCGGATCAAAATACTTCTCCTGCAAGGCGCGTTTATGGAGGGGAGTGGATCTGCGGTGTCAGGGCGGGAGGGCAGGCTTTCACTCTTGCGGTCGCTGCGACGGGTCCTATGCTCCAAGGATCTCGGCACTGCAGCCGCTCAAAAAATTGTAACTGAAACCAGCGAGATAATGAAATTCCTTAAGGTAATCGCCAGCATATCAGCCGTTATGGGAGCCGCCCTTTTCTCCTCCTGTTCCCAAGGCCCGCCAATGGTCGACCCACCAAGTTACGTCGCTCCGGCAAAATAATCTTTAAGAGTAGCTGATAATCGGGCAGCTTGAGCCGACTCCCAGAACACTCTGGGGAGCCACCCCTCATTAACCATGAAACTCACCAGAATTATTGCTTCCCTAACGGCTTTGGCCGGTTTGGCCCTCGCCTCATGCGCTTCGCACCAGCACGCTCCTGCCCCAACTCCACCGCCCACCATGGTGGTCCCCGGCAAGTAGCCAGATCATTTCCATCAAGCCCGGGACTGCGGTTTTGTGGTCCCGGGCTTGATTTTTACCTTGAGAAGAGGGGAGCCTCACCCGAGTGTTCCGCCAGCGCAGCCTACAGACAATCACTATGAAAAAACTCATCCAGACTTTTGCCCTCGCCGGCGTAGCCGCAACTGCCCTCGCTTTGAGCTCCTGTGGGTGCTCCTCGGGTGAAGCGACTGCTCCGCCTCTGCGGAAGCTTCCAGATTTCAAGGAGCTCCCAACCATAGACTACGCGAACGAGAAGTAAGCGTAGTCGGGTAGCGGCGGAAGAGAGTCCTTCTCTTAGAACCACTGCCCTTCTCCGAGGCGAAGTCACGGTGAAGGCCGTGGCTTTTCGTCCGTTTAGACCTCAGCTCATCAGAACTTCGAGAGCTTCTACTCTTAGGTAAGCAGTTCTTTTTGTTTTATCGTCTTCCCGTAGTGCACCGCTACTTATGGACCGTAAGCTTGTAATAAATCTTTGTGTTCTCATCGCCCTCATCTGTGTGGGGGGTTTGGTTATGATTGGAATGGGACCGCTCAAACAAGCGGTTCCGACCGAGGAGGAAATGGAGCTGGCCCGGGTCGAAGATCGGATCGTAGTCAATGAGTTGACGGGAGAAGAAGCCATTGCGGACTGGAAGCCCAAGGGAGCCTCCATGGGAGCAAAAATCCTTGTGGGTATCGTGGTCATCCTTGGGATCTCGGCCTATGCTGCGGTAGTTTTTGGAGTTTTCGTTCTGCCCAATATTGTTCACCGCTTCACCCATATGTTTTACGGGTCTGCAGAGGAGGTGGAAGAGGATCCCATGCATGACGCGCGCGCGTTTTACGCGCAGGGAGAATATGACGGCGCGATAGCTGCCTATCGTGCGGTGGCAATCGCACAACCGGAGAACCGGCTTCCCTGGGTGGAGATTGCCAAGATCCAACAGGATAATCTCGGCGACCCCGATGCCTCTATTGAGACCCTTCGCACTGCCATGGAAAGTCGTGATTGGGCGGTGAACGACAAGGCGTTTTTCATGTTCAGGCTGTCAGAGCTCTTCCATGAGGTGAAGGACGATACGCCGCAAACGGTAAGTATCCTGCAACAGGTGGTGGAGCTTTTTCCGGAGACCCGACACTCCGCCAACGCGACCCACCGCCTTCGGGAATTGGGCGCGATTTAAGGGATTTTTTGCGTGAAAGAGGGGGCGGCTCGCTGTTTGGCGCTCATACCCCTTGCGCCTTCGGCCCTCGGGAGTTGTCTGGGAGTTCTGGGTGCGGTTTGGGGATGGAATTTCCAGTGGGGAGTCCTTGGGGTTCTGGCTGCTCTCTTGTTTTTGCTGAAAAGGAAGTGGATGCTGGCAGCTGGAATAGGCTGTGGGGTCCTCTTATGGGGAGTCCATGAAGAACGGCTCGGAAGGCAGACTGGAGGTGAGGTCTGGTTTCATGCCAACGGACGAACCGAGGTCGAAATAGAGGCGGCGGTCGTCAGAATGCGTGATCGGAGTGTGTTTTTTCCCCGGGGAGTGTTGCGTGTCACTAAGAGCAAGGGCAACCCCAAGCCTCTGCGCGGCTGTCTTATAGCGGTTGATAAATTGCCGGATGGCGCGATCCCGGGTGACCAGCTCTTGCTTAAGGGCAGGACTTTTTTTCCTGCGACTCCACGCAACCCGGCTGAGTTTGATCGTGGGAGGTGGCTTCGGAGTCACGGATTGAGCGGGGAGATTCGGTTAGAATCGTATCGAGTGCTGAGGGGTTGGAGAGTTTCGCTGAGCCTTCAAAGGATGGCGTGGCTACTTCGAATGGAATTACGTTCGCGGATTGTTGCAGGGCTGGAAGAAGGGAGCGCTGGAGCTACTCTGATCAAGGGGCTCGTTCTTGGTGAGCGCTCGGAGGGTAGCGATTACTACGGCGCTTTTCGCAAAAGTGGGACGATGCATATTTTCGCGGTGAGTGGCCTTCATGTAGGACTGGTAGGGGCGCTGGCATGGGTTCTCATTCGCATAAGCCGAGCCTCTCGCCGATGGGGGCTGTTGGTGGTTGTGTGTATCATCTGGACCTATGCTCTTGTGACGGGCCTCAATCCCCCTGCCCTACGGGCCGCGTTCATGGCCTCGGTTTTACTTGCGGGGTTCTTCATCAAGCGGAAACCCTCCCTGGCCAACAGCTTGCTTGCCAGCCTTCCCGTGGTGCTCCTCCTTGACTCTTACCAGCTTGGGCAGGTGGGGTTTCAGTTGTCCTACGTCGTGGTCGGAATGATCATCCTGATTGCGCCCCCTCTTGCCCGGCTGCTTCAACCTCTGGGCGAGGGAGATCCATTTGTGCCGCCTCGCCTGCACACCCCTTGGCAAAGGGGGAGTCTCACAATACGGAGATATATCGTGGGCCTTTTTGTGGTTTCGATATCAGCTTGGATCGGCTCGATGCCTCTGATCTGGCATCACTTTGGGATCATCACGCCCGCTTCTGTTGTGGCGAGTGTGATTCTGGTGCCATTGGTATTCGTGATACTTTCGATCGCCTTCGTCGGATCCTTGTTGGGAGTGGCCTGGGAACCGCTGCAAGTGGGCTCGAATCAGATGAATGCGTTTCTCGCTGAGACAACCTACTCGATAGCGGAAAAGGTGGCTTCAATTCCTGGCAGCCACTTTGAGCTGGAAAGGGCTGGGGGATGGTCAGGGGATATGCTCATTTTCGATCTCTGGGATGGCGACGCAGCGATCTATCTTGGGGCAGGTGACGGAGTTCTCATTGATGGTGGAGCACCGGATCAGTTTGGGAGATCGGTAAAACCCGCGCTGGAAAGGTCTGGAGCAGCCCCCCATTCGATGATTCTGACCCACCCGGAAAAAGGTCATGCAGGTGGGCTGGTCTCTGCCCTTGAACACTATGCTCCCCGGCAGATTCTCCTGCCCGTCAGGAGCGCCAATAGCCCGGCCTTCAAACAGTTAGTTCGTAGTGCTGAAAAGATAGGGAGTAAGCTTTACTTCGGGGAGGATGGTGCTCGCCACCAACTAGGGGATGGAGCGGAAATTGAGATTTTACGGGTCGCGAACGAGGAAACCGGGAGCCGTGCCGACGACCGCTGCATGGTGATGCGCCTGCATTGGAGAGGCTGGCGAATTCTGATTACGGGGGACGCGGGATTTGATACCGAGCAGGAGATTCTGAGAAGTGGTAGCGATCCAGAGTGTGATCTGTGGGTGATGGGGCGTCACCGCTCCGACCATACCGGGACGATGGGGTTCCTGAAGGCGGTTGGCCCGAGGGTGATCATCGCGGAGGAGGACCGATATCCCGTAGCAGAGAGAGTGCCTGAGCGCTGGGCCGAGACGGTACGGCAGTCCGGTATTGAACTTTGGCGCCAGGGAGAAACCGGAGCGGTAACAATCAAGCTCACTGAGCAGGAACTGGAGTTGCAGAGCGTTCGTAACCCGAAGAAGAAGCTGGTTCTTCGCAAGTAGGGAATCAGTGGCTCAGGTTCCGTGCTCGAAGCTTATGAACCGAACGCCCCTCTGCCAGCCAATGGGCCTCGAAATCGGTTTGCGGATATCCTGAGAGCTCACCAGATTGATCGTCCCACGGAATGGAGTGGAAGTGTTTAGAGAGAGAGAGCGCGTCGGTTGCCCACTCGAAGTAGCCTTCATGATCGGTTTTGAAGAGAAAGTCTCCTCCCGGGACGAGCACTTTGGAGAGAGCACCAAGGAACTCAGCGTTGATGAGTCGGCGGCGGTGGTGTCTGGCTTTGGGCCAGGGGTCGGGAAAGAGGAGGTGGAGTCTGCTTACCGATGCGTGCGGGAGAAGCCACTCCACCGTGTAGCGTGCCTCAAGCCGTAACACCCGGAGGTTCGGGAGTTGCGCCTGGGTCGCGCGTTTGCAGGTTTTGCGCACTCGTCCGAGAAGGCGCTCCACCGCGAGAAAGTTGCGGTCTGGAAATTGGCGAGCCATCGCGAGGGCAAAACTTCCGTCACCGGAGCCGAGATCCACCTCGAGGGGCGCTTCTCGTGTGAACAACTCGCTTGAGGAGAGGCGGCAGAAATAATTCTCCGGGAGGAACTCTCCGGGCTCCGCAGGGCGTGGGATCGGCTTCACAAGGGAAAAATAAGGCCTGGAAGCCCCGGACCCAATCCCGAATCGTGGCTTCCTTGGCGCTTGACCAGTCCAGCCCTGACCCCGACTCTACATCCAACTCACCTGCTTACCCTGTGGACCTGGAGGAAATCCGAAAAATCGTCGAGCTCATGGAAGAGCACGGACTCAGTCTGTTCCATCTGGAGCAGGAAGGCGTCAACGTGAAGTTGAAAAAATCTCCTGATCCCGAGGCTCTTCGTGAAGCGCTGGGAGGATTAGCCCTGAGCCCCGGAGTCCAGATGGCGGCTCCGGCCGCGGCTCCGGCAGCAGTGGCCCCGGCGGCGGCCAGCGAGGAGGAAGCAGCCGCTCTACCCGGAAAGGTCGTTGAGTCACCGATGGTGGGAACCTTCTATCGGAAGCCTGCCCCGGACGCGGATGACTTCGTCCAAGTGGGAGACCGTATCAGTGAGGGACAGACGGTCTGCATCATCGAGGCTATGAAAGTCATGAACGAGATCAAGGCGGAGGTTAGCGGCACGGTATCAGAGATCTGTGTCGACGATAGTAGCTCGGTTCAGTACGGAGATACGCTTTTCCGCGTGACCTGATCTGACCTGCACCATGTGTGCAGATTTTCTCTTTCTTCCCATTCCCCCGCGATGTTTTCCAAAGTCCTCGTAGCTAACCGTGGTGAGATCGCCTTGCGGATCATCAGGGCATGCCGTGAGCTTGATGTCGCTTCGGTAGCGGTCTACTCCGAAGCCGATGTGGATTCGCTCCACGTGCAATTGGCAGACGAGGCGGTCTGTATTGGCCCCAGTCCGAGTAAGGACAGCTACTTGAAGCCGGATCGTATTATCGCTGCGGCGGAGGTCACGGAAGCAGAAGCCATTCACCCTGGATATGGGTTTCTCTCGGAGAATCCCCGGTTCGCGGAAATCTGCGATAGCTGTAAAATCAAGTTTATCGGGCCCTCAGCGGACTTGATCCGTGCGATGGGCGATAAGAACACTGCTCGTGCCACCGCCACGAAGTACGGGGTGCCGGTTACCCCCGGAACCGACGGGGTAATGGAGAGTGAAGAGGAGGCGCTGGAGGCGGCCCGTCAGATCGGATTTCCGGTCATGATCAAGGCGACAGCGGGTGGCGGGGGCAAGGGGATGCGTGCCGCTACTAACGAAGAGGAGTTTCTGGATCAGTTCAGGGCGGCCAGTAACGAGGCGAACGCGGTATTCGGGAATGGAGATTGTTACCTCGAGAAGCTCGTGCTCAATCCGCACCATATTGAGTTCCAGATCATGGCAGACTCGCATGGCAAGGTGGTGCACCTTGGAGAGCGTGACTGCTCCATGCAGCGCCGTAATCAGAAGATCATAGAGGAGTGCCCTAGTCCCCTACTTACCCCGGAGCTTCGGGAAAGGATGGGGCAGGCCTCGGTCGATCTGGCAGAAAATATTGGCTACGAGAATGCTGGGACGATCGAATATCTTGTCGATGAGAGCGGGGAGAATTTCTACTTCATGGAAATGAACACCCGGATCCAGGTAGAGCACCCGATCACTGAGGAGGTCATGGGGTGTGAGCTCATCAAGGAGCAGATCCGGGTAGCAGCAGGAGAGCCTCTCTCCTCTCACGTATGCGAAGGAATGCCGCGCGGGCACAGTATTGAGTGCCGGATTAACGCGGAGGATCCCTACAACAATTTTGCGCCGAGCCCGGGACACATTTCCATGTGGTATGCCCCCGGCGGTAAAGGTGTGCGAGTCGACACCCACGTGTATGCAGGATACACGGTTCCTCCCCATTATGACTCCATGATTGCGAAGCTTATTGTGACGGGGGCTCGACGAGATGTCGCCATTGCAAGAATGCGTCGTGCTCTCTCAGAGTTCATGATTCGTGGTATAAAAACCACGATTCCCTTCCAGCAGGTGATCGTGGACCATCCTGACTTTATTGAGGGGCGTTACGACATTGGCTGGGTCGAGCGCTACCTGAAGGAGCGTGAGGCCGTGGCCTCAGCGGAATGACCCCCGCTCGTCAACTGAGCTTAGATGCCGCGCGGCTCTATGGCATCGTGGACCTTGGCTACCTAACGGCGGATGATTGCGTTCGAGCAAGTCTGTCGCTGCTTGAAGGCGGAGTGGATGTCCTCCAGCTCCGAGCCAAGGGGCACGAGAGGAGAGAGATTACCCAGATCGCATACGAGCTCGCTCCATTGTGCCGGGCTGGGAATGTTCCATTCATTGTGAATGACTTTGTTGAGATCGCACGGGAGGTTGGAGCAGACGGTGTTCACCTAGGGCAGGACGACGGAGAGATCGGTGACGCCCGTGCGGTCTTGCCGGCTGGTTCACTGGTGGGGCGGTCTACCCATACCCCGGCGCAGGCGCGCGCGGCCCTCGAAGAGGGCGCTTCTTACATTGGGTTTGGCCCTCTCTTCCCCACACCGACCAAGGAAGGGCGCCCTGGAATTGGTCTCGGCGATCTCGAAGAGGTTGAGAGAGCTGTTGGAGCAGAGATACCTGTGTTCTGTATCGGAGGCATTAAGGCAGAAAACCTGAATCAGGTGCTGGGCGCCGGGGCAAGCCGGGTTGTGATTGTTTCCGGTCTTCTGCAGGCAGAAGACATTCAAGGAGCCTGTCGGCAAGTCCGTGAACTCCTTGGCGGGCAGGTGATTGGACAAAGTGCCAAACATCGGGCTTGAATCTTGATCCGAAAGGGGCCGAACTTCGCGGAGATGTCTCATCCCCTCCCTCTACTCGTTGGTGGCTCCATTGCGATCGATAACGTCAAGACACCCTCTGATGAAGCGACTAACCTTCTGGGCGGGTCGGCTTCCTATGCGTCGTTGGCGGCCACTTATTTTACGAAACCCGTTCACCTTGTAGGTGTGATCGGAAACGATTATCCCCCCGAGCATCTCGCCATGCTTGAGCGGCACGGAGTAACTCTTGGCGGGGTAGAGCGCTCCGAGGGAGCGTCCTTTAGCTGGAGCGGGGAGTATCATCAGAACATGAACGACCGGACCACGCACAACGTGGCGGTCAATGTTCTCGAGAGCTGGGAGGTCAATCTGCCGGTCGCAGTCGCAGCTTCTCCCGTCGTCGTTCTTGCCAACATGGCTCCGAAGAACCAACTGGAGATGCTCGACCAGTGCGTCGGTGAGGACCGTTTCGTTCTAGCTGACACGATGGATCTCTGGATCGGAATCGCACGGGAAGAGCTGGAGAAAGTCCTCGGGAGGATCGACCTCCTCGTCATCAATGAAACTGAGGCTCGTGAATATGCAGGGACGTCAAACCTCGTAGAAGCAGGGGCACTGCTTCGGAGGAAGGGACCAGGTTATGTGATCATTAAGCTGGGAGAGTTTGGAGCGATTCTCTTCGGACCTCCCGAGATCAATCATGGCATCTTCCGATGCGGCGCATTTCCCCTACGTGAGGTTGCAGACCCAACGGGGGCAGGAGACACCTTCCTGGGAGCCATGGCGGGATACCTCGCTTCTCTCGGCAACACCGATTACCAGTTCGAGGATATTCGCAATGCGATCGTCCGTGGGACCGTAATGGCATCATTCACTTGCGAGGCCTTTTCGACCCGGAGGATCGAGGACCTTTCCTCCCTTGAAATTGAGGAGCGTCTTCAAACCTTCACGGATATCAGCTGCTGGTAGCCATCGCGAAAATGGGCAACAGAGCGGCCCAGATGGCTCCAAATCCTCCAAATTGGGGCCGCGCCCGGCCCTCAGGGGGTGACACATTTGCCATAGCGACGTCTGGGGCATTTGATTTCTTTTTTTTTGGCGTATACTTTGTCCTGTAAACCCCTAAATTATAGGTGTTTACCGCCTCCGCCGCTCCTTCGTTTTCCTTAAGTTGTTTTTTCAGGACAAACTTAGAAAAAAATTGACCAGAGGGGCTTCCGGTAGGTAGTTTGCAGGTGGATTGCCTGCGGAAACTGAGAACAACACCCTAAAAAACAAAAACGACCTCTACAATAGAGTCACCTATTAGTCATGAAAGCAACGACACTAAAAAAAGCGGCACTGGTTGCCGGTTCACTTAGCTTCCTCGCTGGTTCAGCCTTCTCACAGTCGGCGGTATCAGGCGCAGGCGGTTACGAGACGCTCACCATCAACGCGGGCAAATTCAACGTCCTTGGCCTTCGTCTTCACGAGCCACAGGTAGTATCTGGAACATTTGACGCCAACACCGGCGACAGTCTCACAGACAACGACGTAAACTTTACGGACGTTCTCACTGCAGGTAAGCGCTACCTCGTTGAGATCGCCGACTCCGGAACCGTTATCGAGGTTGACGCTTGGAGCGGAAGCGACCTCACCGGTCTTGCTGGTGTCGAAGCAGCTGACGCATCCGACTACACCATCCGTGCCGCCAAGACAATTGGTGACGTGTTTGGTGCAGACAACTCCGCTGGGCTTACCTCCTCTGCGAACGCAGACCCCTCCGAGGCTAGTGTCATCTACGTCCCTAACGGGAGCGGATTCACTCAGGTGTTCTACTCCACCCTCGCTGGATTCAGCGGCTGGCTTGACGCAGGAACATTTGCCGATGCCACCGACCTGCCTCTGAACTACGTCGACGGTCTGATCGTCAACGAGAAGGGCGCCGACGACATTTCGCTCGTTGTGACCGGCATGGTGAAGACCACCAGCACGAACCTTCCAGTGAGTGACGCGTTCACTTACCTCGGTACCGCTTACCCTGTTGGAGCCACTCTCGGCAACAGCGGACTGGCCGACAGTGTGAGTGCTTCCGCCAATGCTGACCCGTCTGAGGCTGATACCGTGTATCTTCCCAAGGCTGACGCAAGTGGCTACGACCAGTACTTCTTCTCAACCCTCGCAGGGTTTGACGGATGGCTGAACTCCGCGACCTTCGCAGCTGCAGGCGATGTTGAGCTGACCTCCGGGATCATCATCAGCCAGAACGGAACTGGCGCCGCGTTCAATGCGACTGTCACTCCTCCAGCCTTCTACGCTGACCTCTAGGAAATCTTCTGCGGGAGCAGTCGAGGCCAAGCCTCCCTGCTCCTGTGATTCTCTCTCCATAATAAACTCATTATTACTACCCACATGAAATTGAAGCACGTAGTAGCTACCCTCGCCGCCATGTCGGTCTCCGCTTTTGGAGCCAGCATCACGGTGACTAACAACCAGGGACCGGTTAACACCCAGTCTGTAGTGGACAACAGCGGAGCAGCGGTTGAAGGCGGATTTGCTGCCATCGGCACCTTCGATGTTGCCCAGCTCGCAACGCTGTCCTCAGGGGCAGACCTTGACGCAGCTTTTAGCGTGTTCGATGGAGCAACTGGCACAGTTGGCACCCAGACGATCTTCAGCGGGGTATATAACTTCTCCAACAACGGAGCAGATATCACCACCACTGGGTTCTCGGGACCAATTCACCTTGTGATCGGTAACGGAGCTGATCTTGCGAGTTCGACTGAAGCAGCAATTCTTGAGATTGGGTCTTTCCCAACTTCAGAGCCTGCAGTTTCAACGATTTTCGTGAACAACGCTACAGCAACTCCATTCCTTGGGGATTTCGACACCTTCACATTCCAGCCAGCGACTATCCCGCGTCAAAACCCGGCGCTCAGGCTCGCTGCCATTCCGGAGCCTTCCAGCAGCCTTCTTATTGGCCTCGCCGGTCTGTCGCTCCTGATCCGCCGCAGGCGGTAAGGGTGAACCAGGTTCTCAGAACCTAGGTCGTTTTTTTAGTGCCTGCCGGTCGAAAGACCGGCAGGTATTTTTTTGGACAAGTCTCCGGGACTGGGGGGCCTCCTGAGATGCCCAATGTGTCGTAGGAGGTGCTTGCCGAACCACGTGACCTGCTGTTCTCTTGCGATCGCAGCGAGATACACCCCTCTCCTGATCGCGCCATGAGAAACCTGATCGTATTTATCACCGCCCTTACTCCTTCCCTGCTGTTCGGTGCAGACTTGGAGGTCTCGAAACTGGCCTGCGAGCACCAGATCAATCCCAGTGCTCTACATGCCGAGCTTCCCCGCCTGAGTTGGCACCTTAAATCCACCAAGAAGGGAAAGACGCAACGAGCCTACAGGATCATTGCGTCCAGTTCTCCGGATGCCCTTGATCGGGAGGAAGGAGACCTTTGGGATACCGGGAAGCAAGCTAGCCTCGAAAACCATCTGATCTTTTACAAAGGTGCTGAGAAACTCGTTTCCCGGCAGCGGGTTTTCTGGAAGGTCCGAGTGTGGGATGAGAACGATGAGCCTTCTCCCTGGAGCAGCGTCGCTCACTTCACCGTTGGAATGCTTGGACAGGCTGACTGGAAGGCTGACTGGATTTCCCATAACGATGAGACCCCTCTGCACCGGAACCCCGGTGAGCTGTCCCTTCCCGCCCCTCGGTATTACCGGAAGGCGTTTGACGCAGGCAAGAAAGTGGCGAGAGCGCAATTGTATGCAAGTTCACTGGGGGCGCTGGAGCTCTACCTGAATGGGGAACGAATAGGGGATTCCCTTCTGGCCCCGGGATGGAGTGACTATCAGGCGAGGGCCAACTACGTGAGTCACGATGTGAGTTCCAAGGTCGTTGCGGGTTCCAACTGCCTCGGTGCAATTGTGGCAGACGGGTGGTATTGCGGCTATTTAGGCTCGGCGAAAAGGAAAAGGTTCGGGCCCTTTGGGACAGGTCGAAACCTCTATGGCAAGACTCCGGCGCTGCTCGTGCAACTGCATCTCCACTACGAGGACGGAACATCGCGGATTGTCACCAGTGATCCCACGTGGAAAGTGACTACCGGGCCAGAGTTCGAGGCTGACCCGCTGATGGGTGAGGGCTATGACGCCACCCGGGAACTCACGAATTGGTCGCAGCCCGCCTACGATGACAAGGAATGGGGTCAGAGCGTGGAAGCGTCCTCCAATCAATCTGTGAAGGCACCATTCAATGACGGTAAAGGCCGCCGGGTTGCGGAGGTCGGGTTTGTCAGGCCAAAGGTCTTGCAGAGTTATGCTGCCCCCCCCATTCGGATCATCGAAGAAAGGAAGGCGGTTGAAGTCAGCGAGCCTCGTCCTCAGTGCTACCGTTTTGATTTCGGCCAGAACTTTACCGGGAACGTGCGCTTAGAGGGAGAGGGAATGAAGAAGGGACAAAAGCTCATCATTCGATACGGAGTTACGGAGGGTGACTTTGATGGTGATCTTGGGAGGAGTGAAAGAGCGACAGACACCTATGTGTGCAAGGGAGAGGGAGTGGAAGAATGGGCGCCGAAGTTTACTCTGCACACCTTTCGCTTCGCGGAAGTAGAAGGATTACTGGAAACGCCGGAAGCCGGATTTCTTACCGGACTGGTGACTCACAGCGATACTCCGCTAACAAGTGGTTTCGAATGCAGTGATGAGCAGGTCAACAAAATCTACCAGAGCTGTCTCTGGACCCAGCGAGCGAACTGGATTGGCCTGCCTTCCACCTCTGAGAAGGTGAATGAACGTATGGGCGCTCTTGGCCCCGTTCAACTCTCCGCGAGATCCGCCTGCTATCATGCCGATAACGCGGGGTTCCTGCGCCAGTGGTTTACCACCATGCGGGGTGCCCGGGACAAGCAGGGCTACTATCGTAGATATGCTCCTTTTCCCTTTGCCTCAGGGAGAGTCTCTCACGGTGCGGGATTCTCCGATGCGGGCATTCACGCTGTGTTTGATCACTGGTGGATGTATGGAGATGGCGAGGTGGTGAAGGAGAACTGGAGTGCGATGAAGAAATACCTGCAAGCTCGTTATGATGCCTACCGGGCCTTACGGGGGAGAGCCTTTGGAATCAGTGAGGGAGACGTGATGCACTACAACGATCCAACATCGACGAGGTTTATCGATCTCGCGATGCTCGCCTTGAACTTTCGGCTCATGGCGGAGATGTCACGAGTGGCAGGAAACCCCATCAACCACCTCTCTTACAACAGGACCTTCGGGGAGCTTCAGGCGGATTTCCGAAAATTGTTCGTCAAGGAAGATGGGAGTCTGAAGGTAAGGTCCCAGACGGCCCACGTGCTCGCCCTTCGGTATGGTCTTCTGACCGATTCCTCAAAAACCAAGGTGACCAGCGACCTCCTCGCGCTCCTTGCAGCAAAGGAGACCGCGGAAACGAGCGGAGTGACGAGTGGAGCGCTTGGGACAAAGTCCCTTCTCCCCGTGCTGACCTGGACTGGGAATCATGATACGGCACTCAAGATTCTCCAGACCTCAAAATTCCCGTCGTGGGGATATGGAGTAAAGCTGGGCGACACGACGCTGCAGAGGGGATGGGGGCCCGCCGGAAAGAACCGAGCGCCAGGAGCCGCAGGGCTTAACCAGAGCTTTTCCGCGGTCAGTGGTTGGCTGATGGCCAAGTTGGCGGGCATTGACACGACGATCCCTGGCTTCCAGCGGATCCGCTTGGAGCCGTGGATTCCACAAAGCCAGCCGGAAGGGAGCGAAGGCACGTCTATAAGCTGGGTCAAAGCTCATTATGACTCCGTGCGGGGCCGCATTCAGGTGCAATGGAACCGCTTGGAGGGCGGGGGACTTCTCTACGTCTTTACGATACCGGTTCAGACGACCGCGACCGTGCGGTTACCGATGGGCCCTGCGTCCAAGCTCCTCGTTGACGGAAAGGCGCTTGGGGCGGATAACCGGTTTCCCGGTGGATTCCTACAGACGGACAAGAAAGAGAAGATCACCTTAAATGTGATCCAATCCGGGACTTACCGGATCGAAGTGAAGTAGGTGGTCCTCGTCCACGACTACATGGCAAGGGTGCCCTTGGTGTGGACAGAGGCCTTACTCTTTCGGTGAGGTGGGACACCCTTCTTCCCTGTGACGAATAAGACACACAAAAAGGGCCATAAATTGCCCGGTTGTGAGTAAGCTGCAGAAGTGAGTAAGAATATGACTTCCCTTCTCCTTTCCGGATGGGTATCCCGTGGCCTTACTTCCAGCAGAACACTGCGTATCCATGAGGCGAAAGCGAGAATTGAGAACCGAACGTCGGTCGGCGTTCAGCGAAACGGCATCCAGCCGCAGGGTCTCGCTTATCTCTAGTGGGCCTGCGGTTTTTTGTTTCTAGGGAGTGCCTGGCACTCGAATAATGCTAATCACAGATAACCATTCCATATATACCAGATGAACAAACCCAAGCAGTTGACGACTTCAATTCTTGCGGCCCTTACTACCTCCGCTCTCCCAGCCCTCGCGGCGGACGGGTCTAATGGAGGAGATTGGTGCCGCCTTCTTACCGAAGATCTTGGATCTCCGATTTATTCCAATGATGACGCCATGCTGATTCAGGCCGTCAAGTTTTTCGGGCGCGCTCAGGTGCAGTTCGCATCGACTGACATCGATGGAGTCAACGGGGTAGATGACTCCGAGACCTTTGATGAGTTCCGCAGGTTCCGACTCGGAACGCAGGTCCAGATTCTTAAGCACTTCAAGCTTAAGGCGAATGCCAACTTCGTGAGCGACGGGAAGCCAAAGGGAGGGTCCCGTGATTTTGGATACCAGAGCCTCGATGTTGCGCTTATCTCTTTTGATGCAGGGGCTCTTCTCGGCGGTGGAGCACTTGATGGAGTGAACGTCAGCGTGGGACGCCATAAGGTGACCATGAGCAATGAAGTCCATACTTCGTCTAAGAAGATCAAGACCGTTGAGAGATCCGCGGTAGCCAACAAGGTCTATCCAGCGCGGCTCTCCGGGATCACTCTCGAGAAATCCAAAGATAATTTCTCAGGAACGCTCGGAATCTTCAGCACCGAGGATACCCCGGAGCTATCCGGCGAAACAGATGGTCTCGCCTTATATGCAAACGGCAGCTGGGAGCTTCAGAGCGGAGATAGTCTTATTGCAGACTTTCTCTACAATGACGCGCACGGAACTCCTGATAACGAAGTTGGCCTTTATGAGTGGGCTGTCGCGTTAGCCTACCTCACCGAGAAAAACGGATGGGATATTCTTCTGCAGGGAACCCTCGGAGATAATGGTGATGACGGAGCAGGCGAGCGAGGCGGGAATTTCTGGGGCTTCGTGGCAATGGCATCCCGGGACCTCACCGATAAAATCGAGGCCGTTGTGCGTTACTCCTATCAGGGAGCAGATGAGGCAGAGGGAATTGCGACCAATTCCCGCTATCTGAGAAGGAACCATGACGCGGATGTCGGCGGCGGCCGTGGCGATCAGCATCACAGTATTTATGCTGGACTGAATTACTATGCCTGTGGCCACAACGCCAAGATCATGACTGGAATCGAGTTGGAAACCCTCGATACGGCTGGTGGGGACGTGGACGCGCTTACCTTGTGGCTGGCTCTTCGGACCTACTTCTAGGTCCTGCCTACTTTCTTATGTAGTTGTTTCTCAGACGAGTAAGCGGCCCCTCCTTGGAGGGGCCGGCTGTCTCAGTAGCGAACCTCGACCAAAGAGAGTCCGTCAGGGGGTGCGCAAAGAGGCGATTTGCCTCGTGGAAGCTCCGGCTCTTGGTCGAGGAGGCTCGCCAGATCATCGAGTCGAAAATATCCCTGAGCCGTTTGGACGGCAGCCCCGGTGAGCAGCCGGACCATTTTGTAGAGGAATCCCTCCCCGGTGAAGGTGAGAAGATAGCCCTCCGGGAGACGGCGCAGAGAGGACTCGCTCAAAGTTCTCCGATAGTCTGTTTCTTCATCTTCGTTTCCCCGGACGGCGGAGAATGCCTTGAAATCGTGTCTGCCCTCGAATAGCGCCAGTGCCTGTTCCAAGGTGACAGGGTCAAGCTGCCGAGGGAGGTGCCACGCCCGGCTGGCTTGGAAGGGAGAGAGGACCGGAGAGGTAGAGAGCTCGTAGGTATATGTCTTTGAGGAGGCTGAAAACCTGGCATGAAAATCGGGGTTAACCTCATCGCATTCCAGCACCCTGATGGTTGCAGGTAACTTGGTGTTCAAGGCTGCCAACCAATTGACTGGATTCATGGTGAGTTCCGCTGGAGCGTCGAAATGAGCGACCTGCCCCTGGGAGTGAACACCGGCATCGGTGCGACCAGAACCATGAACACGCACGGGAACTTTTGCGATAAGCGCAAGAGCCTCCTCTATGCGGGCTTGGATGGTGTCTGCGTTGGGCTGGATCTGCCAGCCCGCGAAGCGGCTTCCGTCATAGGCGACTGTCACTTTGATACGCACAGCCACTTCCTCTCTGAATTCCGGCCTGTTGAAAAGGACACACTTTCTCTCAGGGAGCCTTCCGGGAAAAGCGGGATCCAGAAACCTTGCATTCCTCAAAAAAAGGGCAGCTCCGTAGAGCTGCCCTTTTGTCAAAATTGAACCGTCACGGAGGACAAATTAGCGACCCCGTCGACTCCACCACCGGCGGCGCCGCGAGCGGGAGGCGTCATCGTGATGGCGGTCTCGGTCTGCGCTCCATCTCCGGTGACCCCGATGGCCGTGGCCTTGGCGGGTTAGCCGGGAGGTGAATTCCTCAAAACTGATGCAGTCGTCATCATTGGTGTCAACGCGTCTGAAGATCGCGGCCACATACCATCTTGGCTTCCTGCGGAAGGGCTTGAGATCCCGGAACTCGTCCCAGTCAAGGCACTCATCTTCTCCGGCCACGTCTGCGAACATTTGCTCTCTGCGCTCCTGAAGGGCGGCCCGGCGCTCTTCCCGTGCGGCCTCGCGGGCGGCATTACGCTCTTCTCTGGAGAGCTCACCGTCTCCATCGGTGTCCCATTCTTCAATCAAAGCCGCACGACGCTCTGCCCGAGCCTGGCGACGCGCTTCTTTGGCGGCTTGTCTCTCTTCTTCATCAATGCGGCCGTCCTCATTGAGGTCGAACTGCTGAAGAATTTCAGGCAATTTACCGTGGCCGAAGCACCGCTCACGACCGTCTTCGTCATCGCCCTCGTCGTCGTTGTCACCAGCGTCATCGCCGTCGCCGTCGTTGTCGCCAGCATCATCGCCGTCGTTGTCGCCAGCATCATCACCGTCGTTGTCGCCAGCATCATCACCGTCGTTGTCGCCGGCATCATCACCGTCGTTGTCGCCAGCGTCATCGCCGTCGTTGTCGCCAGTGTCATCACCGTCGTTGTCGCCAGCATCATCACCGTCGTTGTCGCCAGCGTTATCGCCGTCGTTGTCACCAGCATCATCGCCGTCGTTGTCACCGGCATCATCGCCGTCGTTGTCGCCAGCGTCATCACCGTCGTTGTCACCAGCATCATCGCCGTCGTTATCCCCGGCATCATCACCGTCGTTGTCGCCAGCGTCATCGCCGTCGTTGTCCCCGGCATCATCACCGTCGTTGTCACCAGCGTCATTGCCGTCGTTGTCCCCGGTATCATCACCGTCACCATCTGGTGCGCCAAAGTCTTCCATGGCGATCAGGGAAAGAGCAGGGTTATCAACCGCGATCGGTCCTGGCTGGAGGGTGAAGGTT
>NZAC01000033.1 GCA_002686085.1 Roseibacillus sp. | reverse complement strand
GTGACGGTGACGGACTCCTTGACGGAGTTGAGACGGGCACCGGAACTTTCGTGAACGCCAGCGATACCGGGACAGATCCCCTCGATAATGACAGCGACGACGATTTGTTCTTCGATGGCCAGGAAATAGACCGTGGATTTGACCCGAATGATGCTGCGTCCAATCCGGAGGTGAACCTCTCCAATCACCTGCCGGAGAGGGTTCTCTACCGCCGCACGGATAACCTCCCTGCAGCCGACTTCACCGGAGCACTGCCAGAGAACGTCGACCAGTCGATTCCATTCGGCGTCTTGGATGATCCATCCTCGCTCATTCTCGAAGGAATCGACGTTGACCGGGAGCCCGGCGGTCTCGGCACCGACCTCACTGGCGACAATCATGATATCGCCTACGTCTTCCAGTTTTACGATGCTGACGGCATCTTCAGCTTCACCGAGAACTACGATGACCGGGTCAAGGTAGTCGCCACCCCGATTGCGGGAGCAACCAACCTGAATGCCACCGGTCCATCCTCCGAGCATACCGACACCGCCTGGAACGTTCGAACCTTCGCCAACTTCAACTTCGACGAAGGCGGCTGGTTTAATGTCGACATCTGGCTCACGGAAGACGGAGGCGGAGCTCAGTCGGCAGCGGACATTGGATTCGGCTACTACAATGACACCTCTTTCAACGTTGGGGACTTCGGCGGAATTGGCTATACCAGCACCTTCGGAATCAGCAGCGGCTTACCCGCCGAGTTTGACACCGACCCATTTGGCCTGAGCTGGGGTGCGTATATCGACACCTTTGATCCCGACGAAGATTCGGATGGTGACAGTATTCCCGATGGCTATGAGATCCAGTTCTTCCCCGGAGACCTGACTCAGCTTGGTCCAGGTGATTTTGACAGCGACGGAGTGGCAGACCCTGAGGAATACCTCGACGGAACAGACCCCACCGACCCGGATGCAGACAATGACGGATCCAACGACGGAGCAGAAAAAGCCGCCGGCACAGACCCTGCAAACCCGGACAGTGATTCTGACGGCCTTCTGGACGGAGTGGAATCTGGCACGGGAATCTTTGTCAGCGCTACTGATACTGGAACTGACCCCCTCGATAACGATACCGACGGAGACAATGCTGCAGATGGATTCGAAGTGGAGAGCAATACCGATCCCAACGATGCAAACAGCACCCCGGGCATTCAGATTATCCAGCCCTCCTTTGTGCCAATCAACGAACTCGGCCCTGGGGCCTATGGCCCAGACTTCACTCAAACCGGCCTCAACTACCAGGAAAACAAGTATGGGGGCGGCACCATCTTGAACGGGCAGAGTCAGGCCAATTACAACATCCACGTATCTGGAAACCCCGCACCTACGAGGTCGGTCGACGCCATCGTGCCCTGGGCCAGCCATGGCAACGGCGGCAACTTTTCCACCCGAAACAGCCCCTTTGTTGACGGTGGAGGCGACAACTTCACTGTTCGCTACAACGGCTATCTCGACATGAGCACTTACTCGCCGGGACAGTATACCATTCACATCGTCTCGGACGACACCAACTACTTCATCATCGACACCGCCGATGGAACGGTCATCGCAGATGACCCAGACTGTTGCGCGGAGCGCACGCAATCCTTCACCATCTCGACCCCCGGCATCTTCCCGTTCGACAACGTGTTTGGCGAGCAGGGTGGTGGCGAGTGGACCGATGTAGCCATCAGTGGACCCGGCATTCCCGGGATCGTGGCTCTTGGTGACACCGAGAACGGGAGCCCTCCGGTCTATCCGATCGCAGCAAACCCTGAGGACAGCGACGGTGACGACCTTCCCGATGCATGGGAAACATCCTGGACATCAATCGACAACCTCTCGCAGCTCTCGGGAGACGGAGATTTTGATAACGATGGATCTACCGATGGAGAGGAGCTTACCGCACGCACGGATCCTACCAATCCTGATACAGATGATGATGGCCTCCCCGACGGAGTGGAGACCGGAACAGGAACCTTCGTTAACGCCACTGACACGGGTACTGGTGCACTCAACCCTGACACCGATGGAGACGGACTCAGCGATGGTGTCGAAACCAACAGCGGCACCTTCATCGATGTCACTGATACCGGAACCAACCCTCTCTCTGTAGATAGTGATGGCGACCTCTGCCCCGACGGAGTCGAACTTGCCCGCGGATCAGATCCCAATGAAGCTAGCGGACTCGGCGCAAGTTCGGGTGCCTACCTTCAGAATTTCGATGGATTCCCGAACGGGACCACCGATCTCTGCGATGGCAGCGCGATTGGCAGCAACAACGGCCCGGCCTCTATTCAGGATGGTCAACTCCGTCTGACTGAGAGTGGGCTGGGAAGCACTCACGCTTCCTTCCGGACGCCAGCACTTGGCGGATCAGCTGCCTCGTGGACCATGACCTTCGACTATACCGTCACTGCAGGTGGTGACCCAGCTGATGGATTCTCGGTCTCTTATGGAGCCATCCCTCCCCTCACGAATCCAACTGGCACTAACACCAATGCTGCCAATGGATCTGGGGAAGAAGGTTGGGGCGCTGACATCCCATGGGTCTCAGTTGAATTTGATACCTACGATAACGGAGCCGGCGAGGGAGGATTGAATGTGGCAACCAACAACACCGCTCATCCCGATCTCTTCTTCCTGCAGGGCCGGCCGGTGCCGAATGGAGGAAGCCTGAGTGGAACGGCAACCATCTCCTGGGATGGCGATGCCGGAACTCTCAGTGCCTATCTCACAGGCTTGGCCAATCCAATCGAGATTGTGGATCTGGAGATCCCCAATTTTACAGCTGACGATTCCTACATCTGGGCCTTCTCCGCAAGGACCGGGGGAGCAACCGAGACCGTCCTGATCGACAACCTGTCCATCACGACGACTTCTCCCGATATTCATAACTTCTCGGTATCATCTGAGGATGGAGGAGACACCCTTAACTTCGAGTGGAACAGCTATGCCTCCGAGGTTTACACCGTGGTCAGCTCAACAGATCCGGAAGGTGACGGACTCCCTGAAACATGGACTCCGGTTCCTGGTCTGGAGAATCTGACCGCTACCGTACCACTGAACACTCACAGCATTCCCAGCCCGGGAGATCCCCTGAGAATTTTCCACCTGCTCGCCGGACCAGTGCCCGCCCTCTTCGAAGACGACTTCGAAAGCGGCGCCGAGGGATGGACTACTCTGGTGAACGATCCATCCGGCAATACCGCCTGGGAACTTGGGAGCCCCGTTGGATCGACTGGCCCCCTCGAGGGTGCTGATGGATCCTTGAATGCCTGGAGCACTAACCTCGGCGATTATGGCACGGATTCCGATATTTCACTCCGGTCTCCCTCCATCGACTTGTCAGGAATCCCGGGAGCAGAGCTCAGCTTCAAAGCCTTCCGCGACGCAGATGGCTTCGCGGACGTTGCCTCCGTGCGTTTTCTTCGCGCGGCAGATCAAGTCCAACTGGGGACCGCCGTGGATGTGGATATGACCATCTTTGATACGGACTGGAGCACTATCGAGGTCCCTGTCGATCCGGCAGCCCTCGGTGAAGTCATCCTTATCGAATTCAACTTCGCTAGTGACAGCTCACCAGACGCCTTCAGCGGGCTCTCCATTGACGACGTCAGTGTAAGCGCTAACTAGCAAGCCTTCTTTTATCAAAGGCGGTGAGGTTTTCGACCTCACCGCCTTTTTTATTACTCAGTAAAATCCTTAAAATCTAACAGTCTTATTACCTTAACAGCTCAGCAAAGACTTCCCGCAGAGTGGTACGAATGGTGCTGGCAAGCATCAATGCTCTTGATTAATCTCGCGTCGAGGTCGCCTTACTGATTCTGCACAGACTGACCTCAACCAGATTGAGCACCGACTTATCTCTCATGAAAACCAAGAAGCCAAAAGCTACTTCGATCCCCTCTTCCCTTATTGCGCCCTTTCTACTTTGCCTCCTGGCTCTTTCCCCATACGCCTTGGCCCAGGGCGAGTTGGATACCGATGGCGATGGCCTCTCCGACACTGCGGAAGCTGCCGCCGGAACGGACCCTGAAAACCCGGATACCGACGGCGATGGGCTCTCCGACGGCGAAGAACTCGGTCTCGCGTTTGATCTCAACTGGTCCGATGCCGTGACCGGCACCATCTACTTCCCTTCGGGGAGTCTCGGCAACCCTCCCTCAGTCGGTTTTAGGGTAAGCGTCCCCGGATCGCTCCTCATTCTACAGAGCGGAGGCGAAGAATTGTCCTTCTCCGATCCCCCAATTGTTTTCAATACGGCAACGCCCGAAGAGATTGATTTCAGCTCCGAACTCGTTGGTCAGATTAACGATTTCAATCTTTTTGTACCCGGTTTTACGGGCGTAAATGTCCAGCTGCTCTCAGTTGAATCTACTGCCCAACAGGTCAGTCTTACTTCTATGGCTCCTGCTTCGGCACCCTCCCGGTGGGTCAGCAGCGATCCTACTAAGGCGGACACCGATAACGACGGGATAGATGATGGAGCTGAAAGAACCGCCGGAACCAATCCGGCCCTTGCCGATAGCGATGGTGATGGACTGCTGGATGGCGTAGAGAGCGGGAGTGGTATCTTTGTTGATTCCAATGACACCGGAACCAGTCCGCTGCTTGCTGATACTGACAGTGACGGGCTTTCAGACGGCGCGGAGATCGCAGACGAGAACCTCGACCCAAACGTGGACGACTCCGGTTCGGATTTCGATGGTGACGGAGTCACCCTGGCAGATGAGCTTGTTGCAGGAACCGATCCCTCTGATAGCGATTCCGATGATGATGCTCTGCTCGACGGAGCGGAACTCGACGCGGGCACTGACCCTCTGCTGAATGATACTGACGGTGACGGATTACTGGATGGAGTGGAAACCAGCACAGGCACCTTCGTGGACGCCAGCAACACCGGCACCGATCCTTTAGTCGCCGATACCGATGGAGATGGCACTGCGGATGGGGCCGAAGTCGAGGAAAACACCGATCCCACCGACATTCTCGACTTTCCTGCTCCAGATATCGACACCGATGGAATCCCTGACGAATGGGAGCTCTCGTGGCCCCTGATCACCGAACTCACTCAACTTGGAGCCGGAGATTTTGATGCCGACGGGGTCAGTGATTCCGACGAATTTACGGACGCTACAGATCCCACCGATCCTGATGCCGACAATGACGGTGCCAACGACGGCCAGGAAAGGGCTCTGGGCAGCGACCCCTCCAACCCCGACAGTGACGGGGACGGGCTGCTGGATGGAGTCGAGACCGGAACTGGCATTCTCGTGCTTCCGGTCGGTGACGGTGAAGAGCTCAGCGATACCGGAACAAGCCCTATCTCAGCGGATACTGACGGAGACGGCCTGAACGACTACACCGAACTACTTCTCAGGGGATTAATCGTTATTACTCCGCCAGTTCCCACCGGAGAAAGCCCGGAGCTTGCTTTTCCCCTCGTCGGAACCTTCGAACCTGGAACAACGAGTTTTGATACTACTGGTTCTGATGTGGGAGACACCGAGCTCGGAATCTATGACGCAGCGGGAAATCTTCTGGCAAATAACGATGACGCCATTGGCCTTCTCAGCGTGGTCACATGGGATCTGGAGCCAGGAACCTACTTCCTTGCTGCAGGATCCTACAATACGATCTTTTCGACAGACTTTACTGTCACCGCCCCGACAGAAGCAGGTTCAATTACGGTCAATGTGAGATCGGGAGCTTTCGATGCTGATGCCCCTCTCATCTCTTCCTTTAAGGGAGAGAACGCAAGCGGCGCAGTCTGGTTCAAACTCGAAGTGCCAGCTCCAGAGCCCCCAACGCCCGAATTCAGTGGCGAAAGCCCAGCTCTTGCCATTCCTCTCGGCGTCTTCGAGAGAAGTGGCATCACCTTCGACAGCGAGGGATCTGAGATCTCAGATACTGAACTCGGTCTCTATGCTTTCGATGGAGCTCTTCTGGAAAGCAACGACGATAGCGACCTCGGTCTCCTGAGCGTCATTGGTGGGGATCTGGCACCAGGCACCTACTACATCGCGGGTGGAGCCTACAACATGACATTTGGAGAGAGCTTTACTGTTACTGGTCCCTCCGCTGGAGAGATCACCGTGAATGTACGACAGTCTGGTCCCATAGGTGAGTTCCTGGCGGACAATCCTGTCCTCACCTCAGCGACAGGAATTGCTGCCGGAGGAGTTGTTTGGTTCACCTTCGAGCGCAGTCCGAGTGGGCCAGCACCCTACGACCCAAACCTCGACGACTCCACCAGCGACTTCGATTTCGACGGCTTATCCCTCAGCGAGGAGATCTCCGCCGGCACCGATTATACCGACAACGATTCTGACGACGACCGGCTCCTTGACGGCCCTGAGGTCAGCGCAGGCACTGACCCCCTTAACCCTGATACTGATGGGGACGGACTTGAGGATGCGCAGGAGAGTGCGACAGGGGTCTTTGTGAGTGCTGACAACCCAGGCACCGATCCACTTCTGATCGACACAGACGGTGACGGAGCCTCTGACAGCCTCGAGGTTACCGAGAATACAGACCCCAATGATCCGACAAGCACACCGAACACCCCGTTGATTCAGCCCTCCTTCATCCCGATCAATGAAATCGCTCCCAACGCGTATGGTCCTGATCTTGACCAGCCCGGGCTGAACTACGAGGAGAACCACTACCTCGCTGGCGAGCTTACCGGTCTTTCCCAGAATTTTTACGATATCCATGTCACGGGAGAGCTCGTTCCGCAGAGCTCTACACAGGCGGTGGAGCCTTTTGCCAGTCATGGCGAAGGCGGCACCGTGATTTCCGAGAGCACTCGCCCTTGGGTTGACGGAGGCAATCAACCCTTCACCGTCCGCGTCAACGGATACCTCGATATGTCACTGGTTCCACTCGGAACCTACAGCATTCATCTCGGAGCGGGCGGCCGCAACTATTTCATCATGGACACCGGTGACGGCCAGGTGACGGCTCAGCACGGCTGCTGTATCACTGACAATCAAACTACTGAGTTCACCATCACCTCTCCAGGCATCTTTCCCTTTGATAATGTCTTCGGCAGTTCCGAAAACGACGGTGTTTCTTTGTGGTATCAAATCGGTATCAGCGGCCCCGGAATCGACGGAATCGTCGCTCTGGGTGATACCGAGAATGGAAGTCCTGCCGTGTATCCCATCGTGCAAAATGCAAATGACAGTGATCAGGATGGTCTTCTTGATCCATGGGAGTTGTCTTGGCCTTCGGTCACCGACCTCAGTCAGCTGAGCGGGGCATCCGATTTCGATGGAGATGGATCAACCGATTTGGAAGAATTCATCATCGGGACTGACCCAACTAACCCGGATACTGACGAGGATGGTTTACCGGACGGAGCGGAGACTAATACTGGCATCTTTGTCAGCGCGTCCGATACAGGCACAGACCCTTTTAATCCCGATACCGACGGCGACCGACTGCTGGACGCGGTCGAGACCGCAACCGGGGAATTTGTCAATCTCAGCAACACGGGCACCAGCCCCCATGCCGTCGACTCCGACGGAGACACGTTGACAGACTCTGAAGAACTATTCCTGAACGGCATCTTTGAAAACGAGCGCACCGGTGAAAGTCCCGAGCTCGCAATTCCTCTGGGAAATTTCCGCCCAGGAACGATCAGCCTCGACACCGATGGATCGGTCGTCAACGACACCGAGCTCGGGCTCTGGGATGCCAACGGCACTCTCCTTGTAAATAATGACGACAGCGTCCTCGGTCTTCGGAGTGTTATCTCGAGCGAACTTCCTGTCGGCACTTACTACATCGCGGGTGGAGCCTACAACTCCACCTTTGGTCCTGCTTTCAGTATGTCCGGCCCCTCCAACTCTGATCCCTTCACTATCAACATCAGACGGGGGGCATTCGATCTAGCCACTCGTGTCGAGGCAACCACCACCGGAAGTATTGCGAGGGGATTCATCTGGTTCACCTTCACCCTCGCTGAGCCCAGTCCCGCCCCTTCGGGTGAAAGCCCCGAAACAGCCATTCCGCTGGGATCCTTCTTGACGGGTATTCTCAGTCTGGACACTGAGGGCTCAGAGATGGCCGACACCAATCTCGGACTCTGGAATGCTGGTGGGGTCCTGCTGGACAGCAATGACGACAGTGTGCTCGGACTTCAGAGCGTGATTTCCAGTGACCTCGCAGAGGGCGTCTACTACCTGGCAGGCGGAGCTGAGAACACTTCCTTTGCCGAAGGATTCTCGGTGGAGGGCGGAGCCGCAATTCCACCCCAGGGGCTCACCGTCAATATCAGGCAGGGCGCTTTCGATGCCGCTGCACCGATCGACGCCTCTGCGACGCGGGGAGGTGAGGAGTTTTTCTGGTTTACCTTTAGTGTCAGCGATCCCATTTCTCTGACTCTGGATCCCAATGTGGATGATTCTGACTCAGACTTCGATGACGATGGATCCTCCCTCAGTGAGGAGTTTGCTGCAGGGACAGATCCTCAGGACGATGACTCTGACGACGACGGACTCCTCGACGGGGCAGAGCTCACGGCAGGTACTAACCCGCTGTCGAACGACACCGATGGTGATGGACTATCGGACGGAGCAGAAACGGGGACCGGTATTCTGGTAGATGCCAACGACACCGGAACTGACCCAACCTTGGCCGATACCGATGGTGACGGGTTTAATGACTCCGTCGAGATCGCCCTGAACACCGATCCGAGTAATCCGAACAGCATCCCTGAGACTCCAGTCGTACAGCCCTCCTTCATTCCAATCAACGAGTTCGTTCCCGGTTCCTACGCACCAGACCGGACTCAACCGGGGCTCAACTATCAGGAGAACCACTATCCTGCTGGAGTGATCCTCAACGGCCAGCCTGAGGGTAACTACAACGCTCATGTCTCTGGCGAACCCGCTCCACTGAGTTCGTTTGACGCGATCGTCCCGTGGGCAAGTCACGGTCCAGACGGAAGCACCATCTCTACCCGGAACGACGCCTTTCTGGACGGTGGCGGCGAAAACTTCACGGTCCGGATCAACGGATACCTCGACATGTCGAGCTTTTCCCCAGGCACCTACAATATCCACCTTGGTGGAGATGATACCAACTACTTCATCATGGACACCGTTGACGGGCAGGTGCTTGCGCAGCACAGCTGCTGCCCGCAGAACCAGGCCACCGCCTTCACGGTTACCGTTCCTGGTGTCTTCCCATTCGACAACGTGTTCGGCGAGCAGACCGGTCTCGACTGGTATGACGTCGGCATCAGTGGCCCCGGCATCGAAGGAATTGTGGCTCTTGGGGATACCGAGAATGGAAGTCCTCCAGTTAACCCAATCGGGGCTCTCATCGAAACAGAGGACGTGCACAATTTCGCAGTTGCCAATGGTGATGACGGCGGGACCATTGACTTCACATGGAATAGCTTCGCATCTGAGGTGTATACCGTGGTGAGCTCTGCTGACCCCGAAAATGATGGCCCTCCTACGAGTTGGGAACCTGTCGAGGGGCTGCAGGGCCTGTCTGCGGCCTTACCTCTTAATCGACACAGCATTGCCAGACCAGCTGATGCATCTCGGCTCTACCATCTTCTGGCATCGCCAGCACCCTCCCTGTTCTCGGATGATTTTGAATCAGGAGCTGAAGGTTGGACGACCTTCGTGAATGACGAGAATGGAGCCACCCAGTGGGAGCTGGGTAGACCGGAGGCCTCTACCGGACCTAGCGCGGGTGCCGATGACTCTGCGAACGCCTGGAGTACAAACCTCGGAGACTATGGGCCTGATTCCAACATCTCTCTGCGGTCTCCCGCCATTGATCTCTCAGGTTTACCCGGAGCGCAAGTGAACCTCGACGTCTTCCGCGATGCAGACGGGTTCGGAGATATCGTCACCGTCAGATTTCTCCGAGCTGATGATGCGACCCTGCTGGGAGATCCGGCCAATATAGACATGACGGTCTTCGATACCGAATGGACCTCGATTGAGATTCCGGTTGATGGGGCAGCACTTGGAGAAACCATTCTGATTGAATTCAACTTTCAGAGCGATAGCAGCCCGGATGCCTTCAGTGGTATCTCGATCGACAACGTCAGCATCAGCGCTAATTAGGCCCAACATTTTTCAGGGCGGTGGAGTCTCGCAACTTCGCCGCCCTTTTTATTTCTCGGCCGCCGCGAGTAGAGCCTCCGACTTTGCCTGCCTTGGGAGCAACCCGGTAAGGGCAGTCGCCACCACCACGAATCCGGTGCTGACCCACAAGCAGCCCGAAAGACCGTGGAAAAGATAAATCACCCCGGAGAGAAGGGTTCCAATCAGACGACCTCCTGCATTCGCCATGTAATAGAAGCCAACATTCAGGGCTACATCGTCCGAGTCGGTGTAGGCCAGAATCAAATAGGAGTGGATTGCTGAATTCACCGCAAAGACCATACCGAAGAGGGCCAGACCTGCTAAAACTACGATTCCCAGATGGAATTCAAGCTCCACCGCTAAAGCCAGAAATCCTGTCACGGCCGCAAGGATTCCCACCCACCTGAGCGCAGAACCAGCCCCCCCATGCCGCAAGAGTGCGGGCGCCCCTGCCTGTATGAGACCGTAGCCGATAACCCAGGCCGCCATGAAAGACCCCACTGCGGCAAAGCTCCAATTCAGAGTTTCCTTGAGAAACACCGGTAGTCCCACCACGAACCAGATGTCTCGAGAGCCAAAGAGGAAGAACCGGGCAAACGACAAATAATTCACCTCCCGGCTTTTGGAAAAGAGCTGCTTGAATTTCACCTTCGCTTTCGATCTACCGAGATCCTGTCGCATGGTCAGTATGCCGCTCAGCAGGACAACAAAGAGTGCCCCGGCCATCATCCAGAGGGTCCACTGGAAACCAAGCCACCCTAGAAGTACGCCTCCGAGAAGAAATCCCACACCCTTGAGCGCATTCTTCGAACCTGTGAGAACTGCCACCCATTTGAAGAGGGCACGGTTCTCAGCCTCTCGGCTCCCGAGGGCCGGAATCAACAACTTGACCGCGCTTTTCGAGCTCATCTTGGTGAGATCCTTGGCGACTCCAGAGAGCGCCTGAGCAGCCATGACGTAGGCGACCGAGAGGACCTCCAACCAGCCCGGCTGAACAAGCGATAGAGCCAGAAGAGCAACTACCTGAGTCGCCAGCCCTGAAAAGAGGGTGAGTTTCAGTCCAAATCTGGATCCTATCCATCCGCCAAGCAGGTTCGTCACTATCCCACAGGCCTCATAAAGCAGAAAAAGAAATGCCAGTTGAACCGAAGAATACCCGAGGGAGTGAAAGTGGAGCAGGACGAGCATGCGCAAGGCGCCATCCGTCAGGGTAAAGCCCCAGTAGGACGCAGTAACAATAGTGTAGCTTCGTCTTTCCATACTACCGGCTCTCCACAAGAACAGGACCTCAGCTCATTAATCCAGCAATCTTGGAAACCAGTTCCATCATGCGGCAGGCGTATCCAACTTCATTATCGTACCATACGAGGAGCTTTAACTGAGTCCCGTCGTTCACCATGGTGGAGGGCCCATCTACGATACCCGACCTCGGATCATTCACAAAATCCGTGGATACCAGAGGCTTCTCCTCAAACCCGAGTATCCCTTTTAATTCCCCATTTGCAGCCTCTCTCAGATACTGGTTGACCTCCTCCGCTGTCGTATGCCGGGCCAGTTCAAACACACAGTCCGTCAGACTGGCATTGAGCAGGGGCAAGCGAACTGCCAGACCATTCAACTTACCCTTCAACTCAGGATAAATCATCGTGATGGCCGTGGCCGAACCCGTTGTGGTAGGTATCAATGAATTCAGTGCTGAACGCGCTCTCCGGAAATCTTTATGGGGAGCATCAACCACCACCTGTGTGTTAGTCACATCGTGCAGGGTTGTGATCAGCCCATGGACAATTCCAAGCTGCTCCTGGATTACTTTTACCACCGGCGCGATGCAATTAGTGGTGCAAGAAGCGGCAGTAACCAGATCATGCACCGCGGGATCATAGAGGTGGTCATTACAACCCATCACAATATTCAGCTCCTCTTTGACGGGAGCTGCCACTACGACCTTCCGCACACCACCATCAAAATAGGGTTGCAGCAGCTCTCTGGTTCGAAAGGCCCCCGTGCTCTCCACAACCAGATCGATCCCCATCCCTGCCCAGTCTACTTCGCCCGGAGTAGCTTTATCGCTAAAAGTCACTTCCCTTCCCCCGACCAGAAAGCGACCCTCCTCCCCTTCTATATCACGGTCCCAGCGGCCGTGAACCGTATCATACTCCAGAAGGTGTGCCGCCATTTTGCACCCACCCTTGAACTCGTTAACGTGAACAATCTCTATTCTCTCATCATCCCACCCCGCCCTGAACCCAAGGCGTCCCACTCTTCCAAATCCATTGATTCCTACTCGTATACTCATTTGTTTTCCGTGTTTTGAATGATTCTTAACAACAGGACGAAATCTCGTCTCTCCGCCCCGAAGTAGGAAAACAGAGTTCGGGTCGACCCTGACAACAATCTTGAGACAGAAAGTCTACCAATTGCCGGAAACCCTCAACGCGTACTCCGTAAGAGATCGTCCGTCCGGACCGTTCGGATTCAATCAAGCCGGCCCGGCTCAATTCCTTGAGGTGGAACGACAATGTGGGTTTTGGAACTTCCATGGTTTCGGCCAATTCCCCGGCACAGAGCCTTTCCGATCGGACCAGCAACCGAAAAACCTCGAGACGTGAAGGGTGCGCAAGAGATGTCAGCGCCTGCACCGCAGCTTTTATTTCCATAATTATGGAATTATCGAATTATGGGCCCCAAGTCAATTCGAGACCGCAGATGACGTCAGACACAAAGCGCCAGACTCAGATAGTCGCCCTATTTGACAGGGTTGACCTCCCTCATCCCGGTGGTAATGTCGTGGCGTGCTGCAGAGATTGACAGGATCGAGTCTGGCTCTGGCGATGATCGCTCTCATCGTTCTGCGTATTCCTGCTTTGGGCTTCTGTCCCTGCGAACAGGATCTGACCCTAAACAATGGGTTCTGCTGTCACGAAGACAGTACCCTCGTCGATTCCGATTGTTGCTCGAGCGCACCTCTTGAAACGGTCAATTTATGCAAAGACTGCCTAATCGTCCTGTCGCTCGACGCGGGTGATTTCAACTGGTCTGGGTCCCAAGCTCAGCTACCTATCCTCAAAGAAGCTCCCTCAGCCCTCCCGGCAGGAATACAGAGCACCTTTCAGCCCTGGCAATCGCCCCGTTTTCTCCATGGGTTCAGCCGTGGATCTGAGCCACCGGGACTTTTGGTTCTCAGACAGACGGGGATCCTGAGACTTTGACTGACGCGTAACCGGCAGCATCTTTGCCGCCGCCAATCCGCTCTCTTCGTCGCTCCTGCCAGCGGCGGATCTGTCTCATCCGGGCACTACCTTCCCGGTCAACTTCCGGCCTCTCATCCCGGTCCTCTCAATGAACCTCGAGAAAATTACCTCCCTGAAGGGATCTATCCAGAATCCCAATTCTTCCAAACGCAGGCCTCTGCCTGCTGTGCTCCTGCCTGTTAGTCTGCTCCTCGCCTTTATCGTGATCTTTGGGCTGATGTTCGGTTCGCGCCTGCTTCCTGCAACCGAAGTGACTACCGCTCCTGTCATTGCTCTCCGGCTCAACCCCGATCAGAGCGAGACTCAAACCCCGGACACTCCTTTAGAAGTCGACCGTAATACAGTTCTCTTTCAATCCTCAGGATGGATAGAACCGGATCCATATATCATCAACGTGCCGACTCTCATCGACGGAGTCGTGAAGGAAGTCTTCGCCCTCGAGGGTCAACATGTGGAGAAGGGTGATACCCTGGCGACACTCATTGATGATGACGCCCTGCTGGATGTGAAGCATGCCACCCAGGCGATTGCTACCCTTGATGCAATGAAAGTTGCCCACTGCGCACAGCTCCCGGTGCTCAATGCCGAGATGCAGGGTGTCCAAAAACAAATTGAGGCAGCTAAGGCCCTGCATGCCGAGCTCCTCGATGTTTCTACCCGGCTTGCCTCGGTCCCCTCCGGTTCTGTCTCTGCCCTCGAGGTCCGGCAAGCACAACTCAAGGTTGACGCCCAGAAGGCTGTTATCGACGAGGCGACTGCTGCCCTTGCTGGTGTGATTGCCAAAATCAACAAGGTCAACCTCGAAGAGCTTTCGGTGAAAGCCAAGATCAGCGCAGCCCAGACTGAACTTGCTCGCAAGAATCTTGCGCTTGAGCGAACGATCATCAGGGCCCCTATCAATGGGGTTGTTCTCCATCTTCACGCCGAGCCGGGAAAAAAGAGGATGCTTGCCAGCGATGACCCCAAGAGTGCCAATATTGTCGAACTTTACGATCCGGAGAATTTACAGGCTCGGATCGATGTCCCACTCTCCGAAGCAGCCTCCCTGCAGATTGGCCAAGCGGTTTCTATCACAACTGACCTGCTCCCCGACACCCGTTTTACTGGAGAAGTCACCCGGATCATGGGAGAAGCCGATCTGCAGCGCAACACTCTCCAAGCCAAGGTTCGTCTGCACAATCCGGATACTAGATTGCGCCCTGAGATGCTAGTCAGAGCCGCCTTCCACCCAAGCGGCAATGCCGATACTCCAACCGCAAAGAACGGGAGCATGGCCCGGGGGCTAACCCTCTTTGTCCCCACCGGCTCCCTCTTCGAGCAGTCTCAGGAATCGGCGCGGGTCTGGTCAGTCGAGCGCGGTCGCGCGCGCCTGCACATCCTCACTCTTGGATCTGAAAAACGGGAAGGGCATATTCAAGTAATCGAGGGTTTGAAGCCAGGAGACCAGGTGATTCTGCCCCCCTTGGATGGGCTGAAAGAAAATCAACGGATCAAAATTGCCTCCAGCACATGAGTGGACCAAACAAGACCCGGCCGCGTGACCCAATGTTGAACAGCTTCATTCAGATTCACAATCTGACCAAGTCCTTCAGCAAGGGCCAGATCACCATTACTCCACTGGACAGCCTGAGCCTTGAGGTCTCAAGAGGTGAGTTCCTCGCGCTGATGGGCCCATCCGGGTCCGGAAAAACGACCCTGCTCAACCTGATTGCCGGAATCGATACTGCCAGTAGTGGCGAACTCGTTATCGACTCTCAGGATCTGGGCTCGCTGTCCCGTGCCCAGCTGACGAAGTGGCGCTCTGTGAATGTCGGGTATATCTTCCAGCTCTACCACCTCGTCCCTATCCTCTCCGCATTTGAAAACGTGGAGCTACCTCTTCTTCTGCAACCACTTACTCGGTCCGAACGAAGGGCCCGGGTCGAAACAGCGCTCGAACTCGTCGGTCTCTCCGATCGCATTCATCATCGCCCAGCCGAGCTTTCCGGAGGGCAGGAACAACGAGTCGCCATCGCCCGGGCTATCGTCCATGATCCGGGGTTGCTTGTCGCAGACGAGCCCACTGGCGACCTCGACGGAGAATCGGCGGGGTCAATCCTCGAGCTCCTCTGCTCCCTGTCCCGCGACCACCATAAGACCATCGTCATGGTCACCCATGATCCGAGGGCAGCTGCAGTCGCTGACCGCTCCCTCCACTTGGAGAAGGGCCAGCTGGTCCGCCCCACAGGATAACATCACGAACTGATATTCACTTGCCATGCTCTCCCTCGCCCTCAAGAACATCTTCCGCTATCGACTCCGCTCCTCCCTGACCATAGCGGGAGTCGCCACCGGTATGTTTCTTTTCACCACGGTGGAAACCATGCAACATTCTCTCGCGCGGGTGACCAGGTCTGAGGCGGATGACACCACCCTTGTCGTTTACCGGGAAAACCGGTTCTGCCCGTCAACCTCCCGCCTCCCGGAACACTACCTCTCCGCCATCGAGAAGATCGAAGGTGTGCGTAAGGCCATTCCAATCCAGATCGCAGTCAATAACTGCGGCGCCAGCCTTGATGTGATTACCTTCCGTGGCGTCCCTGCAGAAAACCTTCTCAAGTACAATCCCGATCTTGAGATAGTCGATGGTTCATTTGAGAATTGGACCAGTCGATCCGACGCAGCTCTTGTGGGCCAAACATTCGCGCAACGTCGGGCGCTCCAAACTGGTGACCAGTTTGAAGCGGTAGGCGTCAACGTCTACGTTGCAGGTATCATCAAATCCGACGAGGCTCAGGATAACAACGTGGCCTACGTTCATCTCCCCTTCCTTCAGCAGGCCTCCAAGATCGGGCTTGGAACGGTGACCCAGTTCAACGTCAAGGTGGATTCTGCAGAGCTCCTTGACCCAGTGGCGAAAAAAATTGATGCCACCTTCCGTTCCGACTCCCAGCCGACGGTCACCCGCCCAGAGAAAGCCTTCTTTGCTGAAACCGCCAAGCAGATGATTGAACTTATTGGGTTTACCCACTGGCTCGGACTTGGTGCAGTAGCTGCAGTACTTGGACTGGTAACCAACGCCGTCCTCCTGATCGTCCGCGGCCGTATCAAGGAAACTGCAGTCCTGCAGACTCTTGGCTTTTCTCGCTTTCGAATCGGCTGCCTGATTACCTGTGAGGGTCTGCTTCTCGGACTTCTTGGAGGTGTCCTCGGAGTTGTCTCCGCGATTCTTTTCCTGCACTGGCAGTCCTTTACCCTGGGCAATGAAGGTCTGACTTTGGCAATCACACCAAGTATCACGGTCCTTTTCAATGGCCTCCTCGTCGCTCTGGTCCTTGGCTTTACTGCCTCTCTCTACCCTGCTTGGCGAGCATCACGTCAACCCCTCGTGGAATCACTGAATACAGGCTGAATCTCCAGTCCTCCTTCGCCATGCTTCCTATAACCTATGCAATCAGGAACCTGTTCCGAGATCCCGTCCGCCTCCTCCAGACGGTAGGGGGTAGCGCCTTGGTCGTACTCCTTGTCATAGCAGCAGCGTCTCTCAACCACGGCATGGAGGAATTGCTGCAGGCTTCCGGATCAAGCAAGAATGTGATCCTCGTTGGAACAGGCAGTGAAGAAAGCGTCGAACGCTCCGAGGTACGCCTTGAGGCCGAAGCAGCTGCCGCTACTTCGGTAGCCGGTCTCGCCAGTCCCCTTGGCAACACGGCCGCCTCCGGTGAGATTATCTACATGGCGCCCCTTGCGATTCCCGGAGGGCAGGAAAAGCCCTCCCTGCTCCGGGGAGTCACCGAGAAAGCTCTTCTCGTACACCATCGAGTTCGTGTCCTTGAAGGCACCTTTCCGAGGACTGGAGAGGTGATGGTCGGGCGCCTCATGCACCGCCGATTTGGAGTCCCCGCTGAGGATTTTTTCCCTGGAAAGACCCTCCTCTTCGGCAGAGATGAATTCCGCATTTCGGGAGTTTTTGAAGCCTCGGGAACCGTTCTCGAATCAGAAGCATGGTTCGACCGTAACGACCTTGCCACCATCACTCAGAGGGATTCGCTCTCTGCAGTCTACCTTCGTCTCGATAAAGCCGAATTTGATGATGCCCATGTCTTCACCCTCCAGCGAAATGACCTTGAGCTCTCTGCGATCCCGGAAGACCAATATTATGACAAGCTCAGTACATTCTATGCTCCCATCCGAGTCATGATCTGGATAACTGCTGCCCTCGTGGCAGCTGGCGCCCTCTTTGGAGGGCTAAATACCCTCTACGCGGCGTTCGCCTCACGTATTCGCGAGATGGCGAGTCTTCAGTGCATTGGCTATACGCGCAGGGCTCTTCTTCTCTCTCTTATTCAGGAATCCCTTCTCGCGACTCTCAGTGGGTCTCTCCTTGCCTTTACGATGGCCCTCGTGCTTCTCGACGGGATCGATATCCCATTCTCGCTGGGCACTTTCACCGTGGAGCTCACTCCTTCAATTATTCTGATCGGACTGGTGACCGGTATCGCCTTGGGCACTCTGGGCACGCTCCCTCCCGCCCTGCGCTGCCTTCAGCCAGCTCTCCCCGTCGCTCTCCGCTCCTCCTGACCTTTCCAACGATGTCATCCTGCTGCTCCGAACCCACTCCCGAACCACCAGAACCTTCCCCCTGCTGTTCTTCCCGACGCAAGGTCGACTGGCTCTTCTGGTTCTGCCTTGGTGCAGTGGTGATAGCCTGCCTCCTGCACCTCCTCCTCCGCGACTCTCTCTCTGAAAGCAGGCTCGCTGCATTCGCCCATGGAGCCTTCGAAATGGTGGTCAGAATGTGGTGGGGAATTCTCTTTGGTATCTTGGCGGTAGGAGTTATCGGCATGATTCCACGACAATTCATTACCGCTATTCTCGGACCGGGAGGACGCTTCAGCGGCATCCTACGTGCCTGTGGAGCAGGCCTTCTTCTCGACCTCTGCAACCACGGAATCCTGCTGGTAGGCATGAAACTCTATGAGCGAGGCGCCTCTCTCGGGCAGATCTTTGCCTTTCTGATCGCTAGTCCATGGAACTCCCTCTCCACCACTCTCATTCTTATAAGCCTGATTGGCATCAAGTGGACTCTTGTCATTATTGGCCTCTCCGCAGTTATCGGCATTGCCACCGGACTCATCACAGAAGCTCTCGTAAGAACCGGCCTCCTTGCTGCCAACCCGAACCAGAAAGATCTCCCTGCGGGGTTTCGGTTCTGGTCAGCCGCGAGAGAACATTACCAAAAGGCAGCCTTCGACCGGGCCTTTTTTCTCAAGCATTCCAAGCGGGCAATGACGGAATCCCGCATGATCCTGCGCTGGATTCTTCTTGGTATCGTTCTCGTCGCGACCCTTCGCGCGATCTTTGATCCCGCCACCTTCAGCCAGTGGTTCGGCCCAACCGTAGCCGGCCTGGCCCTGACTTTCCTCGCCGCTACCTTCATTGAGGTCTGCTCCGAAGGCTCTAGCCCTCTCGCCTCCGACCTCCTCACCCGGGCGGGGGCACCTGGCAACGGGTTTGCCTTCCTCATGGCAGGAGCGGCTACGGACTACACCGAGATCCTCGCTCTTCGAGAAACTACCAAGTCGTGGAAGCTGGCTCTCGCTCTTCCCCTGCTGGCCTCTCCTCAGATCCTGATCGTCGCCTTGATTCTCAACCAGCCCCTTCCCGCCTAGCGTTTCCAAGAACCCACCCAGACCCATTATGACAAATAACTTCCGTTTCTTTTTTGCTATCGCTCTCTGTCTCGCAGTTACTTCATGCGGAGGCGGAGATGACGAGGCATCAAACAACCAGACCACAGTTTCCTCCGCCTTCGACACCCTTCAGTCTTTACTTCTTCCCAAAGCCCCGGAAGGGGCAATGACTATTACGGAGGCACGTAAGAACCCCACCGCGGGGACCAAGGTGATTGTCTCTGGTAAGGTGATGGGAAACGACAATCCAATCATCCAATCCCGAGCCCTCCTGACTCTCGGAGATCCTACTCGACTCGACTCTTGCGACCTCAAGCCCGGAGATGATTGTCCGACTCCATGGGATGTCTGCTGTGCAGATCCGGATGTCGTCCGCGCCAGCATCGCGACAATCCAGGTCATTGATGAAAACGGCACACCGGTCAAAGCCGGACTGCGGGGACTGGGAGGTCTGCAGGAACTCAGCGAGTTGATCGTCGTCGGCGAAGTAGCCGACGGATCCAACGCAAATAACTTTCTCGTGAATGCAACGGGATTTCACGTGATTGCCTCTAAGGCGGCTGGAAGTAATACAACAAAGAAGTGATCCGTCTTTCTCTCATCCTCGTCCTGCTTTCGACGCTCCTGACTTCCTGCTCGCAATTCCTTCCGAGGAAACAGCCCGAGGAAGCTCTTCCACAGCGGTCTGGCTGGAGACATGCGCCGGCCTGGGCACGTGCAGCCCTGCAGCAGGACTGGTGGAAAGGCTTCGAGAATTCTCAATTGGATTCCCTCATTACTACCGCTCTCTCTCGCAATCCCGATCTTGGAGTCCTCAGTAAACGACTGGAACGTTCCCGGGCCCAGACCCGACAGGCTCGGGCCACCGCATGGCCCACCATCAACCTCGGCACAGGATTTCTTCCCGGCCGCGAGCAGAGCCGAGCAACGGGATGGTCCCCATTGGATCTCGAGCCGTGGGCGAACGACGGATCCATCACCTGGGAGTTAGATCTCTTTGGCCAAATCAAAGCCGGAACCCGGGCAGCTCGGGAAGCAGATCAGGCCGTGCTATGGGATCTCCATGCCGGCCGGCTCCTCACTGCTACCGCGGTTGCCGGAGCTCATTTCCGCATTCTCCGTCTCAATGAAGAATACTCTCTGGTTGCGAGTTCTGTCTCCGCAAACCAGAAGATTCTCACCTTTCTCCGGGCGAGGCAAGATGCGGGCCTTCTTTCAGAGACCTTGGTTCTGAGACAGGAGGCCGAGCACGAAAATCTTACTCGGTCACTTCTTGACCTCGAACGCCTGCGAGAACTCGCTCTCCTGCAGCTTGAAACTCTTTGCGGAGGAGAACCGCTCTCCCACCCATCCAGCCACCTTTCTGCCTGCCGAACCCCTCCCCTTCCCACGCGGACCAGTTCAGCGATTCTCGCACAACGTCCTGATATGCTGGCAGCCGAAGCTCGGCTGCGGTCAGCCTTTGAGCTCGAGGAGTCAAAGCGCCTTGGCCTCCTTCCCTCCCTCACTCTCGGAGGAAGCGCAAGGTCCCGGGGCCCTTCCCTGCTGTCCGACTTCCGCCAATGGATTGCTAAAGCTGGACCAAGCTTGGACCTTCCTATCTATTCACCCTCTCGCATGGCAGCTATCGCTGAGGGACGGGCAGCAACTAATGAGGCCGCAGCACTCTATCGGAAGCGGGCCCTCATCGCTTTCCAAGAGGTCGAGTCCTCCTATCTCAATCTAGGGAACCGCCACAATCAGCTTCAAGCGGCGAGACGCGAGGTAGCATCTCTCGAACAGGCCCGCCAGAATACGCTGGCCACCTTTAAGAATGGGCTCGTTTCCCAAATTGAACTCCTCGAAAGTGAGCGTCGCAGTCTGGAAGGAAAGCGGCAAGAGCTTGCGATCAGGCATGCCCTTCTCAGAGATCACCTGACCTTGATCAGAGCACTGGGGGGAGGTATCCATAACAAGGATGCCAGGAAGTAGATCAGAAAAATCTAGTTCGATTTTCCTGACATTTTATGGAAAGGTATCTCATGTTTATCTTCCCCATCTTGGGGACACATCCATGAAGTTCCTGCAGAATTCACAAAAACACTCTCTCGTTGGGTGCTTGGCCACGGCGTGTTTTGTCGCCCTGTTACAACCCACCCTGGCAGATCCCGGTGACCACAAGCATCATGATCACCACAAGCACCACGACCATGCCGCAATGGCAGGCCCGAATGGGGGAAAGGTGCTGCATGAAGTGCATCCTCACGCCGAACTCTTTGTCACCAAGGACCGTAAGCTGCAGATCACGTTCCTGAGCAATGCAGGCAAGGCGACCTCCCCGGGACGGCACACCATCAAGGCCATCTGTGGAAAGCGAACGCGCCCAACGCGAATGAGCTTCACGCGGAAGGGATACGCCCTTTTGTCCGAGCAATCCTTGCCGGCCGGAAATAAAATCCCGACCGTCGTTCAAATCGAAAAGGGCTCCGGCAAAAAACCTGTGATCATCCGACTCAATCTGGATCTCGAAAAATGTCCGGACTGTAAGAAGCCCAAATACGCTTGTCTCCCTTCCGATTATAAGAACTCCAAGGCGACTCCCGGGAAAAGGTAGGGGAACACGACCGGGGCCTCTGATTTCACTGAGAGGTAGCTACCGTGCTGTGCGTCCTGCGCATCAGAAAAATAGCAACAGCGAATCCAGCCGATCCCATGACCATGGACATCACCATGATCTGATAACGGACTGCTTCCATAGGGTCGGCTCCCGCAATGACCTGACCCGTCATAATACCCGGCAGCGAAACCAGACCGACCGCAAGAAACGAGTTAATTTGGGGAATCAGCGCAGCATTCCACGAAGTATTGCGCGCATGAACTACGCTCTTCCCACTCCTGAGCTCCGAATCAAAGCGCTCGGCACTGAGGGTGACCGCGGTCATCGCGTTAGCAAAGACCATCCCTGAAAGGCTGATCGCATATTTGGGCTCATACCAGGGCTCAACCGCGATTACGCCAAAGATAACGAGCATATACACCAGTCCTCCTCCCACCCCGATGGCAAGAAGAGCATCTCGGTAGGAGGCCCATCGCTGTTCCTTGATCGTACGAATGGAGATCCAGGCTGAAATCAGGATCATGAAGCTCACCACACCAAGAGTGACCCATGGGTTCTGCATGACAAAAAGGAAGCTGAGGACGTACCCGATGACAAACAACTGAAGCACCATCCTTCCTGTTGCCACAGAGAGGTTTCCTGCTCCTCCTCCCCATCGGAAGGATATCCAGCCCACCAGAAGAATTGGGATCAGAGAGAGTCCGAGACGCCACAACGGGATTTCGATCATGAAGCCATTCTCAAAGAGCACCCGACATCGCGCAATCCCGTTGATTGACGAGATCCTGCTGGCAGGAGAGCTCCTCCCCGAGCACCATGGTCCCGCCCATGCCTCCGGACTTTGAAGAACTGGACTATCAGGAGACCCCTCTCGGAACTCTCATCCTCCGCCGACGTCGACTACGCTCGCTTGACAACCTCGAGGTCTACGAAATCATCCTTGGGGAGGGCTATCTCATGTCCAGCCTCTTTACGACGGTGGAAATCGCACTCGCGAATCTCGCACTCGCTCTCCTGCCGGCAGAAAAAAAAGAGCTCTCTGTTGCCGTAGGAGGATTGGGTCTTGGGTATACTGCCCACGCGGCTCTTAAGGATTCACGAGTCTCGGAACTTGTCGTGGTAGAGGCCCTGCCGGAGGTGATCGGCTGGCACCGGAGGGAGCTCGTGCCACTCGGAAAGGAAATACACAATGATCCGCGCTGTCGCCTCATCGAGGGAGACTTTTTCTCTCTCGCTGCAGGTCAAGGATTCGATCCTGGGAAACCGGGACGCTGTTTCGATGCCATCCTCCTCGACATTGATCATTCCCCTCGAAACCTGATTCACGAGCGTCATCAGGGATTCTACTCATTGTCGGGTCTCAGGCGCCTGCGATCCTTTCTCTATCCCACAGGAATCTTTGCAATGTGGTCCGATGACCCTCCTGATGAAAATTTTGAAGATCTGCTACGAGAGGCCTTTCCCTTGACGGAGAGCCGCATTGTCACATTTCCCAATCCCCTCCAGGGGATTGAATCGAAAAGCACGGTGTATCTGGCCCGAGGTTCAGATTAAAGCGTGCTTACCCTGATATCTTCAGCCAACGCGCTCCCAAGAATACGCATGTTTTCCCGGAGGGCCCGCCCGCTCTGACGGGCTTCCCCGATCCCGCGCCCCTGAAGAAGGACTCGATTGTGATAACTCTCAAACTCAACAAGGACTCCCGGAGCAACGTGGGCCGACGCAATAAGCGTCTGCCACGTAAACCCAGGGGTTGGCAGGAGGTTGCTGATAATGACCCCTCCGCTTTTGATCCTTCTTCGTATCAGGTCGGGGAGAGGGGACAATGAGACCTCCGGCTTCACGATATCGCCATTCTCGGGCACAGAGAGATCTTCTACAATCACATCATAGCGACCTCGCTGCCGTCTCAGCCACGTCACCGCATCCTCCGAATAAAACCGGACAGGCCCGCACCACTCCTTAGCTACCTCTTCGAATACGTCGAAACCCTCACTCCACAGGTCAACTCCTGCGATTTGCTGATCACACCCAAGTGCCCTCAAGGCGCCTACCATTCCACCACCAGAGAATCCAAGCATTGCCATTCGGGGTCCCGTAGCAAAAAGCGCCACCGCGGCAGCCATCACATCCCACACACTATGAGTTGGCCCCGGGGAGCGGGGCAACTCGGACAAGATGCATCCATTCTCCTCAATAGTGACCCTGTTTTTATAATGCCTCGTTCGGATTGCCATCTGCCGCAAAGATCAAATCATCGACTCAACAGGTCAACTTCCCATCCTCTGATAAATATGCGCTCAGGGCTCGCCTTCTGCCCTCGTCTCCCTAGCTTCTCGATGAATCCTCCAAACATCATGAAAGCTCGCTTCTCCCTCTCTATCGTTTCTCTCCTCTCCCTGGTATTTGTGTCCTGTGAAAACCCAGCTGACCAGACTGCTGATGCAGAAGTCGGGCCAGCTCTCAACAAGACAGTCGATGCCGGACCCGATGGGTCCACTAAGTGGACATTTACCGAGAATTCATACATCGAGTTTACCGGATCGAAGGTCAGTGGAGGCACACAGGTTGGCCGCTTCACTAACATCTCAGGCTATTTCACAATTAAGGACGGGGAGCCCGTTGGAAACGACCACAAGGTCGAAATTGACATGAACTCAATTACAACTGAGAAGGAAAAGCTTACTTCCCACCTCAAGAACGAGGACTTCTTCGATGTCCCCTCACACCCAGTCTCCAACTACGATGTGACATCAATTACAAAAACCGGAGAGGGCCAGTATGAAATCACCGGGAATCTGACAATGAGGGGTAAGACAAACAGCGTCACCTTTACCTCCACCGTAGTGCGATCCGAAACAACCGCAGCCATCAGAGCCAAGTTCGACCTTAAGCGCTACCAGTGGGACATCAACTACAAGGGCCTGGGAGAAAATATCCTCAATGAAGAAGTGATCCTCGATTTCAACCTCGAGGCAGCACCTCAGGGCAAATAGCAACCGGCTATTTTACAGACGAGCGTCAATTTCGCTTACCGTCTACAATCCTGGAGATCTTCAGGGGATTCTCTTCCTGCAATTCTGGCGGGAGGAGGCTATCCGGAAAATCCTGCCAGCATACAAGCCTGGTAAAGCGAGTAATGGCGCGTGGCCCCACCGAGGTCGACCGGCCATCAGAGGTCGCTGGCGCAGGACCTCCGTGCACCATTCCGTCACAAACTTCTACCCCGGTAGGGAAACCATTGTAAACCAACCTCCCCGCCTTTCGCTCCAATACCGCAATCAACTTCCCAAACATCTCGAGGTCTTCTTCTGTCGCATGAACAGTCGCAGTCAGTTGCCCCTCCAGACTTTCGGCTACCTCCAGCATGGCTGCCTCATCATCCGCAGATACCATCAGCGTCGCTGGACCAAACATTTCCTCCGCCATGGACTGGTCAGAGAGAAATCCAGCGGCATGCGCCCCCAGGACTACTGCTCCACCCTGGCTGCTCCCGTCCTGTACAGGCACCTGAGCGAGTGTCTCCACCCCTTCCTTGGTCATCATTACCTTCAATGCATCTTGATAGGCCTCAGCGATTCCCTTGTGCAACATGGCAGCGGGTGCAGCTTCGCCTGCGAGAGATGCAATTCGCTCCGCGAATTGGCTACGGCCTTCTCCGCCCGCAATTAAAAGCCCGGGATTGGTGCAGAACTGACCTACCCCGAGCGTGAGTGACCCGACGAAACCCTCCGCAATCGCATCGCCACGCTCCCGAAGCGCACCAGGAAGAACAAATACAGGATTAATCGCGCTCATCTCGGCCCACACCGGGATCGGCTCCGGTCTTGCTGCTGCGGCGTCCATGAGTGCTCTTCCCCCGTTTCTGGATCCTGTGAATCCCACTGCCCTGACCACCGGATGTCTCACCAAGGACTGCCCGATGGTTCTTCCACTACCATAAAGCATTGAAAAAACACCCTCATGCATTCCACATTTTTCCACCGCAATACGCACTGCAGTGGCAACAATTTCTGCCGTCCCAGGATGCGATCCGTGGGCTTTGACGATGACAGGACAACCTGATGCCAGAGCACTTGCGGTATCTCCACCCGCTACCGAATAAGCCAGAGGAAAATTGCTGGCACAAAATACTACAACGGGTCCCATTGGCCTCCACATCGACCGACAGTCCGGTTTTGCTACCGGGGCACGATCAGGATCCGCATGGTCGATCCGGGCGTCCACCCATGAACCCTCCTCAAGGAGGCTCGCGAAAAGACGTAACTGTCCGCAGGTTCTCCCCTTCTCCATACGACAACGCCCCTCAGGCAGGCCGGTCTCCGTTGTCATCCTGCTGACGATCTCTTCCTCCAAAACATCGACCTCATCAGCAATAGCTCGCAGGAAGACTGCCTTCTCTACTCCGCTTCTCTCCCGAAAATCGAGAAAAGCGGCTGCCGCCAGACTACAGACAGCCTCGACGCTTTCCTCCCCCTCGGCAAGGTAAGCGGGCTCCATCCCCTCTCCAGACACCGGGTTTACTGCGCGAGACTCCCCGGCACCTCCCGATCCCCGGCCCGCTCCGATAAATGATGTTCCTTGCAAGTCCATGGTGCAGAGGTTCTACCCGGAGCACTCGCAGCAGCCAAAGCAAATCGTGGAGAATCCGACGCTGGATTGACCAGCCTGCCAGGTTCAATTATACCGTCCTTACCTTAGGAGGACATCCTCTCCAGCTTTCCATGAAAACTATCGGTCCAGAAGAAGTTCACGCCGCCCTCAGCTATCCGGCTCTCGTTGACGCCCTGCAAGAAACCTTCTCAGGTGAATTCAACATGCCTCCCCGCAACGTATTTCTCCTCGATGAGCAATCAGAATCTCACGATGCCTTTGCCGTCCTGCCCTCTTGGAATACTGACCTGATCGGGGTCAAGGCCTTCACCTACTTCCCCAGTAACTCAGGACCCTATAAGTCACTCTACTCGAAAATCCTTCTTTTTGACAGGGCTCATGGTGAGCCGCTTGCCCTTGTCGACGGCACCACCGTGACCTTCTGGAGAACAGCAGGAATATCGGGACTCGCGACTCGTCTTCTCGCCCGTAAGGATGCGGAGAATCTTCTCCTGCTCGGGACTGGCAATCTCGCAAAATACATTATCCGGGCAAATGCGAGTGTCCGACCTTTGAAACGCGTTTCGGTATGGGGCCGCACTCCATCGAATGCCGCTCAGATCGTGGATGAGATGAGTAGCGAACTGGAGGGCGTAGAAATGACGGTCGCTACAGATCTCGAGAAGTCCTGTAGAGAGGCTGATATCATCGTCAGTGCAACCGCTTCTCATGAACCTCTGGTCATGGGTGACTGGGTCACTGAGGGAACTCACACCGACTTTATTGGTAACCACCATGCCGACAAACGGGAATGTGACACATCACTTGTGCTCAAGTCCAAGGTCTATGCCGACAGCTATGCGAACTGCTTCAAGGAGGCCGGGGAAATCCTTGTTCCCATCTCAGAAGGAGTCTTCAAGAAGGATGACGTGGTAGCCGACCTTTCCGAAATGTGTAACGGATCCGCTCCTCTTCGTCAGAGTGACGATGATATCACTCTCTTCAAGTCCATCGGAATGGGAATCAGCGACCTCGTCGGTGCGGGGCTGGCATACAAGGTATCCAACGGCTCTCAGGACTGATTCATCCGGCGGGCCCTTCTGATAAGGACTCTTCTCTTCAGGGATATACCTCCTACGGACGGGTGGCCACACATTCCTCGACGATAGACAGGATCCTCTCCCTTTCCTCGCCAATCAGCGGCAGGCGGGGCGCCCGGACGGTTTCCGTTCCATAGCCAAGAGTCGCACACGTCAGCTTGATATACTGCACTAACTTCGGATGGCTATCGAAGTGTAGCATCGGCATGTACCACCGGTAGACCTCCAGCGCTCTCGCATAATCCCCCTCCTTGAAGGCATCCCATAACAGGCGATTCTCTCGTGGAAAGGCATCTACTAATCCAGAAATCCACCCAGTGCAGCCCAGCATGAAACTCTCAAGCGCGACGTCATCCAGACCAGCGAAAACGAGATAGCGATCTCCCAGCGCGTTAAAGAGGTCGGTTATTCTTCTCACATCTCCCGAGGCCTCCTTGATACAAACGATATTTTCGACATCCTCCATCTGCTTGAACATCTCCGGGGTAATATCCACCCTGTAAACCGGAGGATTGTTGTAGCACATGATTGGAAGACTGGTTGAGGCGGCCACGGACCGAAAATGATGAACGGTTTCCCGACCGTCCGAGTTGTACACCATTCCGGGCATGACCATGAGCCCATCCACTCCTGCGACCTCCGCGGCCTTGGAGGTGTCGCAGGCATTCTGCGTCGTAAACTCTGCCACTCCGTTGAGCACAGGGACCCTGCCATCCACGACCTCGACCGCAGCCTCAAGGACTTTCACTTTTTCCTCCAGGGACAGGGAGCAATTTTCCCCGATTGTTCCAAGCATGATTACTCCGTGTACTCCCTCCTTGATCAGGGCATCTACATGCTCCTGAGTTGCCGGAAGGTTTAACGAAAAATCGTCGTGAAACTGGGTGGGAACCGCCGGGAAAACACCGGTCCAATCTACTTGCAGTGGCATGAAAGGGGATAGAACCGGTCCCCCCGCCCCGCGTCAAGTTCCGGCTTCCAGAGATCAGGAATCCCCGGAAGCCTGAACGCCAAAACGGAAGGGGTCAGTTGGATCGAGAATCAGTGTTGCCTCACCATTCACCCATGCCTTTCCCCGAATCAGCGGAATGACCCTCTCGTCGCCCTGCCTCCTCACAGAGCCTTCAAAAACGGTATCGAGGATACTGGCCTGACGCCACACCTGCCCTTCTTCAAGCTTCCCCTTGGCATGCAGACAGGCCAACTTGGCACTCGTCCCAGTTCCACACGGCGAACGGTCATATTCCTTCCCGGGACACAGCACGAAGTTGCGGCTATCAGCGATCGTCGAATCAGAGGGAGGACCGAACACCTCGATGTGGTCGATCTCACCTCCGTCCTTACCGGTAATTCCATCGCGCCTGAGAGATTGTCTAACCTTCCACGTGAAATCCGTTAAAGCATCAATATTGCTGGCCTCCACAGGCGGGCCCTGCCCTTCAACGAGAAAAAACCAGTTTCCTCCCCACGCTACCTCGCCAGATATCGTGCCCCATTCGGGAACGTTAACGGACACCTCTTCACCATAGCGAAAACTGGGCACATTCTCTACTGAGATTAGGCCGTCTTCTCCAAGGCTTACTTCCACCACCCCAACCGGTGTTTCAATCCGATGATTACCATCAGAGATCCGCCCAAGGTGCTCAAGGGTGACCGCTACCCCCATCGTTCCGTGAACACATCCCTGCAGTAATCCAACGTTATTGAAAAAGATCACCCCGGTGGCGCATCCTGGTTCACTTGGCTCGCAAAGTAATGCCCCTACCATCGCATCGTGCCCACGCGGCTCACTGACACACGATGTCCGTAACCAATCATGCTCCTTCCCTAGCCGTATCCGCTGATCCGCTACGCTACCTCCACCTAGGTCGGGCCCTCCACTGACAACGACCCGCGTGGGCTCTCCTGCCGTGTGAGAGTCAATTACGTGCAGCTTCGTTGAACCAGCCATGAGAAGTATTTGAGGGATCTTTACCGGAGAGTCAAATCCACCGAGCTCCTCCGCGACATGTAATACCCTGATTTACCCTTTCTTGTTACGCGAAACGATCAACCGCAAGCTGCTCAACCGGAATGGTCGGGGCACGACCCGCGACGATCTCGGAAACCAGCTTTCCCGTGATAGGTCCAAGGCTCAGGCCCAGCATGGCGTGGCCACTTGCCACCAGCACCTTTTCCTTTCCCTCTACTCGACCAAGATAGGGAAGGCCATCAGGTGAGCAGGGACGCAGGCCCGACCAGCGCCGGACTCCCTCGAATTCCTCCTGCTGCAAATCCGGAAACACCCGGCAGGCCGCCTTGATAATGCCCTGAACCCTGCGCTCGTTGATCGAAAGGTCCTCCCCACAAATTTCCATTGTCCCCGCGACCCGCAGAGAATCGCCAATCGGAGTGATCGCAACTTTAGCCTCTCCCAGGAGAGAGCACAATTGAGGCAGGGCTCCCGGGTTCTGAAGGGTCATGGAGTAGCCCTTACCTCCTTGCAGAGGAACCCGGGTTCCAAGAGACCTCGCAAGACCACTGGTCCACGCTCCTCCAGCCACAATAATCTCCGCTCCCTGTATCCTCTCTCCGCCCTCAAGCTCGACAATCCCCTCTCCGACACCCCTCACCTTACATCCATATTGTAACTCCCCACCTACCGCCATCAGCTTCTCTTTCAGACCATTGAGAAACTCCCCTGGATTGAGATGGCAGTCCTGTTCATACCAGATTCCTCCCTGCGCGTTCATCTCGACGGCAGGATCAAGTTCTCGTAGCCGATCCGGATCGCAAACTTCCACCCGAAGCCCCAGCTCCTGAGCCTTTCCTGCAAGCTCCTCTTCCTCCTTCAGAAAATCAGAGGATTCACAAAGCATCAGGAGTCCCCGACGCTGCAAGCCAAAGTCAAAATGGCTGGATAAATCCTTGAATAATTCACGGCTAGCCAGCTGCAGGTCACGCAGGAGACCGGCACTAGCCTTCACATGCCTGGAGTTGGCACACGAGATGAATGATAATCCCCAACGCGCCAGCTCAAGACTCAATCGAGGGCGGACGTAAAATGGGCTCTCCGCATCCAGCAACCATTTCAGTCCCTGCGTAACCACTCCCGGAGCGGCCAATGGCGTAAAGTGACTGGGCACGATCATCCCCGCATTTTCCCGCGAACAATTGTCCCCTTGCTCCTGCTCACGCTCGAGAACGAGGACCTCTCTTCCTTCCTGTGAAATATAGTAGGCACAACACAGCCCAACTACCCCACCTCCTACGATGATGACCCGCTCGCTCACGGCGCCACTGTAGTACCTCAACCCAGAGAAAGCCAAGGACTCTGGCGCCTTCCCGGCCAACTTCAACCGGGGTCTTTACATTCTTTCCACTGCCTTTAATATAAAGATAACCATCTCAAAATAGTGACGTTCGCACGGAAAGCCCTTTTGCTCATGATCCTCGGATGGGCTTTAAGCTCACCCCTCGAGGCTGCCAGGCCCCGCATCGCGACCATTGACATGGCAAAGGCATTTGAGTCTTACCATCTCACTCACGCAGAGAGAAATCGAGTGCAGGAGGCCCGCAAAGCACTGCTCCGGGATCCGCGTCCTGAAACCCTTAAGCTCCTTCAGGTAGAACTCGGAGATCTCAAGGGTCGAATACAGGATCCCGGCGGCGAGGAAAAACAACGTCAACAGGATTACCAGCGTTTCCTCGTCAAACATCATGAGTATTCCACGCTCAAAAGTGAACATGAGAAGGATCGTTCCGCTAAACTTAAGATCCTCAACGAAAGCATGGTCGTGGTCACCCGTAAGCTTCTCAATGACATCCGAACAGTGATTCACAAGATCGCACGGGAGGAGGGGTTCGACCATGTATTCGAGATCGGAGGAAAGAGCAGCTCCCAGCTTCCCTCCCTCATTTATATCCGCGATGCCACCGATCTGACCGTGCGGGTAATCGAGGAGTTGAATCAGAAGCACGCTGGAAAACCCGTGGAGTCATCGCTCGATCCCTGAGCCCGACAGCATCTCAGGTGCGGCTGAACCCTGATCCTGCATGATCACTCCTCATCAACCGTCTCGTCCCTCTGATAAATTGGAAGCTGTCGGTAGGGAACCGTAAAGGCGAGAACCATGGTAGCGGTTCCATAAATCCGGCCAGCCTCACGGCTATACCAAGAACCATCCTGCTGCTGCTTGGGAAGGTAGGACTCATACATCCAGTTCGCATACGTTTCCCAGTATTTACCCCCTAGCTGAAACATTCCCTGTGCAGAATAGTAATTCCCATAATACTCGAACTGGTAGTTCCGTAGCCGCTGATGATTTCGCAGAACGAACTCCCCAGCTTTAATCGTCGCCGGTTTGCCATGCTCCCCACAGAGCTCGAGACAGAGCAGCCCCATGCCAGTGAGAGATTCCTTGTGGCTCGTGCGGTCCGAATACCCAAAGCTTCCCAGCCGGTCATCATAATGGCGGTAAAGGTAAGCAACCGCATCTTCAATCGCACTGTCAGGGACCGCTGCTCCGTTCAGCTTCGCTGAGCGTAGGGCCATGAGAGCCCATCCGCTGCAGGAGGTATCACTGTCGCGTGAACCCGGATGGTATCGCCACCCTCCTTGGTTCTTCTCCGACTTGGGGACTCGCTGAGCGCGAAGGATTAATTGAAGAGCACGCGCAAGGGCTCCCTTAATACGCTTCTGCCGCTCTGGGTCCACCATTCCCGAAACCTCTGAGAGAAACAATGTGCTGATATTGTGAGCATACATCGGGCCGCTTCCCGCATGCCCAGCGACGAAAAGGCCCGTGCGTTGCTGATGCTGGAGGACATAATCGATGCACCGGTTGATATTGGCCGCATAGGGGCCCTCAGTGGGCATGTGACCCTTGGAGAGGAAGGCCATCCCGACAAGAGAAGGGATTCCAGTAGAAGTTCCGTAGTTCTCCGGAAAACTGCCGTTTCTCTCCTGAGACTGGGCAAGAAACTGTAAACCTCGTTCTACCGCAGGATCCACTTTGCTTTTCCACTCCGAGAAAACCGTCTTGGGGATCTCCTGAGCGTAAGCACTCCCGAGCAATAACAGAAGACTGCATCCCACGGTGAAACACATTCCTCTCATTCTAATTCCATTCACCATGACTGATATCGATCTAAGGGACTACTTACCACCTCTCGCAACCTCCTGAAAATAGCGCTTCACGAGTCCCCGGTAATCCTCCGGGACGCCTCCAACCCCAGCGCCACCAACATCAGAGCGCAGGATCTGCTTGAGCTTTTCCCAATCCTTGGCACTGACCCCCAGTTTGGCCAATTCAGGTGGCACACCCGGGTCTCCCTGAGCCTGCCGAATGCCCTCCTCGGGCTTCTGTCCGGGCTCCTGAGATGGCTGTCCGTCCTGGCCCGGCTGCTGACCCGGCTGCTGACCCGGCTGCTGGCCTGGCTGCTGGCCACTTTGCATCGCTTGCATCGCTTGCTGGGCCGCTTGCGACAATGCTTCTGCCGCCTGCTGCGAGGCTTCAGATTGTTCTCCGGCTGTTTGTGCCTGAGAGGCTTGAGCTGCTGCTTCCATCGCTTCCGCGAGAGCTTCCGGGCTCCCGGGCAATTGATTAGGTCTAGCCTGCTGACCAGCCGCCTGCTGGGCCTGCTGGGCAAACTGCTGGGCAGCTCGCTGCAGAGCTTCAGCCGCATTCCCAAAGTTCTCCGAAGCCTGCTCATGCTGCTGAGCCGCCTGCGAGGACTGCCCCTCCTCTGCCGACTGAACGGCCTGCGAAGCCTGTTCGCTCCCCTGCTGAGCCTGCTGACTAGCCCGGGTCATCTGACCGGACTGCCCATTCAGTTGAGGAAGATCCTGAATGGCCTCGGCCAGAGCAGCAGCTTCCTCTGCCTGCAGCTCCTGAACTGCTTGCAGTGCTTGGTCAATATCACCGGCTTCAAGAGATTCCAGGGCTTCCGCAATTTCCGCTTGCCGCTCCGCGAGTTCGGCAAGCTCCGGATCAGCCTGATCCCCACCCTGTCCAGATTGTTGGCCCTCGCCAGACTGCTCTCCCTCACCAGACTGCTCTCCCTCACCAGACTGCTCTCCCTCACCGGACTGCTCTCCCTCACCGGACTGCTCTCCCTCACCAGACTGCTCTCCCTCACCAGAC
>NZAC01000032.1 GCA_002686085.1 Roseibacillus sp. | reverse complement strand
GAGAAATTTCTTTCCGGTATCCATCGGTAGAAAGAAATTACATTCGCCTGTTATTTCCCAATCTTGGAGGTTCTCGCTACTCTGAATTTCAAACTCAAGGGTGACGGCTGCCCTTGAGGCATGGGAGCCCCAAAATCTGGTGTAGGCCGCCCAAGGAAGGAACAATGGTAAAAGCCTGGCTCCGATGGGGCCGGAGAAAAAAAAATTCCAGCTCGGGTGGTCTTATACACCTTAACGCACCAATCTGGTGCTGGTGTATGGCCCGCTGCGTTTAGCCTCTGACGCGGCTTTCTGGTGTCCTGTCAAAGGGACTTAGGGTTCAAAAGTGGCCCCTCAGTGGCCCCCCAAACTCGCAAACTCTATAAAAATAGGGATTCCAGCCTACCGGCGGTGGGACTCGAACCCACACTCCCGAAGAAACGCGATTTTGAATCGCGCGCGTCTACCAATTCCGCCACGCCGGCTTGGACTGGATATGGAGTCTTCCGGGCGCCTTACCGGTTGTCAAGCGGGCCGAGTTGGGAGAAGCGTTGCTGCCCTCTGGGAGTGCCAAGAATTTCCCCGAGGATGATGGCATCCCGGGCAGCGCTCGGGGTTGCTAGCTGCTCCCGAATAGGACGGCGCCTCACGGTGCGTGACCTTGGTCCGGCCAGAGTTTGCCTCTTCTGCAAACTCTCGAGGGCTTTGGCCTCAGCAGGGCTGAGGGCAGGTTTGGGGACAGGCTCGATCGCCGGCACGGGATCCGGATCGGTTGTGGAAGCTACCGTGGGACTGGCAGAAGGGAGAGGTGGAGGAGTCTGTTTCTCAGGCTCCGGGGTGTCTACCGGGACGATGAAGTCAAGAATGCTGAGCTGCTGAGGTGCGCTCCGGGGTGCCTGCTCCACTGGGGGAACTGCCGGAGGGCCATTGATGCGCTGCTCGTTCAGAATTTCCTCGCGAGTGGCTTCGTAGTCATATGGATCGGCTATAGTTTCTGATTCCTCCTCGGCGTTCTCACCCCTGAGGTTTTTCCCAATAAACTTGAGAAAGGCGATCGCCATGAAGACCAGCAGGAAAATCGCCTGAGGGTTTTCGAGAAGCTGGTCCATGATGTGAGGGCCCGATTTCGGGAAGTGGTCCCTGAATTGAAAGGATCTTTCTAGGAAACCGGTCCGTCGTTACTCGTGGTGCCATCATCGGCGATGGACTCCCGCATCTGGGTGTCTGCCTCTACGTTTTGGTAGCGGACGTAGTCCATGATGCCAAGGTTGCCAGAGCGGAATGCCTCTGAAATCGCAAGAGGAACCTCCGCCTCTGCCGCGACCACGTTGGCGCGCATCTCCTGGGTTCGGGCAGCCATCTCCTGCTCGGAAGCCACAGCGGCGGCACGACGCATCTCGGCCTTAGCCTGGGCGACCTGCTTGTCTGCCTCGGCCTGTTCGGCCTGGAGGCGGGCACCAACGTTGTCGGCAACGTCGACATCCGCAATATCGATCGAGAGAATCTCGAAGGCGGTGGAAGCGTCGACCCCTTTTTCGAGAACCAGCTTGGAAATATTATCGGGGTTCTCGAGAACGGCTTTATACGAGGTAGCGGAACCTACTGAGGTGACGATGCCTTCGCCGACCCGGGCCACGATGGTATCTTCGGTCGCGCCACCCACAAAGCGGTCGAGGTTGGTGCGCACTGTGACACGAGCCCGGACATTTACGGCGATGCCATCCTTAGCCACGGCGGAGATTTTGGTTACTCCAGCTGCTGGGTTCGGGCAGTCGATGACCATCGGGTTGATGGATCGGTTTACCGCCTGCTCGACGTTTTTTCCGGTGTCCTTCGTGGCGAGGTCAATGGCACAGGCCCGGTCAAAGCTGAGGTCGATTCCGGCCTTATCGGCTGCGATGCAGGCATTGACCAAAGCGGTGACGTCGCCACCCGCAAGGAAGTGAGCCTCAAGCTGGTCGCTGGTGAACGGTAGACCCGCTTTAACCGCAGTGATTCTACTATCGGTGATCATGCTGTAGGGGACCTTCCGAAAGAACATCCCGATCAAGCTGCCCCAGGGGACCGTGGCATTGGCAAGTCGGGCACGGAACCAAGTGGCAAAGAACTTGAGGAGGACCAAAGCCAGAATAAGGGCGACTAGGCCTCCGGCCAGCAGGGCTCCAACCACGAGGGTGTTCGGCAACGTTTTTGCCAAGGGCAGTTCTTGAATCAGGTAATGCATGAAAACAGTGTTTAGTGAACCATAGTGGAGAGGAGCCCTGATGCAAGCGGGGTTGCGAGTTTTCAGTTTGCAGAGCGAGCCTCTCGAGATTGAATCAAGCCGTGTCGGATAAGCGAACGGTTGGAGTCATCGCAGGTCGGGGGATTTTTCCGGCGACCTTTGTGGAGGCTGCCAGAAAGAAGGGGGTGAGAATCGTGATGGCCGCCTTCAAAGGAGAGACGGAATCGGAGGTCGCCGAGGAAGTGGATGCTGTGGAATGGTTCCGGGTTGGGCAGCTCGCCAAGCCAATTAAATTTTTTCAGCAGGAAGAGGTCGCCGAGTGTGTGATGATCGGACAAATTACCCCAGGACGCTTGTTTGACCTGCGTCCAGATCTGCGGGTGATTAAGATCCTTGCCAGCCTCAGCGAGCGCAATGCAGAGACGATGTTCAGGGCGGTGGCTGATGAGCTTGGCAAAGAGGGGATAGATGTGCTCCCCTCGACAACTTATCTGGAAGAGTATCTGCCAGCGCCCGGCCCGGTGTTTGGTCCGGAGCTCGACGAGGCAGGGTTAATCGATGCGGCATACGGCATGCGGATGGCCAAGGAAGTCAGCAGGCTCGATATCGGGCAGTCCGTTGTGGTGAGAGATGGAACCGTGCTCGCAGTGGAGGCATTCGAAGGAACAAACAAATGTATCAGGCGGGGAGGGGACCTCGGCAGGGGCAAGAACGTGAAGCTGGTCAAGGTGTCAAAACCAGGACAGGATCTCCGGTTCGATGTTCCTGTGGTCGGTCCCGATACCATCCTGGCCTGCCGGGAAGCCGGAGTTTCAACGGTGGTTATTGAAGCTCGGCAGACGCTGGTTCTTGGAATCAGGGAGGTGAGAGAGCTCTGTGAAAAGCATCGCGTCTCTCTCCACGCACAGGAGGAGGTTGATCAACCCGGATAACCATGGGCTAGCCCAAACTCTTGGGATCTTACTGCCCGTCGTCGACGATCTCTTTGGCTTCCAGTTCGGCGAGGCGCTGCTGTTCTTCCTCCACGGAATGAATTCGCAGGGTCACTTTAATCCCTTGACGTTCTGCAGCAGCACTCAGGACGCTCCGGATGGCCCCAGCCGTGAATCCGCCGCGTCCGATGAGCATCGCTACATCGTTATGGTCAAGAATCAGTCGAAAAGAGAGGTGGTTTGAGTCTATTTCGGCAACCCGCAGCTGGGCTTGTTCAGGGTAATCAATGAATTGAAGGGCGATGTACTGAAGAAAACCGCGGATTTGGGTGGTTGCCTCATGCATAGGTTTCGCTGGGTTGCGCCCTAACTTGCGTGAGATACAGGCTGTGTCGAGTCAAACCTCTTCACCGGTGATCCTGAGCTGCGGATATTTGTGAATTTGGGGCTTCTGGCAGGACGGAGCGCCCAGGAGCCCGTGTTCCGCAGGGTCAATTGATGGGAATATTCCGCTTTTTCGCGGATTCCTTCTCCGGAATTACGAGAGTAAGGATTCCGTTCTCGAGCTGAGCGCTCATAGCTTCTGGATTCAGATCGGGGTGGAGGCGCGTCTGCAATTGATAGCCTTCCGGGGCGCCGCCACTGGAGGGTTCCGTGGCAGCATGGAGTTCGCCAGAAGCGCGATTTCCGGTGACGGTCAGAAGACCTTTTTCCAGCGAAACATTCAGGTTGTCCCGGGAAACACCCGGGAGGGCGATCGCGAGTTGGAAGGCTCCCTCGTCTGTTTTTACCAGATAGGAAGGGTGGGTATAGGTCGGACGTTGCTCTCTGTTACCGACAGTGAGCGTGTTGGTTGAATCGTAATGAGTGCTCATGAGATGAATTGTGTTTGTGGGTTGCTAGGGTCTTGTGGATAGGCAGTTAGTTGACCTTAATTTCGATTGGTCCGTTGGTTTCTACGGTGGGCTTGGGGATTGTAATCTCAAGCAGACCATTCTCGAGGGTTGCGGAGACACGTTCTGCGTCGAGTTCCTTGGCTACCCGAAAGCTGCGCTCAATCTTGGATGGAAATGCGTCGGTCGGATTATCCCGTTCGGCGACGAGGCGAAGGGTCCCCTTCTGGAAGGACAAGGAAACGTCCTTCTTACTAAATCCCGGAAGGTCGGTTTGAAGAACCCAGGCAGCGTCGGTCTCAACGATCCTGACCCCGTGAGAGGAATCATTGCGGTAGGGATCCCGAGGGGAGCTTTGAATGGCGCGATGGAGTTCGGAGAAAACGTTCAATGGGGTGTGGTAGCGAGGGTATAGATTCATTGGTTATGATTGATTGTTTTCGCTTCTCTTGCAGTTGATGGTCCAACCATTGCCTATTGCATATAAACATCTAACGATTAGTATGTTGCGAGAAACCAGAGTGTCTCCATTTTTAGAGTGGAGAGGAGCAAAACGACCCGATCGAGACGAAATGTCCCGACGATATGGCGCAGTTAAGAATACTGACAGATGCTCGACTTAGCTCCGCGCCCTGCCCTTTTTGAACGCGAAGATCGCCGTCGCGACAAAGGCTAGCACGACTACCGTGAAGAGAATAGCGGCTCTCAAAATGTGCCCGAATTGAATTTCCACCGGCTCACTTTCTGGCGGGAGCTCGCTTGGCTCTATGGAAAGAGTAAGGAAGCCCTCTTCCAAAGTAAGAGAGGTTAATTGGCGCATCCAAGGGCCAACTCCCTCTTCGTTAGCGAGGTAGATTTGAGCTGGGCGGTAAGGGGAAAAGACTCCTACAAATCCGTCCGGCACGGTCTTGCCCGGGACTTCGATCCGATCAACATTGAAGAAGATTTCACCACCGCTCAGCTCCGGTTGCGTGATCATGGTTCCATTCAGATAGCGATAATCGTCTGAATTTAATGGGGATCCCCGCATCCTGAAGGAAATTTCGATGTGGAGCTCTTCCTTCGTAATCTTTTTCACCGAAAACGTCCTGCGAAGTTCTCCAAAATCCTCGAAGGCTGCGAGAGCGAGGTTGATGTCTTCCGGACTGAGTCGGAGGGTCGCGGCTCTTTTGTTGCCGGCCTCGGTGCGGAAGGTTTCCAGCGCAGCGTTCAAATGAATCATCGCTGAGGCATTGCTTTCGAGATCGGGGAGGGCGATTTCCTGCGGACTCGTTCCTGTGAATTTAGTGATCTCGCGGTGCTGTTTGAAGAGACTCCAGACCCCGAATCCGATCAGAAATGCGAGCGAGGTTAACGCTACGATCATGATGATACAGCCTGCACCGGGATTCTGAGCCTGGACCGGGTCGGGCTCCTTTACCTCCTTATCGGCTGGAAGCGGGTCCTCAAGCGGGAGGTCTGGCTGGGTAGGAGCGTCGGGCACGGGTTTGGGCTTAAACTGATTGGGGCCGGTTGGGAACTTCTTCTTGAGGGAAAGGTGGAGTAAATGGCTATGGAGTTTGCGGGGAGAATGCTAGGGTCCGGCCGTGGCGCGTATCCTTGTTGGCCTCTCTGGAGGAGTTGATTCCTCCGTGGCAGCCGCCCTGCTCCTTGAGCAGGGCCATGAGGTGGTCGGCGCCTACATGAAAAATTGGATCAACGATGAGGGCATTCCGGGCGACTGTCCCTGGGAAGAAGACCTCGAGGACGCCTCATCAGTGGCTGAGGCACTTGGAATTGAATTTCGAGTGGTAGATCTCATTGATCAATATCGTGAGCGTATTGTTGATTATCTCCTCGAGGGGTATCAATCGGGGGTTACGCCGAATCCGGATGTTCTTTGTAACAGAGAAATGAAATTCGGCGTCTTTTTGGATTACGCTCTCTCACAGGGATTCGAGTCCGTGGCGACTGGGCACTATGCGCGCCGGAGGGAGCTGGATGATGGGACCGCGGTGATTCTTCGTGGGGCGGACCCCAACAAGGATCAGTCTTACTTCCTTGCGTTGATGACTCAGCATCAGATCAGTCACGCTCTGTTCCCTGTGGGGGAAATGCTTAAGCCGCAAGTGCGTGAGATCGCGGAGAGGTTTGCCTTGCCCACCGCGAGGAAGAAGGACAGTCAGGGGATTTGTTTTATAGGCAATATCAAGATGTCGGAATTTCTACGTCATCATGTTCCGGATAGCCCGGGTCCTATCGTTGATCTATCGGGCAGAGTTGTCGGGCGCCATCGGGGCCTTCATCTGTATACTCTTGGTCAGCGGAAGGGACACGGTGTGGCGTCTCCTCGTGAGGGGATGGCTTATGTCGTAGTGGCGAAGGAGCCCGCTCGAAATGAGTTGGTAGTGGGCTGGGATGAACGCACGACTCCGGGTCTTTACGCGCAAGGATGCACGGTGACGTCGCTTTCGTGTGCGGGACGCGAATTCGTGCCGCAGACCGGTAAGCTTAGCTGCTCGGTGCAGCCGCGCTACCGCTCACAGGCTGAGTCTGCCCATGTCGAGCGGTGTGAAAATCGGATAAAAGTGCATTTTAACCGTCCTCAGCGCGCCCTCACACCAGGCCAGGTGTGTGCTTTTTATGAGGGTGGGCAGCTCCTTGGTGGGGGAATCTTCGAGAGTATTTCGGCCGACGCGTCCGAGTAGGGTTGTGATTAGCGCCTGAATTCAAGGGTAGCGAAGGTTGTGGTAAAGATAAGCTAAATATTGCGTCCGCCTTAGTATCTGGAGCCGCTAACAAGTGGTGAAGAACAAAGGTATTTACCGGCTAGAAGAACATGTGCTTCGATTGTCACGCTTAGTTCAATTTCACCCTTACACGACTATGCACGCACAACACATCTCAGCACAACAATCCGTCGGTGCCGCGAAGTCCGCGGCAGAAATTTCAAAAAGAACACAGAATCTCGCGCAGGTTTATTCCACCCTGCAATTTCTCGAGCGCTGTGTTTCCGCCTGTGAAGTACTGGCCGATGAGCTCGGACCGGAAACCTATACTCATCCCCTGCATGAGCATATCAATGAGTGCATTGTGGCGAGCGAGAATCTTTCCGGTGCCATGGTGCGGGAGTCGCGCTTTTCGATTCAGTATGCAGAGGTCTGCATCGCGGCATGCGCGAATCTTGCGGACGAGTGCGTGCACGCAGAGGCTGTTACCGCATTGCGCTGCGCAGAGCTTTGCGGAGACGCGATTGACATGATTCGCGATGACTTTGCAATCGCAGCGTCTAACTAGAAGGCGGCAAATTTCACAGGCACAACCCCCAGAAAGGGCAGGGCTTCGGCCCTGCCTTTTTTAGTTCAGACGTCCCCGAGATAGTGGATCCCAGAGTTGTTGAGCTCAAGAGTCGTCGTTCTCTGGCGGGGCGCTGAGGCGTGAGCGCCAGTATTCAAGGCGTTCCTTGATGCGCTTCTCCAGTCCGTTTTCGGTGGGTTCGTAGTAGTGCCTTCCCTCTGGCAGGTAGGCTTGAGGAGTGAAGTTGCCCTCGTAGTCGTGGGAATAGAGATACTCCATCGCAGCACGGTCTGCGCCGGATTCTTCGGCAAGCTTCTTCCTGAAGCTGGTCCGGAGGTGCTCCGGGACCGCGAGCGTTCGCCTCTCCTCGATATCCTGCATCGCCGCCTCAAGGGCCGCATAGGCGCTATTGGACTTCGGTGCAGTAGCGAGGTAGACAGTGGCATGAGCCAGAGGAATGCGCCCCTCCGGCATGCCGAGGAATTCAAATGCCTGCTGGGCGGCAAGGGCAACCCGGAGAGCGTTGGAGTCTGCGAGGCCGATATCCTCGGAAGCAGCGATCACTAACCGCCGGGCAATAAAACGAGGGTCCTCTCCAGCGTGGAGCATTTTAGCCATCCAGTAGAGAGCGGCGTCCGGGTCTGAGCCCCGGATCGATTTGATGTAGGCGGAGATGGTGTCGTAGTGCTGATCCCCATCGGAATCATATACTACGGCCTTGTGCTGGATGGATTCCTCCGCTACCGCGAGATCGAGATGGACGGTGCCTCCTTCATCCGGAGTGGTGAGAATCGCCAGTTCCAGGGCGGTCAGCGCCTTTCTTGCATCACCGTCAGCCTTGTCGGCCAAATGCTCAAGGGCATCCTGGTCCGCCGTGATCTTGTGAGAGCCAAAGCCTCGTTCGGTATCGGTAAGAGCTCGCTGGAGGAGGAGGAGCAGGTCTTCGGTTGAAAGAGGCTCCAACTGGAAAATCTGAGAGCGGGAGACCAGGGGGGAATTGACGTAAAAGTATGGATTGTGAGTCGTGGCGCCGATAAAACGGACAGTGCCTTTTTCAAGGTGAGGAAGAAGGACGTCTTGCTGAGCTTTGTTGAAGCGGTGAATCTCATCAATGAACAGGAGAGTGCTCTGATTTCGGAGTTTGGTGTAGGTGCGGGCCTGCTCGATCTTTGCTCGAATTTCAGCCACATTGGATTCCACTCCGTTCAGCGCTTCAAAGCGAGAGCCGGTCGAATTGGCCACGACCCACGCTAGGGTGGTTTTTCCGGTTCCGGGGGGGCCGTAGAAAATCAGGGATGTGAATCGGTCTGCTTCAATGGCGCGCCGGAGTAGTTTGCCTTCTCCGAGGATGTGTTGCTGTCCTGCAATATCGGCGAGGGAGAGGGGCCGCATACGGGCCGCCAGCGGTTCCTGACCCTCAGGTGAGGTCACCTGCGGATCCTCGGGTGATTCCATGAAGAGGCCGTCCACTTCAGCTAGGTTAGGGAGGAGTTCCGCTAGTCACAATCCTGGAGGGTGCAGGAAGGGTGATTCTTAGTGAAATGAGGTCAAAGCCGGGGTATGGCTCCCAATATCAATGAAAGACCGAACAGTAGTATCAGCGATTATCGCGTCAGCCTTGGGTTTGCTTCTCTTTGCCCCATCCCTCTCCGCTGAGCTCAAGGTGGAACGGGATGTCCGCTATGGGCCTCATCCGCGCCACGTGATGGATGTCTACTGGAAGGCCGAGTATAAGGACGCTCCCATTGTGTTCACAATTCATGGAGGTGGGTTCAAGAACGGAAGCAAGGCCTACTGCAACAAGGACATGCAGGATCTCTACATGAACAAGGGGTGCATTGTCGTTTCGCCAAACTATCGTCTGATGAAGCAGGGCTCATCTATAACCCCGAGCGATTGCGTCCTCGATGTGGCGATGGCAGTGGCTCACATGCAGGCCAATGCGAAAACGTTTGGCGGCGACCCTCAAAAAATCATTTCGACCGGGGCTTCTGCTGGAGGGCATATCAGCGCCCAGATTGCCTACCGTAAAAAATGGGACTGGCCGACGGAAGCCAAGCATAAGCCGGAGAAGCTCAATATCGTGGGGTGGTTTGGGAATAGTCCCGGATTGTCTCCGGCGCTCATCAAGCAGGTGGGGCCGGGAGATCCTCCCGGGTTCGTGATGTATGGAGGAAGGGAGCACCCCAAGACCCCAGCGTCACAAGGCCATCAGATGCAGGCCGCGCTGAAGGAGCACAAGGTGTGGAGCAAGATGGTTTACATCGCCCACATGGGACACGTGCCCGCCAAGCGGGTGCTGTTTAGTCCCAAGACTCGCGACAAGGAAACTCATCAGTCGTTCAGTCAGTTCCTTGACATGGTTTGCCACGAGAAGGGGAAGCCAGAGGCTGGTGACGTGATCAAGGTAAAGAGGAAGTAGCCGTCCGTAAGGAGCTCCTGTAGCCTGTTTGCGGACCGGTATAGGGGCGGAGGAGGCTATTTGATCTGGTTGGCTTTCGCGATGTAGCCAGGGTCGATATTCACCCCGATACCGGGACCATTGGGTGCGGTCATGGTCCCAGCCTTGACGGTGATCTTGTCGCCGGTCGACTCCCACGGGAAATTATCGCTCAATCCCTTGTATTCCTGATGGGGCCCGGGGTTGGGACAACATGCGGCATAGATTCCCATGTAGAGGAATCCAAGGCCTCCGCCGGAAATGTGAGGAGTGCAGTCAAGGCCTCTGAGTGCTGCCATCCGGGCGACGCGTAGTGAGCGGATCAGACCACCGTAATAGAAGAGGTCAGGCTGGAAGATGCGGACGCTGCTGTTCTCAACCATCCATTTAAAGCGCCACTGGCTACTTTCCTGCTCTCCCCAGGCGATAGGAATCTCCAAGGCCTCGGCAACTTGTTTTGTTTCGTCGAGGTAGTCGAAGGGCACGGGTTCCTCATAGAACGCGAACTTGTTTGCCTCCAGTATTCTGCCGACTTCAATGGCCTTTTTGACTGATAGGTAGGAGCTGTTGGCATCGGCGTAGAGGGTGCACCGCTCCCCCAGGGATTCAGCGACCATGGGGATGATTTTCTCGGTGCGACCAGGGACCTGGTCGACCACTTTCATCCGCCCTCCGATTTTAATCTTCAATGCTTTAGCCTCGATGCTAGCCACGGATTTTGTGATGCGCCGCAGGGATTCCCGGGGATCCTTGGAACGATGGTTATTAGCGATGTAGAGATCGATCTGCCTGCGTTGCTGTCCGCCTAGCAGATCTGCCGCCGAGCATTTGGCAACTTTGCCCAAGAGGTCGAGGATTGCGAATTCGGCCGCCGCAAGAGGAACCCAAAACAGTTGCCCCTGCATCTTGTAATTGCTGCCGCTGACAAAGACGCCATCGACCAGCTGATCGAGATCCCGCGCATCCTTGCCACGCATGTAGGGGGAGATCACTCTGGTAAAGGTGCGCTGGCTCAGTTCCATCTTGGAGGGATGCCCAACCGACCAGCCTTCCGCGCCGTCCTTGGAGCGGGCACGGATGAACCAATTGCCATCCCGTTCATGGAGATCAAGGGAATCGATAATGACCGGATCTGGAAGGTGATCCCGCTGGATGAATGGCTCGAAGGTGCCGATGGGATCCACGGGTTCGCCATAGCCATGGTGGATTCCGCCCACCAAAACAGAAGCTGCAGGCATACTGGTGGAGAAGAGAAAATTTCGCCGGTTTATCGATGTCGCCATGGGTGCATGATAGGGCTGGGGCTATTGAATGGAATCCTGTTGGTGGGGTCTTTTTTCCCTCCAACCGGTCTGCGTTAGGGGCTAGCTATCCGTGGTGGGTTGCTTATGGTTGGGAGCATTGAAAACGCAGATGCCACTTCTTTCCCTGCTGACGCTCGTTGTGCTGTCGGCGCTAGCCGATTCACGGCCTAATATCCTGTTCTGTATTTCAGATGATCAGTCTTATGCCCACACGGGGGCGAATGGGGATCCGGTGGTCAAGACGCCGGCATTTGATCGAGTTGCCCGGGAGGGCCTTCGCTTCACTCATGCCTTCTGCGATGCTCCTACCTGCGGGCCTTCCCGCAGTGCGATTCTGACTGGTCAACCGATCTGGCGCCTTGAAGAGGCGGGGAACATCCACAGCACCTTGCCGAAGAAGTTCATCACCTATACTGAGGTATTGGCCGAGGCGGGGTACTCGGTGGGTTATACCGGCAAGGGATGGAGTCCCGGACGCCTACATGCGGGAGGCCGCGATTCGAACCCGGCAGGGAAAGAGTTTGGGGAGCGGCGGTTAAAGCCTCCCTTCAAGGCGATGCGAAACACGGACTATGCCGCGAATTTTGATGACTTCCTCGCCCAAGTGGAAAAGGACCAGCCGTTCTGTTTTTGGCTTGGGACCAGCGAGCCTCATCGCGGATTCGAGGCCGGGGCGGGTAAGCGAACAGGGAAGGATCCGGATAAGGTAGTCGTGCCCCCGATCTTTCCGGATCACCCCGTGGTGCGGAGTGATATCCTCGATTACTACGTGGAGGTGGAGCATTTTGACCAGATGGTGGCGCGGGCGATGGCCTCATTGGAGAAGATTGGCCAGCTGGACAACACCATCGTGGTCGTGACCAGTGATCACGGGATGCCGTTCCCACGAGCCAAGGCGAGTCTACATGACCAAGGATCGCGGGTGCCGCTTGCCATCCGCTGGCCCCGGGGGATACAGGATTCCGGTCGGACCGTGGATGCGTGCGTAAACCTCAGTAGCCTTGCGCCAACCTTCCTTGCTGCGGCTGAATTAAAAATTCCTGATATGATGATCGCGAGGGGACTGCAGGACCTTATGAACGGTAAAGAGAATGGAGAGGAGGAGGTAGCCTTCATCGCGATGGAGCGACACGACGGGTGCCGTAAGGGAGGAAAGGGGTATCCCTGCAGAGCTATCCGAACTGCGGATTATCTTTATATTCGCAATCATAACCCTGAACGCTGGCCAGCGGGCCACCCGGACCGGCAGTTCTGTGCGAGAGATATTCCCTTTGGGGAAGTGGACTCCTCGCCCACCAAGGCCCTGCTCATGGACAACAGCGATAAGCCCGGGTTTAAGCGCTTCTACGACCTCGCCTTTGCTAAGCGCCCCGCCGAGGAGCTCTATGATCTGGAAAAGGATCCCGGTCAGATCGTGAATCTGGCGGGGAAAGCGGAATACGGGGAGATCCGTAAAAAACTCGCCTCTCAGCTCAGCGACCACCTTACTCAAACGGGAGATCCCCGGGCGCTCGGGAAGGATGCTCCGTGGGACTATTATCCCTATTATGGAATCAAGCGTAACAAGAGCTGGGAGGTTGCTCCGAAGTCTTGAAGGTCTTGAGATACCTTTTGTTGCTGCCTTTTCTAGGAGCTAGCCTATGGGCTACTCCGAACGTCCTATTCATCGCGGTTGATGACCTGCGTGACTGGGTCGGGCACCTTGGGGGGTATCCGGGGGCGAAGACACCCAACATCGACCGCCTCGCCAAGCGGGGAGTTTCCTTTACACGAGCCTATTGCCCTGCACCGCTCTGTAACCCTTCTCGGATCAGTCTTATGACTGGGGTCGCTCCCTATCGTTCAGGAGTATACGGGAATGGGGAGAAGCTTAGGGAGCACCTTCCAGATGCGGTCACCCTGATGCAGCACTTTCGAGCATCAGGATATTCGGT
>NZAC01000031.1 GCA_002686085.1 Roseibacillus sp. | reverse complement strand
CGTCGCTGTCATTATCGAGGGGATCTGTCCCGGTATCGCTGGCGTTCACGAAAGTTCCGGTGCCCGTCTCAACTCCGTCAAGGAGTCCGTCACCGTCACTGTCATTATCGAGGGGGTCCGTTCCGGCGGTTGCTTCTGCTCCATCAGAGAGCCCATCGTCGTCGGAGTCGTCATCGGTGGGATCCGTTTCGGCGGTGTATTCTTCAAGGTCGGAGGATCCATCATTATCAAGGTCTCCGTCGGCCGAAAGCTGGGTGAGGTTGTCGATGGTGGGCCATGAGGTTTCCCAGAAATCAGGCAATCCGTCGCCATCCGTATCGGCAGCATTGACTCCAATTGGATAGACAGGTGGGCTCCCGGCAGTGGTGTCGCCGATCGCAACAATGCCAATGATTCCCGGGCCGCTGATACCAATGTCGGTCCAGTCACCTCCGCCCTGCTCGCCAAAGACATTATCAAATGGGAAGATTCCAGGGGTGGTCATGGTGAAGGAGGTAGCCTGATTCTGTGGGCAGCAGCTGTGCTGTCCGGTGACCTGTCCATCTGCAGTGTCCATGATGAAGTAGTTGGTGTCATCGGCGCCAAGATGAATGGTGTAGTTTCCTGGGACAAAGCCAGTCATGTCGAGGTATCCGTTGTAGCGGACACTGAAATTTTCGCCGCCACCGTCGAGCCAGGGACGATCGAGAAATGAGATCGCGGTGCCACCGACGCCGTGACTCGTTACAGGTTCAATGGCGTCAAAGGAGCGGAGAGGGGCAGGGCTACCCGAGGTGTGTGCGTTGTAGTTTGCCTCCGGCTGGCCGTTGAGAATGACTCCGCCACCGTAGTGGTTTTCCTGATAGTTCACGCCGGATTGGGTCAGGTCGGGAGCATAGGCGCCAGGGGCTGCCTCATTGATCGGAATGAAGGATGGTTGAATGGTGGGAAAGCCCGGAGTGCTGTCAGGATCGTTTGGATCAGTGCCTTCCGTAACCTCGAATCCATCGGCAGCGCTGTCGCCATCGGTATCAATCAGAAGAGGGTCCGTGCCGGTGTCTGTAGCTCCGGAGAACGTGCCAGTATTGGTCTCAACGCCATCGAGGAGACCATCATTATCACTGTCCTCATTATTGGGATCCGTGCCTGCGGCTTTCTCCTGTCCGTCATCGGAGCCGTCGTTATCAGAGTCGGGAGCGGTTGGGTCGGTTTCGTCAATGTATTCCTCGGGATCATTGACGCCATCACCATCGAAGTCGCCGCTTCCCAGTTGAGTCAGATCTCCCGGAAAATAGAGTTCCTCGAATCCGTCCGGAATACCATCACCGTCGGTATCGGTCTCATCGAAGGTTCCAGCAATGATCACAAGGTTGTCAATGAAGAGGTCCTGATTGGCTCCTCCCACGCGGGCGGAGAATCCAAAATTAAAGTCATCGTCACCGGCGAGGCCGGCAGGAAGAAGGAGGTCCACGAAGTCGGCATTGGTATCAAGGCCCGTTGTGGAGAATGACACGGTTCCATTCTCCGCATTGTAGCTCGCGGTCATAGTGCCCTGCACTCCTGCTCCGTCGTTCAGAATTGGTCCGTTTGTAAAGGCAAGGTTTCCAGCGTCCTGGCCGTTGATGAGCCCTGAAATGTTGACTCCCTGCTCGGCGTCAAAGTTCTGCCAGGTGTCTACTTCAAAGGAGAGGTTGGTTTGAACCTGACTTGGAGATCCTCCATTGACTCCGTTACCCCAGCCTTCTTCAGCCGCGCCCGTTTCTCCTAGTTGGAAATCACCGTAGTTGAAGGAAAACCCATCTGCAGGGGGGTTGCCTCCTACGCTGTCGAAGAGTTCGTAGTCCCAGGTGGCAGTCCAGCCTCGTGAGGAATCCCGGAGGGCAGGGATGGTAAAGCTAGAGAACCCCAGGCCCTGATTGTCGATGGTGAGTTGCAGACGTCCACCCTGCACACTAGCAGCTTGCCCAATAAGAACAGTGCCGTCACCGAGCTCTGTCGTACCGTCTGGGAAGTCATCGAAGTTCTGTTCGTATGTTTCTGCGGTGGCGATAGGGCCTTGCAATAGGATTAAGGAGGCGGGAAGGAACGCCATCCTTCGGAGTGTTCTCATCTGAACCTTCATTGTGTGTCGTGAGGTAGGAGTTGGAGAAGTTTGGGGTTTTGATGGTGGGCCCGCGCCGGTAGGGCAGGTCCTATCCCGTAAGGTCTCAAGTAACCTCTTTGTGTTCAATCGAATTGTAGATCGGATGCCTGATTTTTACGTAATGATAGACAACTCAGGGAGCTTGATGGTTCTGGGGAGAAATCTGATTTTCGATACAAAGAAAAAGGCGGTGGAGCCTCGAGGACTCCACCGCCTGTTGATTCGAAAGAATCGAGCCTTTCAGACGCTTACTCGATCGGTCCCTTGTAGACCTTGACGAGCAGGAATGGCTGATCTGCCGTCGTGAACGGAAGAACCAGAGGCCCAACCGTGACGTCGGCGTCAGGAGTCACGAACTCGGATCCTGCAAGCGCAACGAAGTTCACTCCATCGAAGCTTCCCTGGACGTGGTAGGTCTCGCCTGGGGTCAGGTTCTCAAGGGTAATGTTGCCCGCGCCGTTCTCGTCGAAGAACACATTCACAAGGCGCTCCTCTGGAGCCTCCACACCGGAACCGATGATGTAGACTGGTGGGCTGCCGTTCTCAGTGTCTCCGAGGGCCACGATCCCGGTGATACCCGGTCCGCTGATCGCTAGGTCAGTCCACTCACCACCGCCCTGCTCGCCAAACACGGTGTCGAACGGGAAGACGCCAGCGATGCTGATAGAGAAGGCCTGCGTGCGCTCGTTACAACAGCTCGGATCATCCGCAATCACGGTGCCATCCACAGTGTCCATCACGAAGTAGTTCGTGTCATCAGACTGGAGGTGGATGGTGTAGTCACCAGCGTCGTAGCCCCTCATGTCGAGGTAGCCGTTATAACGCACAGTGAAGTTGTCACCACCACCGTCAACAAACGGGCTGTTCCGGGTGGAAAAGTTTCCGCCATCCCCATGACTTGTCCATGGCTGGACCGCAGTGACCGAGGAATTCGGTGCCGGGCTGCCAGAGACGTGCACGTTGTAGTTGTTCAGGCTCTGACCGTTGGCAATCACACCACCGTTGTATTTGTTCTCCTGGTAATCCACACCGGGAGTAGTGAAGACAGGTCCGTAGACCCCAGACTCCTGCGCGTTAATCGGCACGAAGGAGGGCTGCACAACCGGATCAACTGGGAGAGAGGCCGCGTCAAGCGGATCACTGCCAAAGGCCAGCTCCCGACCGTCTGCCAGACCGTCACCATCGGTGTCGGGGTCCTCGATAATCACGCTTGGAAGAGCAAGCCCCTCCTCTCTCCACCGCGGATTCCCAAAGATCCTCTTATCGGTGAAATCGTAGTCGTCCCACGGAGACTGGCCCTGCATCCGTGGATCACCAGTTGCACGAAGATAATCCTCCATCTTTTGTCGAAGAGATGACTTTACCTCTGCAAATTTCTCCTCCTCCGCAAGATTCCTCAACTGATGCGGATCTCGCTTCATATCATACAACTCTTCCGGAGGACGTCGCCCAAAAGAGAGCCGATAGTAAGGCGCTATTCTGGTTTCACTGGAGTTATTCATAAGGAACTCCTTGGTTGCTCCCCGGTCGCAGTCCCCAAGAAATCCTTGATGAGAGGACACGAAATCCGGATCGCCTGCCGGCCAGCGATCCGGTTCATAATTCCGGATGTAGGCAAAGGAATCAGTTCGGATGCACCGTGCAGGATAACCCACTCCATCACGGCGGCAGATAATATGACGCTCAAATCCGGTGACTACAAATCCACGCGACACGGCAGCACCTGTCTCAGGTAATGACTGCAGTGGATGTCCACTCATCTCTTCTGGGATCTCAACTCCTGCCGCTGTCAGGAAAGTGGGAGCAAGATCAATAAGGTTAACCAGATCTCGACGAGTCGCTCCTTTCTTGGCAGGTCCCGCAAACCGAATAGCGAGGGGCACTCGGGTTCCAGAATCATAAAGGTTGCACTTGGACCTTGGCATTGGATTTCCATGGTCACTGGTTACCACGATGAGAGTGCTCTCAAGAAGATTCTCCCTTACGAGCAACTCTATCATCCTTCCGAGATGCCTGTCGAAGTGCTCGATCTCGAGGGCGTAATCGAGAAATTCTCCTCGCACAACTGGGTCATCGGGAAGGCTTCCGGGAACGAGTGCATCCGCAAGGTTCTTTCCCGCTTTTTTCCATGCGCCTTCTTCAAACCCCTGATGGGGTTCATTCGAACCATACCAAAAAAAGAAGGGCTTATCCTTGTCCCTTTCCGCGAGGAAGTCCTCAAAGTTGGCAGCATAGTCCAGATTGCTCATTCCTGGACGTCGCTCCTTCAATGTCCTGCGGTGGAAAGATTCCCCAAGAATCGCCTCAGTCTGGATCGAGGAATACGAACGGAGTGGCAGCGTTTTCCCCACCGCCGGAGTAAATCCCTCCAATTTTCCCGGCCCCCAAGTCTTCCCTGTTGCACCCAGCTGGTATCCGGATTGCTCGAGAAGGAGCGAGAAAATCGCATAGTCAGCTTTCAAGGTCCCCATCAGGTTACCCCCGGGTCCAGTCTCCCACATGTTCCGCCCGGTAAGAATTGAGGTCCGGGACGGCATGCAGGAGGGACAGGAAGCATAAGCGTGCGTGAAGAGAATTCCCTCCTCTGCGATCCGATCAAAAGCCGGAGTGCGGGTGCCCTTGTCACCATAGGCGCTCGCATGCATCCAGGACTGATCATCTGAAATCGCGAAGAGAATGTTTGGCCGGCCGGCGCCGTCGATCACTCCCAGTGAGCAAAGCACCAGCACTAAAGAAGACCGAATCATCTCAGTGTCTTCCTTGATTTGCCCAGTCCTGACAAGCGACTAATACACCACCGCCACGCTTAACACTTTTCCCAGAACACTTGTAAATCCTGAATTCCGATTCCCTCGAGGCTTTCAAGTTCTCCCGCGGCTCCCTGAAATACATCCCCTTTTGCAAGCTTGCTAGGTGTCACAAGACAACGCATTCCGGCATTATGAGCGGCCTCCATTCCGTGCCTTGTATCCTCAATGACAAAACAGTTTCGCGGCTCTACCCCGCAACGCTGTGCTACCAGTAGATATACCGCCGGATCGGGCTTTTTCGCCTTAACATCATCACCGGCACACACCGTTGCCAGCGATGAAACAAGCTCCTTACCCAGCGACGCCTGAAGGACTCTCTCCGCGGCCCACTTGACGCACGCCGATCCAACAGCCAGCCCCACCCCGGAATCGATGAGCTGCTTAAAGAGGGATTTCACCCCGGGCCGGGGAGCCAGATCTCCACGTTTGAGGGCATCTACAACAAGATCCACATACAGCTCCGTCTTTCGCGCATACAACGTCCTGCAGGTCTCTACATGATTTTCCACGGGCTGCGAGAGCCATGGGAGAATCTCATCGAACTTTGCTCCGCCCATCGTAGCAAGCCGCGCCTTGTAATCTGCCTCGCTCCACTCCCGCGAAAGGTTCAATTCACGAAATAAAACATTGTATGCCCTCCGATGGTAATCCTCGGTCTCCAAGATCGTTCCATCGAGATCTGAGATGACTAAATCGATTGGCATGGCACTAGATGAGGGATTGATGGCAGCGTGCCCTGAATTCAAGAAATCGGTCCTCGTAGTAGCCCTCTCTCCCGCTCTCAGGCTCTACGACCTGAGACATTTTTACCATGCTGCGAGACCAGTTCCCAACAGGATCATGATGAAATCCGGCTGCAGCCAGAATCGCGGCTCCCATTGCCGAATGGGGGTGGGCTGGTATCTTGATAGATTTGCGCAGTATATTAGCACGCACCTGAAGACTCCGCCGACTTCGGGATCCTCCCCCGGTAGCATAGACAATTTCTCCGACAACTCCCCCTAGAGATTCGATCAACTCGAATACCAGTGCCTCAAGGCACGCTAGCCCCTCTAAACAACCCAGAAAAAATCCTACTTCATCATCCTCATCACCTTCACAAAAGGGCTTGAAGGAAGAACTAGCAAACGGAAGGCGCTCACCCTGCCGGACTGAGGGATATATGAGATGGCTGGTCTCTCTCCGTTCCTGTGCGCGCGCTTCCATTTCATCAATACGACTCCCGAAACGTCGACGCACTATCTCTCCACCGGCATTCGACGCGCCACCCGGCAACCATGATCCATCCGGATGCCGATGGCAGTAAATTCTCGATTGCTGGTCTTCGATTTTTCTCTCACTGAGACCCTTGATCGCCATCGTTGTTCCAATGGTTGTTGACCAGTCCCCCGGACTGGCAGCTCCAGAGGCGTAAAATGCTGCATTCGAATCGGTCGCTCCACTCACAAGCGTTACCTCCCGGGGCAAACGCCATCGCTTGCAATGCCTTTCACTCAGGACTCCAAATCTCTGCCCCGGAGCTACCACCTCGGGCAAGCTGAGATCCGCCAGACTTGAGGGCCACTTTCCAAGGGCCGGGTCAACCCCCGTCTTCATGGCGTTAGTAAAATCAGTTGGAATCTCAGGAGTTCCTGCCAGCCAGCTATTGACGAAGTCGGTCGCGTGAAGAAAGCGCACATCTTCGGGCAAATCAAGATGGCTCTGCATCCATCGAATTTTGGGCAGTGAAAAGGTCGGAGAGCATTTTCCTCCAAATACCTCACCACAACGATCCGCTTCCTCCGTAGCCCGCATATCATCATACAAAAGAGCCATCCCAAGCGGATTGCCATCACGGCTCACAGGGAGAACAGTCCCCGAGGTGCTATCCACCGCAACCGCATGCACATCACGATTAGCAGGATCAAAAAACAAGTGATCCAAGGCACCCTCCAGCGCGAGAACCCATTCCCTGGGGTCTTGCTCCGAGCGACCCGCCTCTCGTGCTAAGTTACGAGTCCCCAGTTCTTGGGAACTTTCCGACCGGATAGTGCCATCGTGCTCCACGAGCAGACAGCGCACGCCACCAGTGCCCAGATCAATTCCGAGGAAACTCATCGATACACGGCTGGCATTGGCTCCCTTAAAGATTCAACTGCTTCTGCCGGTAGACTTCGTCAGGCCTTCCAGCGATGCGCTCGATTTGATCCCGCGGCAGGAATACCGGACCTCCAAGAGATGCTGCGCCATGAAAGATATTCGCTGCCTTGTCTGCCATAAATGTGCACGCGAGCACAGCATCAGCAGTTTTTCCAAGGGCAATGATTCCATGATTTTCCAACAAAATTAACCGCGGAGCCTCTCCATGCTCGTGAATATATTCCCGCGTCTCTCTCTGGATGCCAAGCGCAAGCGGAAGGCCCGGATCGCAATTCTCTACAAAGACTGAGGCCCGCCCACAGCATACAATCTCGTCGGGAAAGATACGGTTCTCCGCAAAGTCACGCGCTCTGGCACTACATAGAATCTTGTTGGCAGCTTCTGAGTGACAATGACCCACAAAATCAACGCCATCGAGGGAGAGAAGCCAGGCATGAAACATCGTCTCGATACTCGGCTTTTTCGCGCCTGGGTCGCATCTACTCGCAAGGAGGATCTCATCAACCTCCTCGTTGGAAAGTAACCGCTCGCTCTCCTCCATGAGCGTGAGCACCTTGCTCGAGAGGCAGCGAGTTACCTGATCGCTCCGCAGGTTCTCCAAGCATGAGCCGCTGGCCTTGACGAGGAATTCATCATCCGAGATCCGAGCTGAGGTATTACCTTCACCAAGGATGGCAAGTCGACGATCCTCCCTGCCAATCTCATGTGAAAGCCTCAGCAACTCTTCAAGTGGAGTATTCTTCATAGTCTCTCTTTGCCTAAGGATGAGGCGGTTGACGCAGAACCCAACCATAAACCTTCCCGCTCGCTTAGTGAAAGTCTCCCATAAAGTCCCGGTTCCATGACATAATTATCAGAACAGAGAGCTATTGCTCCGCCCACTTTCTTACATCTGCGAGGTCTCACTCCGTTGCCCCATCAACAATCCGTATCTCTCCATCCTTAAATTAAGAGACCATGGAGGGCAATCACCCCCCACGGGGAATAGCATCGCTCGACCGCATCCAAGCCATATCGATGATATGGCAAGTCCTGTCTATAACCTCAACTAGCTCCTTGATGGAGAGCTCTTATCCTTGCCAGATAGCGGAGCGGGAAGCCAATCACTCATAAATACCAGATTTTGCGGAGAGGTCCCCGTAATACCAGACCCTTTCTCCCCACAATTCAGGTTGACCGGAAGCCCGAGAGAGCCTATTACCCGCCCCCCCACGGGGATTTTCCTGACCGAACTCCATTCCGATATGCGCACGAAGAGAAAGTTCATGAAGACGCATCTGACTCGCCCTCGCAAGGGCGGAGCTGCGAGGCGGCGCCGTCAGGCAGATCATCGCAAGCGCCTCGTCGCGCTCGGAGTCGATCAGGCAGAAGTGGATGGAATGAATCAAAAAGAAGTCCGCACGATGCTCAAATATCCCGCCAAGATCGGGAAAAGCTGATCCGCACTACCCTTCGACAAGCTGGCTCACTAAGAGCCTCAAGCCTTCCAATTGTCCGCATCTAAGATGCGGACTTTTTGTGAGCTGAAGAAATGATGCTCCTCGGGCGAGTTCATTTCATCATCTCGCCTCTGCGAGCTTGGGCCTCCTGACAACAAAACAGGCAAGGAAGAGACCCATCATGAACCCCCCAAGGTGTGCCCCATACGCAACATTGACTTCAGCACGCTCCATGAGGCGATAGTAATCGAATGAGATCCCAACTACTGTCAGGATCCCGAGATTAGCAGGGGGCACAGGCCGGGCCAGAGGGAATACATTGGGATCTGGCAATCGCCAGCGTACTGCCATTCCTAGATACAATCCCTCGAAACCCATCACCACTCCGGAAGCTCCAAGCAAGTAGTGATTCTCAAGAGGATTAAGAAACACATGACCCAGTGATCCCGATACCGCCGTCAGGAGGCATACCGCCACCATCCAGCGTGATCCCAGAAGCTCCACAGCCAATGCCCCAAAAATCCAAAAGAACAGAAGGTTAAATGCCAGATGGCCCGCATCTCCATGCAACATGGTATTGGTAACGAGGGTGGAGAGAGTAGAGACGTCGTTAATAGTCGCCTCTCCGGAGCGGACCGCCTGCCAGCTGGTAACGATCTCTTTAGGGACAACCATAAACCGCTCATCAGCCCCATCAGGACCGAAAGTCTGGAGGCCCAGAATCAGGCACATCACCAGGATCATGAGCAGGAGCAGCCACTGCTTCCGGACTACCTTGTGTTGATACCATTTCATCGGGGAGAGTCTTAACCTACAACCTAGGTATTGACGAGAATGCATGAGGGGATTTCATCTCCCCTCCCTATTCCAGAGCGAACCGCGCACGGCCTCCCGCAGGGACTATTCCGTTCCAACGAAGGATCAGGGTGTCGCGGTCCACCCAGCTTAAATTATAGCATGAAGAATTTGCGATCTTGCCATCAATCCTTACATCAGGCAGCCCCACAAGCCCCGGTAACACAAACTTTATCACGGGATCTGTCCGGTCGTGGAGCCCAGCGCGTAACTCTACCTCTCTTGCTCCTCGAACGACATGGCATCCCTCACCTTCATTATACCCATCAGAATTCAGATCTCCTGAATCATCGATAACAAGTTCTCCTTCACGGATAACCAGATTTGCTGGATGCTGATAACATTCTCGATACTTCTCCGCGAGATCGGGCTGTTCAAGAAACGTTGGCATGATCCGCAGCTGCAGAGCCATTCTGGCGCCTTTCCCGCACTCTTCGCACGAAACTCTCCTATGCACGGAAAGCCTCGCATGAGGAGGCACTTGGGTAATCAGCCGACCCCCTGCAGTCCCTGGCAAAAGGAGCAGGTCATCTGGCACTGCCCAATGCCTGCCCGCAAAACCCAACCGCGACAATAGCAGATGCGGCCCCTCGAAGGTAACACCAGCTTTTACAGGCAGATTCCTCGTGGGACTTATAACCCGCCAACCATCAGAAGTATTAATAAGGGGAGTCGTGAGCAGGAGCTCCATTCTGGGCTGATCCACCGGGGCCCCCTCCGTTCCGAGGAGAATGAAAATCTGACCATTTGGATAAACCGTATATTCCTCAAATCCGGGGAAAGGGAGAGACAGATGTCGGCTCCGAAAACGAACTCGCGCAGAAGAGCTCTCAAGGAGCTCAATCATTACCGGGTCGGGCGCGGACGAGCTTGAGGTCCCAGAGGGGTCCATGACTTCAAGAAGAGACCCTCCCGCGAGCAAGTTCACAGTCCTGAATGGGTCCTCCCGAAGATTAAACCACTGTGTCACCACCCGCCCCTTCTCCGAGATCCGCTGTTTTCCCTCACCTTTACTCGCTGTGATCCGAAGTTCGAAAGATCCGGGCGATTCCACAGATAGACAAGCCGGCTCATCTCGAATGACGAGTCCCATGACACCGCTCTGACTCAGGTCGCGCTCCTCTATAAAAGCCTCTGCAACTTTGAAATGTCGGGAGTCTAGATGAGGGTCGTGGCGAATTTCTTCCAGCAGACTCACCGCCCAGTCCCGCTCACCAATTGTCATGTATATTCTCGCCAGCCGAGCCTTCTGATATGCACGCAGGCCTGCCCACTCTCCTGAGCGCAGCTCCGGCAGACTATCTGTGAGAACCTGAATCGCTCGCCGACCTTGCCCCGCCCGTAACAATAGCTCTGCCATTACCAGACGTATTTCAACGCGTAGCCGAATATGTGAATGCCTGCCCTCAATACCCTTGAGCGCCTCCTCAAGTTGCCGAATCGAGTCTTTGACCCCCTCCTCGATTGGAATTTGCGCGCGTTCGAGAGCGGTGGCAGCCGACCAGAACTCACGGTCGCGCGGCAAGAGCTCGGCGTCATCCCCTAAAAAGTCCAGCAGACTCAAGGCGGCAGCACCTTCACCGAGGCCTACAGCGGCCCGGAACATTCCGAGCTTCGCATAGAGACGAAGAAATTCGGGCCCTCTATCAACAACCATCCTGTAGAGGTTGTGAGCCTTCTCCCACTGACGCTCCTCCAGATGTTTTTCAGCCGTGAGATACTCTACCAGCTCCTCCCCCTGAGCCTTCGCCAGACCACAGCTGAGAACGCTCCATAGGCAGAATGCGGCAGCTATCCTGCCGCGGCACGCCCTCGCGGCCAGTATCGCCCTCTGCACAAACACGGCACCTTTGCTTTTCACCATCTTGGGCGTTCTGCTCTCGAAAGAATATTACGGATTTTCTTCTACGATGTCTGATTGCAGAAGAGCCAGCGTCGCCCAACTTCCGGCCGCCATTGAGATAAACTGGTCCTTCCCATGAGGATAACCACTCTCATAGTATTTCTGGAATGGTTTACTGCGGCTCTTTACGTGCCATGAGCCATCATCATGCTGGGTGTCGATAAGAAAGCGTAGGCCTCGCCGAAAGCGTTTATCCATCACCGTGAGGAAGCCCTCACGTCGCAAGGCGAAAAGAACGGAGCCTGTGGCGTAAGGATCACTTTGCTGGCTCTTCCCGGGCAACTGCGCCCAGCCTCCATCACTTCGCTGTAACTGAAGCAAATTCTCCGCAGCCTCGGCCGCCTTCTCACTGGCTCCCAACTGCCCAAGACCCAGAATTTGAAAGACCCGTTCCTCCGTCTCTCTTGGCTTTGTCTGTAACAGCCACTCCCGTGCCTTTTTCTGCCTATCTGCGATCCGAAGAGCCTGCTCCTCCGTGCCGAACTGGTCAATCGCCTCAAGTGCAAGATAAGTCGCCGTAAAGGGACTGAACTCCGTTGGGGGACGATTCGTATTACTCTTCCAATGATCCGCTTTCTCATCTCGCACAAGATAACCGCTCACAATTCCGGTGATCTCATCTGGTTTCCACCCCGCTTCCTGAAGCATCCAAAGCGCATACCCCGCTCTGGTAAACCCACCACCCTGCCCTCTGCCATCAAGATAACGTTCCTTGCCCACTTTCAAATCAGCCAGAGTGTGCTCCAGCTGCTCCCTGATGTTATTTTCATCAATAACAAATCCACGTCGACGAGCCTCAACAAGAGCAACAACCGGCATTGCATGGCCATGGCAGGTAAAACAACCACGATGTTCACTTGTCCCAATCGTAGTTTTTTCAAGGAGAGGAATGGACTTCTTAATCGCTGATCTCACTTCTTCCTCCGAGGGCTCGATTTCTGCGCCCGCCAACCCGCTCCCAAGCGAAACCACCACCAGAGACATTCGTAATCTCTCTCGTATTCTCATCTCGTTGTCCGGCGGGAAACGTTGACAACCCCTCTCGCTACCGAGGAATGCAATATCTTACTGTTCTCCACTTCCGGATCATATCTCCTGGTGCCTTACCTGTCACCATGCAACCCGTCGAATGACAGAACTTCCTCCCTGTTCACAGAGAGACGGCCCGCCACGCTTGTCCAAAGCGACATGGTCTGCTCTGCTGGGGCTCGTCATGAACCATTCCCTCCTCTCCCTTTGCTGCCTTGGATTCTTTCTTCTCCCATGTGCGGTAGCTGGCAAAAGGCCCAACATCATCTTCATGTTTTCCGATGATCACGCCTGTAATGCGATCTCAGCGTATCCAGGAGGCCTTTTCGACGATATTGCTCCCACTCCAAATATCGACCGGATCGCCAATGAGGGCATGCTTTTTGAGAATTCCTTCTGCGCAAATTCCATCTGCGGCCCTTCCCGCGCCAACATCCTGACCGGCAAGCACAGCCACCTGAACGGTTTTCTCGACAACAACTCGTCCCACTTTGACGGCCGGCAGCAGACCTTCCCCCAGCTCCTCCGCAATACCGGTTACGAAGTCGCGATGATCGGAAAGTGGCACCTGCACTCCAATCCCATCGGATTCGATTTCTGGCGCATTCTCCCGGGCCAGGGCGCCTACTACAACCCGGACTTTATCGAGATGGATGGAAGCCGCAAGCGCTACGAGGGCCATTGCAATGACCTTGTCACCGACTTCGGACTGAAATGGATCAAGGAAGATCGAGACAAGGATAAGCCCTTCGTAGCTATGATCCAGTTCAAGGCTCCTCATCGCAACTGGTCCGGAGCTCTGCGGCATCTCGAACTCTTCAAGGGTGTCACCATGCCGGAACCCGACAGCCTCTTCGACGACTACGCCGGCCGCAGCAAGGTGCTTGCGGAACATGCCATGGGCATCGACAAGCACATGTACTGGGGCCACGACATGAAATTCAACGGGCCCAACCTCTTCCCCGATCACTTCTCCAGTGGCATCGTCAATCGCCAGTACCAGCGGATGAACGAATCCCAGAAGAAGGCATGGGACGCCGTCTACGAGCCAGAAAACCAGAAGTTCATTGCGGACATGAAGGCAGGTAAGCTCAGCAAGAAAGACATCGTGCGCTGGAAATACCAACGCTACATCAAGGACTATCTAAAGAGCATCGCCAGCGTAGACGAGGGCGTTGGACGCGTCCTGAAATACCTCGACGAAAGCGGCCTGGCTGAGAACACCATCGTGATCTATTCAAGCGACCAGGGATTCTACCTCGGTGAGCACGGGTGGTATGACAAGCGCTGGATGTTCGAGGAGAGCTTCAAGATGCCCTTCGTCATCCGTTGGCCCGGCGTGATCAAGGCCGGCTCCAAGACCAAGGCCCTCATTCAAAACATCGACTATGGCCCTACCTTTCTGGACGTCTGCGGCGCCAAGACTCCCGCCGATATGCAGGGCCACAGTATCGTCCCACTCCTCCGGAACGGCGGGAAAAGGCCCGCGAACTGGCGCGATGCGGTCTACTATACCTACTATGGCGAGAGCACGCACCAGGTGGCCGCCCACGACGGCGTGCGTACCGAGCGCTACACGCTCTTCTACGTTCCGAAATACAAGGAATGGCAACTCTTCGACAACGAGAAGGACCCACAGCAGATGAAAAGCGTTCATGAAGATCCCAGCTATGCCGACGTCCTGAAGGGCCTCCAACAGAAGTATCGCGACCTAAAGAAGAATTACCGCGCCCACAGCGCCATCCTTCCCGACGATCGCCTCGGCCAGGAATGGTGGAAGAACCGCCATCTCGACATGAACAAGAAAGCAAATTCCGAGGCCCACGACCTTCTCTTCATTGGCGACTCCATAACTCAGGGCTGGGAAGGCTCCGGGAAGGAGATCTGGCAGAAATACTACGGGAAGCGCAAGGCACTCAATCTTGGGATTTCAGGCGACCGCACTGAACACGTCATCTGGCGCCTCAACAACGGCAACCTGCGCAGGCAACAAAAAGCCAAGGTCGCAGTGGTCATGATCGGCACCAACAACACGGGGCACAGTGAGCAGGACCCCAGCGAAACGGCGGACGGGGTGGAGAGAATCCTCTCCATTCTACGTGCCCGCTGCCCGAATGCCAGAGTCCTCCTCCTCGGGGTCTTTCCCCGGGACGAAATGCCGGATGGAAGAAAGAGAGGTATCAATGACTCCCTTAATGAAAAGCTGGCTGCCTTCCACAACGGCAAACGTGTCCACTATCTCAACATCAATGAGCGGTTCCTGGAGGAGAGCGGCCGACTTCCGAAGGATATCATGCCTGATTTCCTGCATCCAAAGGAGAAAGGTTACGCAATCTGGGCCGAGGCAATTGAGGAAAAGCTCATCGAACTGGGTCTCTAGACAGGCTCAAAATTCTAACAGTAAGAAGCGAGCCGGTATTTGGTTCGATATGAAAAGAGACCGTGGGTCGTAGTGTTTGTCGTCATTTCCCCGAATCGAAATAGCCCCTCTTGCTGGACTTTCCACTCACTTCGGTGGTAACACGCCAGCACCATGAGGCGTTTCACCCTGATTGCTCTTTCAGCCACCACCTTTGCCACGCTGTCCGTTATCGCCCCTGCAGGAAGTCCTCCAGCCGCAAAGGGCCATGACGCCTTTATCGAGGGATTAAGAGAAGAAAAGGAGCCCGGCGCCAAGAGCATCAGCGGGATACGCACCCTGAGCCCGGTCGTTTCCCGGTTTAAAGGTTGGTTTATCGATGTGACAGACCGTGCGAAAGTAAGTAAGGAGGGTGCGGTTGAGATCGCGGATGGAATCTCACTTGCGAGCAAAGCTCTGGACTCCTCGGGATGGCAGTTTGTCGAAACCGAAAACGGATACCTGGTCAGAGCAGCTGGAGGAAAATTCAGAGGATGGGTGATTGCCCGTGATGATCGGGCCAAGACCCGTCCTGAAGGCCCAAACCTGATAGTCACCCCGGCCCTTCGACTGGCCAAAAGGGTCACAGACAATTGCCATTGGAAGCTTATCCTAACTGAGCGAGGTCTTGTTCTGGAGGCCCTCTCGGGAAAATACAAAGGATGGTTCTGGGACTTTGGCGGAGGTGACCCTTCCCATCAGGAGTCAGGTCGGGAGGTCTCGATCAATGTTCTTCTTGCCGAGAAAGTCGTAGCCGGATCTTACTTTGCCGTGCGCCCAGCCAAATAACTTGTCTCCTCCCGGGGAGCCATCTGCGGTGCCCCGCTGAAACATTTTCCCTCCAGTGCGAAGCTATTTTCTATACCTCTCCGGAACAGCCGTTCTTCAGGCAGCTCTCGCGCTGGCCGGGTTCGGAGCGGAGCAACCCGGCCGCCGCGTTGAAGAAAACGCACCAACGCCACTGCACGGAATAGAGCACGCCACGTTACAACGTCCCCTGCTCAAGACTGCATTCCGTTCGACCATTGGGTCTATTATCCGACATCCTCTCACCACGTATCACCTCGGAATCACCCTGTCCCGCCGGCGTGGTGCCACCCTCTTCGACAACAATCTCCCAACCCTGCAACCAACCAAATTCCTGTCTGGTCAACCTCCTCGACCAGGCTCCCCGGAATTCGAACTCCATCTCGACAGGGCGGGGTTGCCAAGCCGAATTCCCGGAGAGCTTTCCTATCACATCGGGGGCCGCGAATTTTTCGCGGCTTTTGAGAAGGAGCTCACCAATGCCCGCCACTCAGTGGACAGCCAGGTCTACATTTTTGATAACGACGATGTCGGTGTTCGCTGCGCGGACCTCCTGCGGGCTCGAGCAGAGAAAATTCCTGTAAGGGTCATTTTTGATGACCTTGGAAGTACGATGGCTCATGGGAAGCAGCCCCCCTCAGGTCTTCCGCAGGGATTTATGCAGCCTGCGGATATTGGCGCATACCTCATCGAGGAAAACTCCAATATTCTGCTTCGTGAAACACTGAACCCATGGTTGATCACTGACCATACAAAGCTCCATATCTTTGACCGAAAAGTCGCATTCCTCGGCGGTATGAATCTTGGTCGTGAGTCACGCCACGAGTGGCATGACCTCATGGTTAGTGTAACTGGCCCTGTCGTGGATGCCCTGAGCAGGGATTACGATCAGACATGGAGGAGGAATGGCCCGCTCGGTGACTTTGCCCTGTTTGTGAAGCCGCAGGATATTCAAGTTAAAGAGGCGCTGGGGTCCCCTCTCCGACTACTGCGCACGGATGTCCTGACAGCCCGCAATGAAATCGTTCTCGCCATGCAGCAGGCTATTCGCGGTGCCCGTGCCCGTGTCTGGATCGAAATGCCTTACTTCTCTTCGGACACCATCGAGGCTGAACTCAAGGCCGCGGCAAACCGCGGGGTCGATGTCCGGCTCATCCTACCTGAGAGGGCCAATCACCAGATCATGGATGCAGGCAACTCTGTCACTGCCAGAAACCTTCTCAACGCTGGGGTCAGAGTATATCATTACCCGGGAATGACTCATCTGAAAGCCATGGTATGTGATGGATGGGCCACGGTAGGTTCTGCCAACCTCGACACGATCAGCCTCCATATCAACCGGGAATTGAACGTCTCTTTTTCTGACTCCACGCTGGTATCCGAGCTGATTGACCGGGTATTTGAACCAGACTTTCAGAAGTCTGCTCCTCTTACCCTGAAGGATATTGAACTGAAGTTTGCACCCTTGATTGAATCCATTACGGACCAGCTTTAGATCGCTCTGGAGCAGGGTTTCCCTGCTCAACAGCTGATGAAAAATTTACCATTCTACTTATTGCTTACCAAATGAAACGCCGTCACTTCCTTAAATCCTCTACCGCGGCCTCAGGCAGCGCCCTTTCGTCAGCAGGCGCAGCGAAGGCACTCGTGAATGATTCTCCCCGAAGACCAAATCTTGTCATCATCCACTGCGATGAGTTGAATTTTCGTACAATCGGCTGCTATCGCGAAACCCTTCCCCCAGAGCAGGCCTACATGTGGGGAAGAGCAAAGGGCGCAGTCTGCGAGACTCCCCATATTGACCGCATTGCCCGAGAAGGAGCAATCTGCACCAAATTCTACGCCGCGACTCCTGTCTGCTCCCCCTCCCGCTCTTCATTTATCAGTGGCCAATATCCCCAAAACACACCGGTCACAAATAACAGCATACAGCTTGGAGACGAGGTGGTTTCCTTCGCCGAAATACTGGGGAAGGCAGGCTATTCTACGGGCTATGGCGGGAAATGGCATCTCGATGGACAGGGCAAACCCCAGTGGGCTCCATTACGAAAATTCGGCTTCGATGATAACCGCTACATGTTTAACCGCGGTCACTGGAAGCAATTTGAGGACACCTCAAAAGGACCACGCGTCAAGGCTCGTCAGAATGGAAAGCCAAGCTACTCAGTTGCCGGAGCGGACGAGAACTCGTTTGCAACAGACTTCCTCACCTCCAAGGCCATGGATTTCATCACCGCAAACAGGGAAAATCCATTCTGCTACATGCTGAGCATCCCTGATCCACATGGCCCGGATACGGTTCGAGCCCCTTATGACTCAATGTTTGATGACGCGGTTGTCACAAAACCAAGAACCTATGATAAAAAAGCGGACATGGCTCCCTCGTGGGCTAAGCCGACGCCCAAGTGCCACTACCGGATGGCGCAATATCACGGGATGATGAAATGTATCGATGACAATGTTGGTCGTCTGTTCCGGCACCTGGAGAAGCTTGGCCTGATTGAGGACACCATCTTCGTTTTCACTGCCGATCATGGAGATATGCGCGGCGAACACCATCGTCAGAATAAAGGCGTTCCTCTTGAAGCCTCTGCCAAGGTTCCCTTCGTTGTGCGCTATCCAGGCACCATTCCACGGGGTAAGCAGGTGAATCAGGCACTCAACACAGTCGACTTTCTTCCCACGATGCTCAGCCTCATGAATGTCAAATCAGCTGGAAGGGAGGACGGTCGTGACTGCTCGAGAATTCTCAAGACTGGAAATACCCCGAACGGCTGGCGTGATACGACGTTTCTCCGGTCTACGAGCCGCACCGACAGCAATCGGGTCGGATGGATCGCAGCAGTTACCCCTAGATACAAACTGATTCTTTCCAGCTCCGATGAGCCTTGGCTTCTGGACCTGAAAGAAGACCCCGACGAATTGACCAATTGTATTCGTGATCCTCGCCATAAGGATATCGTGACCTCTCTCGCTCGTGAACTGATGACTTATGGAAAAAAATACAAGGACCCTTACTGCGCCAATCAAGCAGTAAGGTCTCAGCTAAACACCCTGTGTGCCTGAGCGAACTTGCCTTCTCCCCTAACAGAGTAGTGCCGCCCCAAGGCCACCTTCCAGCTCACCAATGCCGTATTGCCAGCCGTCTGCGAAACCCTTATGAGTAAGGAAACGTCGCCTGCGACAAGGAATTCAAAAAAGCACAAACAATGAAATTATCAGCCGCGAGTATTACAAGCGCCTTCCTCATCTTCACCATTCTTCCCTCATTTGGAGAGGGGCACCACGAAGTGGACGAGGATCTTGATAGGCGCACTAACGCAGAGATTGCTGTGTTCCTTGAAGAGCATTGCCCGGAAGCTCTGGACGATATCAACGACGCCTCAGAAGCGGAGGATGAAGAATTCGAGCACGAACTATGGCAGACCGCCAGAGAGGTGGTTGGTGAATTTTACATCCTGCTCGAAGACATTGGTCGGGAGGCGGCGGAGGCCTTTATTTCCATTCACCGCAACGAGCTGATTGCTGACCGCATCGTCGGGGAACTCCATGATGGAGAGGAGGAAGAAGAGGAGGCCCTTCGTCTGGAACTCGAGGAAGCGATCGCGAATCATCTCGAAGGAATTCTTGACCTCGAAAGAATGAAACTGGAGCGGGAACTGACGGAGATCGAGGAGCGCGCACGAGAGCTCGAGGAGAGGGAGCAAGAGCTCGAGGCGCTCGACCAAAATCGTGAGGAGGCCATCCGGGAGCAGATGGAAGAACTCCTTAGGGAAGAGCACGAGGAGCACGAGGAGCACGAGGAGCACGAGGAGCACGAGGAGCACGAGGAGCACGAGGAGCACGAGG
>NZAC01000030.1 GCA_002686085.1 Roseibacillus sp. | reverse complement strand
TCCAGCACCTGCTCCGGCACCTGCTCCGGCACCTGCTCCAGCACCTGCTCCGGCACCTGCTCCGGCACCTGCTCCGGCACCTGCTCCAGCACCGTCTGCCCCGAAGCCGTCTGCCCCGAAGCCGTCATCGCCGAAGCCGTCATCGCCGAAGCCGTCATCGCCGAAGCCATCGTCGCCGAAGCCATCGTCGCCGAAGCCATCGTCGCCGAAGCCGTCATCGCCGAAGCCATCGTCGGAAAGGCCATCCCCGGAGCCGAGCTCGGCTTCTGCACCAGCTTCCGCTGCGGCGAGGGCCTTTTCCAAAGCGGCGATGACATCGCTTTGAGCCTTGATGCCGCCATCCTTGTTTCCGGTATTGATTTCTGCTGCTGCGACACTCACGTGCTCTTCTGCCTCGGTGAGTGCATCACGGAGTGGGTCCTCGGCATCCGGAGTCGTTTCTTCAACGAGGTGCTCTGCCGCCACTTCCTCGATTTGGATGCCAATCTCCAGTTGACGGGCTTCCAGCTGGCTCTGCTCGGATTTGAATACCTCTCCGTCGGCTTGCACTGTGTCCTGTTGAAGATCCTTCTGATCGGCAAGGATCTGGGCGATATCAGCAACAAGGTCCGACATGCCGCTGGATTCAGCGGCGAGAATTTTTTCCACTTCGCGGAGAGCCTCCAAGGCCTTCTCCTGATCTGTCACCGCATCGGCAGCCTTGGTCTGGGCAATCTGCTCAATGGCTCGAGCCATGTGTGCGACGGGTTTACTCTCAAGGAGGGAGAGCTCTGCCCGGCCAAATTTACTCAGGGTCTCTTCGTCCACAGCTTCTTTGCGTGCTTTGACAAGAGTCTGGAAAAACTGTCCGTATCGATCGATGACAGCTTGCTGGGCTCTGCCCAGCCGAGCTTGGTCCACCTTGGCGGCGTCTTTATTTGTGTATGCCTCGATGCCCCACTGCTTGGTCTGGCGCTGCATGACCTCCTCGGTTTTGATAATCTCCCGGATCTGCTTGATGAGGAGGTCGTCGACGAGAACGGTGTTGGCGCCGGAGATGATCTTGCCAAGTTCTTCCACGATTTCCTCGATCGTTTTTCCTGCTTCCGTGAGATGAGGGTGGGCGACTTCTGGGTTGCCGGGCTGGAATTTCTCACGAGCGTTCGAGAGTTCATCGCGAGCAGCTACGATTTTCTGGGTGCGGAGTCCTCCGAGAGCATTTCGAGTTTCGCCAAGAGTTGTGGCATTGCCCTCCTCGCCGAGTCCGTTCGATTGCAGATCTTCAAGGAGGAAGCTGAGGCGTCGCACGACCGAATTCATCTTGCGACCGACCCCATTCTGGCGGTTGACTTCCGTGCCGAGACGCTGCTTGGTGCCAATGATGCTGTCAGCTTTCTCATTTTGCTCCTGGGCGAAGCCCGGAACCATGAGAAGACTCGCAGTGGCGAACGTCACACTGAGTAATTTGCTATTCGTTGTCATCATCTTCTTCTTTGACGGGTTCGATGCCCTCTTCGGTCTGTATCTGGGTTACCGCCTTCTGGGCAGCGAGTTCCTGATTGCGGGAACGCTTCAGTTCTTCGATCTGCGATCCGTATTCGGTGCGATACCATTCTAGGTAAGCTTCGGGAGTAACGATAGTCAATTGTCGCGGAGCCGTGCGCCGCAGGTGGATTTCCCGGTCAGGATGCCTGTCTGCAACCTCAATCTGGAAGGATACGCGGTCGTCCGGCTTGAGCTCCTTGAGGTCGTCAGTGAGTTTCCAGCTGTAATTGAAGGTTTTGTTGGTATCTCCCTCGAAATTAAAGATCTCGATCTTGGTTTCGTCGGCCCCATTGAGAGAGTAGACCAGCCAGGCTTTATCGAGGCCAATGTCATCGGTTCCCTTGGCTTCCATTTTGACGACCTTACCGACGGTAGCATAACCAACTTCCCGGGGTTCGATGAGGTCCACGTCCGGGAGCCCGTCGGTTGTTACCTTGACTCCATATTGAACGTCTTCGTATTGGAATCCATTGGCCTTTTCAGTCCACCGGAAGGAATACTTGAGAGCCTTGGCGACAGGGATTTCGAATGTGGCGGTGGTGCCTGCCTCATCGAGATCCGCGAGAATAGAGCGAAACTTAGGTGCGTCCTTATCTGTCTCGGGGTCGGACTCGTCGGGTTTGTTTTCCGCGGTCTGCTCTCCCCAATCCGAGGGGACAAGGACTTCCCAGGAACTCACAGGAGTATTACACCGGACAGTCCACTTCACGGTGGTGTCTTCCGGAACCTCAAGATTCAGGTCGTCATAGGTTCCGGCATCCCGATTCATATATTCCGGATATTGGAGGGCGATATCGACGTTTTCGATTCGCGGAGAGGTGATGACGTTGATGGTGTATTGCTCGCTGCGATCGTCCCCAATTTTCACATAAAAGAGTGTGTCCCGATCTACAGGTTTGAGTTTGAAGGAGAATTTGTTCGTAGGGTCTTCGCTCCGCTTCATGGGGACTTCCTTCCACGCCGCCTCGGAGGAATTTTTGTCCTTCAAGAAGAGGCGGCCGTTTTCGGGGATGTCTCCGTCCTCCGCGACCGTAGCAGTGATGACCGGCTCTCCTCCGACTCGGATAGTAAGGTTCTCACTGGTTCCCGTGATCACGGTATTGGTTGGATACTCCGCATCCTTCCCCAGTAGGCGCTGGAAGAGTACTCCGGTGTGTTCTCTGTTGAAAATCCCGGCGATGGAAAAGATGAGGAAAAGGACCACCGCGACTGCTCCAATCTTGCGCAGTTGGCCGAGGTCCACGATATCCTTGAAGTCGATCGGGCGGCTGAATTCGATGGCTTGGTCCCGCATGGCCTTGATCAGGTCCTGCGAGACATTACCCTCGTGAGCATCCGGCTCGTCCTTGAGTTGCATGTAGGAGACGAGAAGGGAGCTTAACTCCGGGTGGCGCTTTTCCACCTCAAGGGCGGTCGTGAGAGGGTCATAACTCTTTAGGTATTGTCCCCATTCGCGGTGGTAGACCCATATCAGGATTCCCACGTTCACGAGAAGAAGAGTCAGGCCGGTAATGCCCGACATCTGGGTCTTGGCAAAGAGCCCCCAGTCGATGAGAAAGGCTACCGCCAGAAGAGCAATCAGCCAAAGGGTAAGCCGGGAAGCCCCGCGGATGTTATACCACCGTCGTTCCTCGCGGTAGGCTTGTCTGAGGCGTTGCTCGATGCCGGTGTCTTGTCCTTCGGCCATTGTTTTATTCTGTGGTTGAGTTGTGCAATCTCGGTTAAACGAGGTTATCTTTCCGTCGCAGGAACCACTCGGCTCCTGCCAAGGCGGCGATGAGGATGAACCAGAGGGGAGTATCCCAGAGATCCCTTTCAATCTTAACGGTGTTGGCGATGAGTGTCTCCTCGGGAAGAGTGCTGGGGAAGTCCCCCAGACTGGCGAGGCTTAATTGCCGGCCGCCCGAAATTTCAGCGGCCTGACGGGCGACATCGGGCTGCATGGCCGTTTCCCGGTCCTCAAGATCGACAGTCTGGACCGAAAATTCTGCGGCGTTGGATATATCGGCGTCCTGTGGCTGGGTCTTGATCTCGTAATTGCCATCCTTGCCCGCAAGATAGGATCCCGCGTAGAGGCCGGGAGTGCTCTCGACTGCGGTCATCTCGATGGTGGTGGATGAGTCCGGGTTATCTTTCTCCTCAAGAACGACTTCGTAGCTGTCTCCTTCTACGGGCTCAAATGATTCGGTGAGCACATTGGCGAAGACGCGGATCTGATCCCCCGCGCTGTAGCTATTGCTATCGGTCTCGATGCTGATCTGCTTGTTCGCCCCAAGGAGCCGGGAGAGGGTGAGGAACTGGATGGTCTGGCCCCAGAAGCGGGCATGGAAGCGGTCGCCTACCTCAAGGCGCATACGCCAGAGATCCTCAGTTGCAACAAACAGGCTCTTGCCGGTTCCATACCGGTGCCAAGCGACCAGAGGGTAGTCGGCTTCCGCATCATTGGCTTTCGGAAGGCGCAGGAGAACGGTAGCTCCNGATTTTGCTCCCGCGANATTGGGAAGAGACATGTAGTTGACGTTACGCCAGATGCGNGCACTGACATCNGGAGAGAGAGAGAGNGAGGTCGCGAGGCTCTTCTGGCCATCTTCGGTNACTTCCGGAGAGACATTNTTNCCGGGGTAGAAGGTCCCNCCGGTGCCGATGTTGATGGGCAAGAGATCGCCGATGGGATTGTCTCGATAGGTGGAGGGNGCGGCCATGGGGCCAGCCAGCATGAGGAGCGATCCCCCGCGTTCGCGGACAAGTTTCTCGATCAGCTGAGTCTGGGCAGCATTAAAGTAGGATGATGAGACGTCACCGAGAATGATAAGGTCGTATTTAAGGGCAACCTTGGGATCTTCGGGGAAGCGGCCGATATGTAACGGAGAGGAAGCCGCGAGGGCAGGGTCACCCTGAGTCATAAGGAATTGGACCTGGAGGCGGGGGTCGCGCAGGAGGACCCAGCGAAGGTAGCGGAATTCCCACCTTGGCATGCCTTCGACGTAGAGGACCTTGATCTTTTCATCGAGAATCCGCACCCGGTGGGTGGTGGCATTATTGACCTCGGTGATCTCGCCCTCCTGCAGCTTGATCTCGAAGCTGAGCTCGAGAGTTCCTGATTCGGCCTCCGGGATGAACATGAACTCTTCGAACTGAACTCCATTTTTGAGGGTGACCTGCTTGCTTTCCTTCTCGTCCTCATTGACCCGGAAGTAGAGTTGGACCGCCTTTCCAGCAAATCCACGGGACTCAATTTTTACTCGCAGTGGAACGCGGTCGCCCTTGAACACAACCTCCGGAGCGATGACTCCGCGGACATTGATGTCTGGTGGGGCGGGGAGGCCAACGGGAACGGTGTAGAGAGGGACACGGCGCTCTTTCAGTCTGCGGGCCACATTAACGGGATCTTTGCCTTCAACCCATGCAAAGTCGCTGATGACCATGGCCCCGGCAAGTGGTTGCCCCGAGAACCGGTCCACGGCATCTTCGATGGCATTGCCGATCTGGGAGGAGATGCCTTCTGCAACAGGCAGCGGAGCAGGCTGCGAGTCATCATCGGCGGGCTGGGTTGCGGTGGCCCTGGCATCTTCGCTGCGTAGTTGAGAGTCGAAGGTAAAGAATCGGAGGTCGTAGCTCTCTTCCAATTGGTCGAGAAGCTTCATGTCCTTGTTGGCGAGAGCGGCCCGGGCAAGATCGATGCGGCGGGTGGAACCCAGTTCTTCCTTCATGCCCCGAGCATCGTCAGATCCAAGGGCAGGAGCGTCGAGGGCCATCTTGCCCAGGGCCTTGGCGGCTTCTTCGACATCACTGGCCGCAGTCCTCGGGTCCTCGATCGCCATGCTTCGGGAGGTGTCGAGCATTACGATCATGGATCGCTTGGATTCGTTGCTGGTGCTGATCCTGGCGTAGGGTTGCATCAGAACCAGGATCAGGAGGAGCAGGACGGCCGCCTGGAGCACAATCATGGTGATGCGGCGGTTACGGGTTACCAGTTGCTCACGGCGATAGAGGAAGATCGCGAAGGCAATGGCAGCCACGATAAGGAGAATTCCCAGAAAGGGGCCGCCTCGGAAGGCGAGTTCCCACTGGTCGATCTCTTGTGTAGAATCAAGTCCCAACAGTTTCTTGAACATGGCGTGTGGCGTTAGTGGTGTGCTTCGAAAAAGGTTAAGTGACTGGCTAGCTGCGGCGGGCGGCGGCGACCTGGCTCATTTGCAGGGTGGTTGAAAGGTCTTTGATGTCCTCCCTGTTGATGCGGTTGGTGAAACGGCGGGCGAGGATACTCTGAAGGATGAAAACGATGAGAGCTGCGAGCAGGAGTCTTTGTGATAATTCGCTTCCGCGGCGGGCATCCTTGATGGCCTTGGACGGTGACCCTTCGCGGTTAAGAACTTGCACGCCAGTGGAGTCAAGAGTGTTGCTAAGGGCAGCGGATTCGACGATCCGGACGTTGGATTCGCTGGCATTCACATTGGCGGCAATTGCCACGCCAGGTTTGCCCTCTTCGGCTTTAATTTCGTAGATCCCGCGCTTGGTGAGAGAAACAGGCGCTGCGAGTTGATCTCCATTCTGGATGACACGAATCTCCTCGGGCTCCTTTGTGTCCGGTCTCAACAGGTCAACGAATTCACCAGCTTCCCGCTTGGTGAGGAGAAGTGAGGCGTCATTGCCGACAGTGAGCTGCAGGCGATCAGGATTACTGGTGAGCATTGTGACAGCCTGTTGAAGAAGGATTGCGTAGAGTGGCTCCCGGGGGAGATTGTTCCAGCGCTTGCTTGCCGAGGTTGTGAAAAGGAGAACCGTACCGGACCCTGTTGAACGACTGAGCAGGACGGGATTCCCCGACTGGGAGGTGATTAGAACTTCGCTGTTTTCTGTCGGAGTGGCTTCGAACTGTTTCGTGATGCGGATGGCATCAAGAAGCTTTTCCGGGTAGCGAGCAGTCAGTCGGGCGAGGAGGTGGTCAGACTTGGCGGCTTCCATGGTCCAGCCCTCTTCGGTCTCGCTGGAGGAGACTTCACCGAGTTCAGCGGGGAGGATTCCCTCTCCAGCTGCGCCGAGGCTCTGATTGTAGGCGGAGGCTTCCACCCGGTCACCCGCGAAGACGATCAGGCCCCCACCCTCGGAGACGAAGCGCTTGAGTCTCTTGGCCGATGAGGGAGAGACGGTGAGAACGTTGTTCATCACTACCACGTCATAGTCCTTGAGCTTTTCGAGGGCAAAATCAGCAGGATCGATTTCGTTGACAATCACGCCTTCTTCCTCGTCGCTGTCCTGAGGGCTCAGCGCCACCTTGGCATAATAACCGCCACTTCGGTTGCCCACGACGTTTTCGATATCACCCTCGAGGAGGAGGACGCGGATCCCGGGGCGGATCTGGGCCACAGCGTAGCGGACATTGTCGTCAGCAAGGCCATCATTATTAACTAATTCCGCACGCAAGCGGACATTTCCGGCCTTGTCGAATTGAGTGGTAAACTCAATGGGGCGGGATTCTCCCGCGGCAAGGCTGCCAACGGCTACTCGCTTGGTCCGGGTATCATCGATAAAAAATTCAAGGATTGCGCTCTCGTCGGAGCTGCGTCCGGTATTGCGAACGAGTGCAGTGAAGCGCGCCTCGCCGGATTTCCGGAGCGATCCCCAAGTATAGTTCAGGCTCTCAATTGCGAGGTTATCTTCTCCTTCAGTGACTGCTGGAATGACGAAGACGTTGGCATTTTCCTGAAGGTTTTCGAGAGAGTTGAGGGCCGCCGGTGGGAGCTCCGCCCAGTCCATTTCCTGAGAATCTGTGATGAGGAAGACTTCCTTGGCCGGAGTCTTGAGCTCGGCCACGAGCTCGTCGAGGAGTTCGATATTGGTTTCAAGGTTCAGGGAGTTGGGTCCTGCAGAATTCAGTGCCTTGAGGATCGTTTCGACCTGAACGGGGTCATATCTGGCGCTCCGGAGAAGGATCTCGGGACGGCTGCTCATCAGCACGATGCTTACGGGGTCTCCTTCCTTTGCCGTTTGCTTCAGGATTTCTTCCGCCTTTGCTACCGCGCTCTTGAAGCGGGAAAACTCACCGTGGTTCATGCTGTAGGACGCGTCAATGGCGACAACCATGCCGATTCGTTTCTCTCCAATGGCAGAATTGGAGTCGAGGGTGATCCGCATCAGCGCCAGTGCCAGGAGCGCGAGGGCGAGGCAACGCAGGACAAGAATGAGCAGGTCTTCAATTTTGACCTGACCTGATCGGGTAACCAGAGCCTTGCGCAGAAGCTCCATTGCCGCCCAGTCGGTCTGGCGGCGGTGTTTCCGGTAGAGGAGGTGAATGATGATTGGTACTGCGACGCCAAGCAGGCCAATGATGGTCCATAGTCCGACTGAATTGAGTGCTCCCATGAGGTGTTTCCTTATTCGGGGTTGAGATTGTTGCTGCGAATCACGTGTGCATCCCGGAGGTCTACCCCGCAGGGGAAGGCCAAGGGTCCGTCAAATGTGACCTTGATGGTAAGTTCCTCGCTCCGGGGGAGGTCGAGGGAGAGGGGAATGGGTTCGAAGCGACTCTGAATCTTGCGAGACCAGATGGGGGAGTCTCCTTGGAGGAGGGTGACTTCCAGCCGAGCTTGATTGCCAGGGACAGGATGAAGCTGTCCTCGAAAGATTGCCGGTCCCTGGGTTGGAGGGAGAGATAGCCGGAGAACAGTATGAGGCATGATGCGCAGGGAGCGCGCATGGCTTTCGCTGACAGTGCTGTTGAGCTGGGGAGCCGGCGGAGGCAGGGCTGGGCCAATGGCCTCCATGACGGTTCTTGGAACCTCATCGACCCAGATCAGATTGGGAATATTGCGGCGAAGATAATGAACGCTGCTCCAAGCGATCCTGATCTCTCCCAGAGTTTCATGCTGGATAATGAGCTGATTGCCCTCGAAGGCTGTAGTGCCGAAAAGGATGCTACCATCGGAAAGTCCGATTTCGTCCCCTATCCGCTTTTCGGGTGGGGTGGGCTTCGCGAGGACAAATCGGAGGGCGGAGGCACGAGGCACGGGAATTACGCCGAGGGGCGAGCGGATCGCGATATCCTTCGCGCGCACCCAGATTAGACTGCCAGGAAGCGGTTCGCCGTCCTTGCGGTAGAAGGTTCCTGGTTCTCTGCTGTCTCCCGGCTCGCCAGCAACAAACTCCATGCTCGCGAGTGAAGAGAGCGGAACTTTCTGTTCGCCGAAGATCTGGCTCCGGATATTGAGAAGCTTCTTTCTGCCTGCTCCTTCGACTGTTTTCACCTCGGCGTTCCAGACTTCTCCATTGAGCAGTCGGATCGCCCCCGGGAGCCTTGAGATGCTCTCGGGCAGGGAATTGACCGTAAGAAAGATTTCGGAGTCGACGGGCTTGCCTCCGCAGGAGAGTTGCCCATTTTCAAGAGTGAGGACTCCCTGATGCTGACCACTGCTGGAGATCACGAGGCCACCGGTGGGGGCCGGTGGGGCCGGTCGGCTGCTGATGACCCGGGAATCCGCCGGCTGGGAGGTCATTAGAATCTCGTCAACGTTGAGATGGCCCCAGAGGCCGCGGTGCTGATCACGAAGTTCGATTCGCGCGAATTGTCCACGGAATTCCCGGACGTCCATGGCTACGTTCTCAAAGTAGTCGTCATTGCTGCCTGTTGCGCTTCGGACAACTCCGGCAGCGGTATGCAGGTTGACGCAGATCTGGCCCGGATGTCCGCCGCCGCTCATGCGGATCAGGACATAATCCTGCTCAAGGAGAAACACAGGAGAGCGAAGACTTCCTACTGAGCGTTGGCTATTGCTGATCGTAGTCAGGAAGAGCTTTCCTTCAAATGGCCCGACCCTGCGCCGCATCATCTTGGTGCCTGATTGTAAGTCCCGGTTGAATGCATCTCCCTCCCTTTGCCAGTTCCCTCCGAGAGCACCTAGAGGGTTGTCCTTCAGGGGTGTTGCATGCACGGGGCTCCAGCCGGAATTCTGCCCGAGGTTATTCTCCTCAAAATCGTGAATCACGAGATTGCCATCAGGACGCACTGGGAGCAGAGGAGCCTTGGGGTTTTCGGGATCGTTAGGTCGCTGCGGACCGAGGAGAGCTGAGTATTCCTCGAGAGAGAGTTGTCCGTCTGCATTCTTGTCGGCATCAGGGCTCTCGGTCAGGGCGCGCTGTAGAGCAGGATGATTCGCTGAGGTGATGGATTCCTCTTTTCCCATGGCCAGACCCGAAAGCGCCACCACCGTGCAAAAGGCGAGGGTGCGGGTCGTGCTCGAAAAGAGGGATGGCATGATCACTGTTTTTTCAGGATCTGATTATTTTGCCTTGGCCAGCGCAGAACGCTGGAGGAGGTAGTTGCTGATAGTTTGTTCAATAGGAACCTTCGTATTCACCAACACGTGCTCCACCCCGGACTTGTTGCATGCCCGCTTGATCCCGGTGACAAATTTCTCGAGCTCTTCCAGATAGTTAGCACGGACGCGGCCCGGCTGGGTGATGACTTCGCCCTCGCCCTCGAGCCCCATGAACTTCCACATTCCATTCAGGGGAAACTCGATCTCGTAGGGGTCCATAATGTGCCAGAGAATTACGTTGTGGCCCCCGTAGCGAAGGTGATTCAGCCCGTCGATGAACTCCTCGGTGTTGTCGAAAAGATCGGAGAAAAGCATGACAAATCCCCGGCGAGTCATTCGATGTGCGAAGTCATGAAGAACAGCTCCCACATTCGTTCGAGGCGCCGGGGTGACCTTCTCCAGTTCAGAGGAAATATCGTGGAGAACTCCCATGTGGCTCTTGGGAGCAATGTAGTTCTGCAGCTCCCCATCGAAGATCCCCACTCCAGCAGAGTCTCCCTGGTCGATGGTGAGATAGGACAGGCTGGCCGCCAGATACTTGGCGTATTCAAGCTTGGAAATCTTGCCGGACTGATAGGTCATCGACTGGCTCGCATCGAGGAGCATGTTCGAGACGAAGTTGGTCTCGGCATCGAAGAGCTTGATGTAGTATCGGTCACATCGGGCGTAGGCTTTCCAGTCGATGTTGCGCGTCTCGTCACCCTGAGCGTACTGCCGGTAAGCGGTGAACTCCGAGCTGATACCCCGGCTGGGGCTCTTGTGCTGGCCAATTCGCAGGCCCTCTACGACCTTGCGTGCCACGATATCCAGCGATCCAAGTTTGGAGAGGGTCTCTGGGTCGAGGTACTTAGGGCCGCGTGGTTTGCTGGATTCTTCCGGGGAAGGCTCTCTAGATGAGGTGGTCGCTTCAGGCATCTTGAATGGCTAGGGAGGCGTCACGGCCGCCCTTTCTTTGTAGTTGGGTGTGTCAGATCGAAATGAAAGAGGGCTGTCAGCCGCGGGTAAGCATATGGCCGTTGGCCGGCTGGGGTCATCCTCTTCCCCTGCATGGAGCGCAGGGGAAGCAAGATAAGAGTAGGCTTGGGCGGCTGATCAGATCAGGCCGATGCCTCTTCTTTTTCGTAGAGTTCCTTATCGCTCGGGATTTCCTCGAGGAGGCGGCCGACCACGTGATCAGCGTCTACTCCTTCTGCCTGAGCTGCGAAGTTGAGCCCCATGCGATGGCGCAGGACGGGTGCGGCTAGGGCTTGGACGTCTTCCAGAGAAGCGCCGAAGCGCCCGCGGAGGATAGCCCGGGCCTTGGCGCCGGTGATCAGGTTCAGGCCGGCGCGTGGGCCGCATCCCCAAGAAACGAAATCCTTGATGAAGCCGGGGGCGTTTTCCTCAGAAGGACGGGTAGCACGAACAAGGGCCGCGACATACTGGAAGATATGGGGAGCCACGGGAACCCGGCCAACAAGATCCTGAAGCAGGAGAATATCCGCTTTGCTGAGCACCTCCTGAGGGCTGCCGCCACTGCCAGAAGTCACGTTGCGCATGATGTCAATCTCCTCCTGCTGTGATGGATAGCCGACGTGGATCTTGAACATGAAGCGATCCAGTTGGGCTTCCGGAAGAGTGTAGGTTCCCTCCTGCTCAAGAGGGTTTTGCGTTGCAAGAACGAAGAAGGGGGCGTCCAAGGCGTAATCGTCACCTCCAGCCGACACGATTTTTTCCTGCATGGCCTCAAGGAGTGCTGCCTGAGTCTTGGGAGGAGTCCGGTTGATTTCATCTGCCAGCACAAGGTTTGAAAAGATCGGTCCTTTAGTGAACATGAACTTACGTTCGCGGGTCTCGGGATCGTCCTGCAGAAGCTCACTGCCGGTGATGTCCGAGGGCATGAGGTCCGGGGTGAACTGGATTCGCTTGAACGATAAGGAAAGAGTCTTGGCGATCGAACTGACCAAGAGGGTCTTAGCGAGACCAGGAACTCCCTCGAGCAAACCATGGCCGCGGGAGAAAATAGCGATTAGAACCTCGTCGATGACCTGATCCATTCCGACAATATTCTTGCGGAGCTCGCTGACGATTGCGTCGCGGGCATCGTGCAGTTTTTTGACAGCAGCAACATCATCAATCTCACCAGCTTCATCAGGCTGGAGGATCGATTTCTTGGCAGTGGCAGCTAACTCTTTTGCTGCTCCTACCTTGCTGGTGCGCGAGGCCGTCTTTTTCTTGGTGGTCTTCTTGGTTGCTTTTTTAGCCATGGTATACCGTCTGGTGAGCTTTGTTGTGGTAAGGAAACCCCCTTAGGGAGCCTCATTTAACGCCCAAATTTCCCGAATGGAGAAGAAGGCGATAAATTCTTTGCGGGGAAGATCTACAACCAAAGACGTCCGCTCCAACAAGCCTGAATTGCCCGGAAGTGCGGCGCACGATAAGGTGATGTCCCGAAGCAGTTGTTTTGCGCAACCCGGAGCGGTTTTAACTTGTTAGGGTAAGATGAAAACTCATCCCTCAAGTAATCAAGATAACTGAAGTGAGCGATCTAACAGTGCCCTCGGTAGAAAAGCGATGCGAGCCTATGGCGGCCACGGGAGGGGGCTGCGCGCTGCTGATGAGCGACTCAATTCCCGTTGGACTTGCTCCTCATTGGAGATCCTGCTACCTGCCGACCCACACTCTCAGCATCCAAGAACCCCTTTTCCGGCCACACCATGATTGATCTCAAGCCCGACTGCAAATATGCGATGGTTATCCCTACTTCGATGGGAACACGCCTCACTCCACTGAACGGCCAGCCGTTTCATTGCTCTGACAACTTTGTTCTCACTGCCAGTAGTGCAGAATCCAACGTGGGTAGCGTGTCTTCCTACCTTGGCCTCCCGGTTAAGATTCTCACCTCCTTCGTCAAGGGCAGCCCGGTTTCACGTTTCATCAAGGATAACCTCGCAGGCCGGCATATGGACTATGAAGGTCCCGATATGGAGCAGGGTGGCCCCTGGGGATACCGGCACCAGATCAACATGGCAGACAGCGGAACGGGATCAAGAGGTCCACGGGTGTGGAATGACAGAGCGGGAGAAGTAGGGCGAGACCTGAAGGCGGATGACTTCGATCTTGAGCGCATTTTCGGTGAGGAGGGCGCCCAGATCGTTCACATGTCGGGATTGATAGCCGCTCTGTCACCGGATTCGACACAGTTCTGTCTCGACGTCGCCCGTCTTGCTAAGAAATACGGCACCAAGATCTCATTCGATCTCAATCACCGTGCGACTTTCTGGAAAGGGAGGGAGCAGGAGTTGAGCGAGGCCTTCAAGGAGATCGGAAGCCTTGCGGATATTCTTGTGGGGAATGAGGAGGACTTTCAACTTTGCCTGGGTGTCGAAGGCCCGGAAGCAGGGGGAGAGGATATCGGGGGCAAGATCGACAGTTTCAAGGAAATGATCGACCGGGTAAAACAGCAGTTTCCCAATGCCTCAATCTACGCCACCACACTTCGTGAGGTTGTTAGTGTGAACCTGCACGAGTGGGGAGGCATCGTGGCCGATGGAGGTGACTGGCATGTAATCGAGCCACGGGAGATCGGGGTCCTCGACAGAATTGGGGGAGGAGATGGATTTGTTGGAGGGTTGCTTTATGGAATCCTTAAAGGATGGGATGGAGCAAAATGCGCTCAGTTTGGGTGGGCCACGGGTGCGCTTGCCGCTACCCAGCTTACAGACTACGGGCAGCCTGCTGATGAAGAGCAGGTGTGGAGTATATGGGAAGGCAACGCTCGGGTGCAGCGTTAGACGGTTCCGCTCAGATTCTTGCTTGTCTGATCATGGAAGAGTCGCGCCGCCGTCAACGTCTACTACGGTTCCCGTGGTAAAGTCGTTTTTGAGGAGAAAAAGAACGGCCTGCGCAACTTCGGCAGATGTTCCAGGGCGGGGAACGGGATGAGCTTCCGTGGTTTGCTGGAGAAATTCTTCTCGCGCTACCCCCTCCTGTGGGAAGAGCGGGGTGTCGATGATGCCCGGGGAGACGGCGTTGATTCTCCGGGGTGAAATTTCAGGGGCAATGGCCCGGACAAATCCCTCTATCGCATTGCCGACTGTTGAGATTGCAGAGGCCCCTGGGAGACATTTCTTAGCGGGAAATCCACTCACCAGAACGATTGAAGCGTTGGTGTTGAGGCTCGTCAGCCCAAGGCGGACGCTGTTCACGTAGCCCCAAAGCTTGTCGAAAGTTGCTTGGAAGCCGTCGAGTGTCATCTCCGCGAACGGACCTTGAGCCCGGCTGGAAGGAACGGCTGTGTTCACCATTATGTCAAACGGTCCATGGTCCTCGTAGAATTTGCTCAGGTCTTCCCGGTCGAGGACGTCGACCGAGTGCCGAGATGCTTGTTCTTCAGGCTTGTTCCTGTCCGTGGCCGTGCGGCTCGCGGCAAGGACATCCACGCCCTCTGCAGCCAGTTGATCCACGACGGCAAGGCCGATCCCTGAGGTTCCTCCAAAGACAACTGCCCGCATACCGGTGAGATTCATGATGGGGATATGAAAGCTTGCGGTGTTCGTGTCCAGCCCTCGATCAGGCAGTCCGGGGTTGGGAATCACTAAAAGTTGCCAACGGTAACAGGTTTTGCTCGACCGACCTCACGAGGGTCGGGAGAGTACGGCCCATGATCATCAAGCCGAGGGTTCGAGGGTTTATTTGTCTCACGGCTCATCCGACCGGATGCGCGGCGCATGTCCAGGAACAAATTGACCATGTCAGGAGCAAGGGGGCGATCGAGAATGGCCCGCGGAATGTTCTCGTTGTTGGTGCCTCGACGGGCTACGGGCTAGCCTCGAGAATTACGGCGGCTTTCGGGAGCGGTGCCAGGACCATGGGAGTGTTTTATGAACGCCCCCCTAAAGAAGGAAAATGCGCAACAGCCGGATGGTATAACTCCGCGGCCTTTCACCGAGCGGCATCGGCTGAGAGTCTCTACGCCAGAAGCTTTAATGGAGATGCGTTTTCGGACGAGATGAAGGCGACGGTGGTGGAAGCCATCAAGGAGGACCTCGGGCAGATTGATCTCGTGGTTTATAGTCTGGCCTCTCCCAGAAGGCAGCACCCTCGCACCGGGGAAGTTCATAAGTCGGTTCTCAAGCCCATCGGAGAGCACTACTCTGCCCGGACGCTGGACACTGACCGGTCTGAAGTTAGCGAGGTAAAGATTGAGCCTGCCACAGAACGGGAGATTCAGGACACTGTCACCGTCATGGGAGGAGAGGACTGGGAACTTTGGATGGAAGCTTTGAATGGTGCAGGTCTGCTGGCGCCTAATGCGACCTCGGTGGCCTACGACTACATCGGGCCGGAGGTGACTTGGCCAATTTACACCAACGGAACGATTGGACGGGCCAAGGTTGACCTCAGGGCAGCCGGGCAGCGGATCAGCGAACTTCTTAAGGCTAATGCCGGAGGCAACGCATTCATTTCAGTCAACAAGGCGTTAGTGACTCAGGCCAGTTCGGCAATCCCCGTCGTGCCGCTCTATATTTCCATTCTGTATCGGATCATGAAGGAGAAGGGGACCCACGAGGGGACTATTGAGCAGATCCAACGACTCTTCGCCACTTACTTATACAATAACGAGGTGCCGAAGCTGGATGACAAGGGGCTCATTCGGATTGATGATCTCGAGATGGAGCCTGAGGTCCAGCAGGAGGTCAATGAGATATGGCCTCAGGTAACTTCGGAAAACCTGAGAGAGATTACCGATTTCGCAGGATATCAGGAAGATTTCCTGAAGCTCTTTGGATTTGGGCTGTCGGGTGTCGACTACGATCAAGAGGTTGACCCCATGGTCAGCCTCGATGGGTAATATTGGCCGGGCAAAGAAGTCAGGGCTTCACCTGGATTTGCGGCCGCCCACTTACCGGCCAGTCGATGTGGAAGGTGTGTCCGCGTTCCCGGTCGACTCTCTCGTAGGTATGAGCTCCGAAGAAGTCGCGCTGCCCCTGCAGTAGGTTTGCGGGGAGGCGCTCGCTACGGTAGCTATCGTAATATGAGAGAGCCGAGCTGAAGCAGGGGAGGGGCACACCATGTAGTGCGGCGGTGGCCACGACCTTGCGCCAGTTGGCCTGACACCGGTCGATCTCGCTCTTAAAGTATGGATCCAGAAGCAGGTTCGCGATATCAGGATTAGTCTGATAGGCCTCAAAGATCTTCTGAAGAAAACGGGCACGGATGATGCAGCCACCACGCCAGATCATGGAAATCTGACCGAAGTCCAGATTCCAGTCGTACTCATTCTGGGCCTCACGCATGAGCTGAAAGCCCTGTGCGTAGGAGCAGATCTTGGAGCAGTAGAGGGCATCATGGATGGCTTGGACGAATTCTGCGGTGTCTCCGTCAAAGGGCTCGAGCTTGGCGTCGAGAACCTTGGCGGCGGCAACGCGCTCCTCTTTGAGAGCGCTGATGCAGCGCGCAAAAACGGCCTCTGCGATACAGGGTGCGGCAATACCCATGTCGAGAGCGTTGATAGAGGTCCACTTGCCGGTCCCCTTCTGTCCTGCGGTGTCGAGAACAATATCCACGAACGGCTGGCCAGTTTCAGGATCCTTCTGCCCAAGAATGTCGGCCGTGATTTCGATCAGGAAGGAATCGAGCACACCTTGATTCCACTCTCCGAATACCGAGCTCATTTCCTCTGGCTTTATGCCGAGGAGGTTATCCATCAGGGTATAGGCCTCACAGATCATCTGCATATCGCCATACTCAATCCCGTTGTGTACCATCTTGACGTAATGGCCTGCTCCGTTATCGCCAATATAGGCGGCGCAGGGAACTCCTCCTTCGACAGGCTTTCCGGCTTCTGCTCCTTCGATGGGCTTTCCGGTGGTCTCGTCGACCTTTGCGGCGATGGCCTCCCAGATGGGCTTGAGTTCATTCCACGCGCTTTGCTTGCCGCCGGGCATGAGAGAGGGGCCGAAACGAGCTCCCTCCTCTCCACCCGAGACCCCGGAGCCGATAAACCGGAATCCTTTCTCGTTCAGCATTTTTTCCCGGCGGATCGTGTCGGTCCAGAGGGCGTTTCCCCCGTCAATAATGATGTCGTCCGGGTCCATTAGTTCTGTCAGCCCATCGATCACTGCGTCAGTGGGTCCACCAGCCTGGACGAGGATGATGACCTTGCGAGGCCTCTTGATCGACTGCACGAATTCCTCAAGGGTGCTTGTGCCAACTACCCCGCCGGGAGTTTCCGGGTTTGCGGCTACAAACTCGTCAGTTTTCGAAGTGGTTCGGTTGTAGACAGAAATGCGAAAGCCGTGATCTGCGATGTTCAGAGCAAGGTTCTGACCCATGACCGCGAGGCCCACGAGTCCGATATCAGAAGAGGAGTCAGACATGTTTTGCGTAAGTTCGGGGGCGGGGTTTAGGCCGGTTGGCGGGCACCTTCAAGGCTTAAAAGCCTGCTCTTGAGGTTGCTGGCGTCCCCGGACGAGAAACCGTGAGTTCCTGATCGCTTCTCCTGTGATACCGTTGAGCATTCAAGGCATGATGAAGTATGCGTTCTTGTTGCGGCTCCGAGTCCCTCTTCTGCTTCTTGTTCTTTTCGCGTCTTCGACCTACGGAGACGACCGGCCGAACCTTGTTTTCCTCCTCACGGATGATCAGAGCACTTCTTCAATGGGGTGTTATGGAAATTCTGAGGTTAAAACACCGCACCTCGACGCGCTCGCGCGTGCAGGAGTGGTGTTTGACTGCCATTACGTGAGCACCGCGATCTGCATGGCGAGCCGGGCCAATATCATGACGGGGAAGTTCGAGTTCAGGCATGGGTGTAACTTCGAGCATGGGGCTCTGCACAGCTCCCATTGGGCGGAGTCCTATCCTATCCTTCTCAAGGAAGCGGGATATCGAACGGCGATAGCCGGAAAGATCGGGTTTGAGGTGACAACGAGGAGCGGGAAGAAGGGTGTTTTGCCAGATGGCGATTTCGATCGTTGGGGAGCGGGACCGGGACAAACCTCCTATCTGACGGCAAGAAACAAATCGATGGTAGGATACGCAAAGGAGTTTCCGCACTCATCTCGTTCTTACGGAGCTTTCGGCGCGGATTTCATTAAAGAGTCTGCGAAGTCCCGGCAGCCGTTCTGCCTCTCTATCAGCTTCAAGGCGCCTCACAAGCCAGCCACGCCGGATCCGCAAGATAATACAATTTATGCAGGCATGCGTTTTACGAAGCCGAGAAATTTTGGGCGCGAGTATGGCCTCCACTTCGCGCCCCAAAGCCGGTATGGGCGTCAGTATGAGCGTTTTCACAGCTGGAACTACTCAGACAAATATGATGAGGTCATGGCTATCTATTACCAGCAGGTCTATGCGGTGGACGTTGCAGTGGGTATGATCCGGGCAGCCCTCAGGAGCCATGGGGTAGAGAAAAATACCGTGGTGATTTTTACTTCGGATAACGGATTCATGTGTGGAGCTCATGGTTATGGGTCCAAGGTGCTGCCTTATGAGGAATCCTCCCGGGTTCCCTTGATCGTGTACGATCCACGCCACAGGAACAGTGGCAAGGAGCTGCGTTGTGATGCCCTGACTGGGAACGTGGACCTTATGCCGACCCTGTTGGAACTGGCCGCGGTAGCTGTTCCCGAGGGGATTGATGGAAAGAGCATTCTTCCGCTTTACGAGGACGCTGGGGCAAGGATCAGGGAGTCCCTACCACTGGTTAACGTGTGGGGTCCCTCCGAGGTCTTTAGCCTTTCGGTGGTAACGGAACGCCACAAGTATATCTATTGGCCTTGGGCAGGGGAGGGATTTAAGGCGGCAGAAGAGCTCTACGATATGGAGGAGGATCCATTCGAATTGAAGAATCTTGTGACCAGCCCAGAAGAAGGGGCGGTTCTGGTCCAAATGCGGAAGCAATACGACGCATACGTGGATCTTTGGCGCCGTGAGGCCGTGGATTATCACAACTACAAGCCCCTCGCGCGTTTTTTTGACCGTAACCTTCCCTGGCCAAGTAGGAAAGAAGCTCTCGGCGTCAGTAAATAATTCTGGGGCTCACGGCGATGGATGACAGGGTAGAGTCGCGAAACAATAATATGCTCAGGCGCAAGATTATCCGTGCAACATTGAGGGAGTTAGCTCCTAGTGATTTTCGATGAAGACGCTTCTTTTCGCTCTCCTCTTGAGTGCTCCAGTGCTCCTGGCCTCCAAACCTAACATCGTCCTGGTGATGGCAGATGATATGGGTTGGGGACAGACTGGTTATTACAACCACCCTGCGCTCAGAACTCCACACCTTGACGCGATGGCGGCGGGTGGACTGCGCTTTGACCGGTTTTATGCCGGGGGACCGGTGTGCTCCCCAACGCGGGCAACGGTTCTGACCGGGCGGACGCACAACCGGACCGGAGTGCAGAGCCATGGATTTGCCCTGCGGAAGCAGGAGAAGACCCTTGCGGTAGCGCTCAGGGGAGCAGGTTACGCGACTGGACATTTTGGAAAATGGCATCTCAACGGATTACGCGGTCCGGGGGTTCCCATCCTGAAGGAAGATACCCATGGCCCGGGCGGATTCGGATTTGACCAGTGGCTCTCGGTCACCAATTTCTTCGATAAGGATCCGGTGATGAGCCGGAAGGGGAAGTTCGAAGAATTCACGGGAGATTCTTCGGAAGTCATCGTTGCGGAAGCGCTCAATTTTATCGGAACACAGGCCAAGGCGGAGAAGCCCTCCTTTACGGTAATCTGGTATGGAACCCCACACAGTCCATGGATGGGTCTGGAAAAGGATCTTAAGCTCTTCGCAAATCTCGATAACAAGTCGCAGCACCATTATGCGGAACTTGTGGCCATGGATCGCAGTCTAGGAGCGCTGCGAGCCGGACTACGGGAAATCGGAATTGCCCGCGACACCCTCGTCTGGTTTTGCAGCGATAACGGGGGACTTCCAGGATTCAAGCCCGACACGGTGGGGGGCTTGCGGGGCTATAAGGGATCACTTTTTGAGGGCGGATTGCGCGTGCCTGGAGTGATCGAATGGCCTGAAGGAATCACCAAGCCCCGGGTGACCTCTTTTCCGGCTTGTACTATGGATATTTTTCCTACTCTTGCGGAAGTGGCAGGCCTCCCTGCTTCTTCTATGCTGCAGCCGCAAGACGGGCAGAGTCTACGCGCGCTCTTTGGGAAAGAGCTGGGTCCGCGTCGTAAGCCGATTGGGTTCCGGAGCGGGGTCCGGGGCGCATGGGTCGACAACGAATTCAAACTCTACTCGAAGAATGTGACCCGCGGAGACTTTCATCTCTATCATCTGGGTGACGATCCCGCGGAAAAGGTGGATGTGAGCGCCGGGCACCCGGAGGTAGCCCAGCGTCTTCGCAAGGCCTTTCATGCGTGGGACGCGATGGTCGATGCGAGTGTTGATGGGAAGGATTATCCGTCTGGCAAGGTTGATTCGCCGCAGCCACCCCGGATGTTCTGGACGGAGTTGGATGCCTATCGACCTTACTTCAAGGCATGGCGCGAGCGCCCCGAATACAAGGGGCGGCTGCAACGGAAGTAAGGAAAGGATTGCGTCGCCACCAATGACTCCTGAGTCCTCCTGGCTCGGAGACGGATGAAATATCCCACCCATGCTGAGGGCCTGCCTAGCTTCAGCCCTGTGTTGGCGATGATGTTTATTCGTCCACCGATACCCGATAGAATCGTTGAGCCCTTCCAATAGCACGGGGATCTAGCTGCAAGGTCACAGTTCCTACTGCGATAATCCCAGATGAGGTTACCTCCCAGTTGATCAGGTCGTTACTTGCCTCAAGGGTATAACTTTTTCCCGGGACGCTATCCCACCTCACCGTGACAAACCCAGTTAGTGGATCCTTACTCAGCGTCGTTATCTGGAAAAGTGATGATCCATCGAGAGGGTCTGTGCCGGCTGCAATTTCCGATCCATCGGTAGAGCCGTCACCATCCGTGTCCGGGCGAAGTGGATCTGTTCCGGCCAGTGCCTCATCGATGTTACTCAGGCCGTCACCATCACTATCAATCAGCAAGCCAGTACCCGGATTTCCTCCGGCCGCTGCGCTGGCTCTCCAGTTGCCAGGCACTGAGTAATCAGGGACGGGAACGGTAGGACTTGCGAGAACAAGGCTGGAGCCATCTCTCCCTGCAGCTTCCGGCCAAGGATCCCGGTCGTTGTATCGGAAATTCGCAATAGTGTTGCCCAGTCCGTCGACCAGGTGGAGCCGTTCCCCAGCATTTTCAAGTCGTGTTGAGACATACTCGCCCGCAATACGATCGCTGTAAGATGTGCCGTAGCGGGCTTCGAAAGAGGCCCTGTTGCGAACAACGAGGACGAATTCTCCTGGAGCAAGGGAAGTTACATCGGAAAATGTAAAATCAAAATCAATGCCCTCCGTAAACTTCACAGCGGTAAGGTTGATAGTGTCTCCACTCACGTTCTTCATCTCTATGAATTCGAAGTCTGAGGCATCGTTGGCAGCAGCGAGTTCCTCGGAGGTTGCCGGGGGAAGTGGCGCGTAGTGGACCTCCGTTACAACAAGATTTGACGCATTCGCGATTGGTCCCACAAGGAAGTGGGACGTGACAGGGCCGCTCCACGCCGTCAGTCCCCGTCCATTGCGGGCTCTCGCGGTGATTGTAGTCGTTCCATCTACAGCAATCGGTTCTCCAATATTAGCGAGCAACGCACTGCCGGAGGCGTTGCCTCCAGGAGCGCGTGGATCTGTGCCATCGGTGGTGTAGTAGACCACGCCATCGCCGACGAAGGAGAACTGATCTCCCACCTCGACAACGCCGGGCTGCCGCCTGTCCTGATCAGAGCTGAAAAGAGGCTTGGCGGTATACTGTCGGTCAATCCAGCCAACTCTTGTTCTCAGCCACTGCTTTAGAGTTCGGACCTCATTGCGGTGACTGGCATTGCCCCACTTATTGTAGTTTCTCTCGGCGGGGCTGCGACCGATTGATGAGTCGTTGGCACCAAGCGGGTCCCTTCCATCGATTTGCCGCGCAAAATCGTTGATGATGCTCTCGATGTTCTCAGTAGAGAACACATTTTCCCGCAGGTCCTGCCACAGGTCCGTATGGGCCTGCCGGAAGTCGGGCTTGCTGAGAACCTGCCCCCACCAGACGTAGCGACCGTCGCTCCATGTTCTGCTTGAATCTCCAGATCCATCCCACTGGGAAGGGTTGTTATCCCGGCTATCGGTAGAGCCCATGGTGCGGTCAAAGTCCCAGATTGGACCTGCTCCGACCTTCCCATCGTTAGTGTCACTGCGGTGCTTGTAGTAGTAGCCGCTGAGGCGAAACCCATCGACGTTCATGGCCAGGGTGTTGAGCCAGTGATGGCGTAGCCATGAGAATTGATCGATGTACTCGGTAAAGTGCTTTCCGGTGCTCGGGTTGATTCCATTGCTCGCACTGATGGCGGCATTGATTTCATTCATATGAGCGGTAAGCCACGATCTCTGCCGGCTGGATACCTCCCGCTCTTTAGGTTCAACCCATCCCAGAGTTCCCAGGCCTGCTACGCTGAATCCACTGTCCCCGGGATCCAGGCGGTCCTTCTTGAACATGTATCCGCCCGAGACTGCAGGCTCTCTTGAATCTCTGGGGTCAATCCTTGCCACGGGGACCCTGCCATCGTCCCGTTTGATTTTTTCAATGAGGGAATACACCCCAAAATAGGACCCAGAGTAGGTAAGGGGGCCACCGCGGACGTTATGCACGACTTCAACAAACTTAGTACGAGTCGCGTATTCACCGGTCTGGCGACTCAATTCGTACATGAGATCATTGCGCATGAGTGCCCGGTCAAATTGATACCGCCCACTCAGAATCCAGTCGGATTCGCGGGGCATATCGAGGGGAGTAATTCCTTTATCGAGCCCCTCTTCGTCGCGGGCTTCTATCGTCATGGAGTATTTCGGCCAGCCGAAGGAAGAGGATCCCCGCCGTTTGAGACCTACCCGGGTGTCAGTGGCGAATTCATCTGTAATCCGAGCCCTGCCTGTTTCGGGATCGGGCTCGATAATTGCCATGAAGCCATCGAGGTGGGTGTTTCCGCCCGGATCTCCTCGGTTCCACGTTTCGATGATGAGGATCGGCAAGTTGGAATTGAATTGCTGAAGAACGGATTCTCCCACCTTCAGGAAGCTTCGCATCTTGACGGGGCCCTGCGCATTATTTTCACCGAAGACCCGTGCTCTTATCTGAATTGAGTTATCGATTGGAATAGGGCCGGTATAGCGAGGAGAATTTGCGTTCGGTTCTGAACGGTCCGTGGTGTAGCGGATGACTTCACTTGGGAAGGTGCTGGAGAGAGATACTTCGAAGTTATCGATAAAAGTCTGACTGCGGTGAGAAAATACCACCTCACTGGTTGGGAGCTGCTCCTGGCTGCCGTTACGCTGACCCGGAGTGGGATTCGCGAAGTAGGCGGATTCACCCAGTTCGAGTGACAGGGTGCGGATCACACTAAGCTGGGGTCTGAGCAACAGGTCGTCATCGTCCGCCGAGGAATTCATGAGATGCAGGGAGAGAACATTCGCTCCTGTCCTGAGCCGGCCGAGGTGGCTGTTGAGTTGGATTGTTTGGAAATCCAAGGCTGCAGAGTCGGCGCGGTCGCTTAATGCGCTGGAATTGAAGACAGGTGCCCCGGGAGCATTCAGGGAGGTGACCCGGACACCATTGAGGTAGGCGACAAGGCCGTCGTCGTATTGAACGTCGAGGGAGAGACTGAGAATATCGTCCGTGCGTGCGAGATCAAAAGGTATTCGGATATAGACCGAGGAATTACGATCGAAGGCGACCTGCTCAAGGTCACTCGCGATCAGTTCCCGGTAGCCTGTGCTCCGCTCGTATCCAGCCCCGAGGAACCCGGCACTCCACAGATTGTCGCCGAAGTTGACCTGGGTCCAGCTGAGGCCCAGACTGTTGTTGGTGGGCACGTAGGTCCTGCAGGCGGAATCCACCCCGATGAGGATCTCCTCACTCGTGACCGGAGTCTGCTCAATCCCGAAGGATGCATCGTCGAATTGGGCAGGGTAGGTTGGCGTAAAGTCATCGAGGATGGAGACCCCATCGGGAGAGACGAGAGCGAGATACTCACCGCTGTTGTCGAGGCCGAAATTGGTATGAAGTTCCTGACTGGTAATGGCGCGGTCCTTTCCGGAGGCAAAGATCACTAGGAACCCCCCGGGGAGGAGAACGGTGTTATCGGGGATACGCCACTTTGTCGGGTTGTCCGGATTGTCGGTGAGAAAATGCCCTCCAAGATCGTAGGGTGCGGGATCGGGATTGTAGAGTTCGAGCCAGTCCTCCCATTCGCCGTCCTCATCTCTCAGACCCGACTCGTTATCGGCGAGAATTTCAGAGATGATTGGAGCTCCTGAGGAGGAAAGAACTCCTGCGATGGCGAGGAAGACGGAGAGGGCTCCCGTAGCCAAGTGGGTTTTGGAGAGTTCCATGGGATGGGAATAAGGTGCGGGGAATCAGCTGGCAAGCCTGCGGATGGAAAGGGCGTTCGATTACCCTATGAGAGTTAACTCATTTCGATCAAGAATAACCGGAGTAAGGGCTTGCCAGAGCGAGAATTGGTAGTGGTGATTGACCAGAGGTGACGATTGCGACAGCGTTCGCAAAGTTGATTTTATGGGGGGGTCATCGTTCAGTTTTCTAAAAGGTATACCGATACTTTTCAGCTCCGTGGTGTTGTGGATCAATAGTGTCGATGCCGGCGAGGATGACTGGCCGAGGTTTCGCGGCTCTGGAGGGACTGGAACCGCTTCCAGTTTTGATTGCCCGGGAGGAGTAGATAAAACCTCGAGGGCATGGTCGGTTGCCCTGCCGGGACCAGGTAGTAGTTCTCCGGTGGTTTGGGGCCAACGGATATTTGTGACCTCGGAAGACCGACTTGGCGGCGTCGTCCATCTTCAATGTCTTCGTGTAGACGACGGGAGTGCGTTGTGGAAGAGGACCGTTGAGGTTGGGCCCTATCGGACCCACAAGATGAATAATACTGCGGCAGCGACCCCGGCTGTCGATCAAGACATGGTGGTCTTCAGTTGGTTCCAATCCAGTCGCAAGGTGGCGGTTCTTTCGGCATATTCCCATAAGGGAAAACATCTCTGGGATTATGAGATTGGATCATTCAAAGGAGCCCACGGACTTAACCTGATGCCTGTCATCCATGATGGGTCAGTTCTCTTCGCTCACCTTCATCAACTAGGTGGATACGTGGCATCAATTAACGGTGCAACTGGCCGCCCAGATTGGAAAACGCCCTATCCAAGCCCCAGTCCGAAGACAACTTATATGACTCCGCTGATTCGCAGGCAGGATGAAGATCCGTTGCGCTTCGAGGTAGTAGTTAGTAGTACCAGCACGGGGGTGTGTGGTCTGGATCTCGAAAATGGGAAAGAAGTGTGGTCGCTCCCCGGTATTTTTAAGGAGCGCTGTATCGTTTCTCCGGTCAACATTCTGGCAGGGAACGGAGCTCCGGGCTCGATCATCACTGCGGGATGTAAGAAAGAAGGGGGCAATAATGTCTTTGTCGCACTTCGTCCACCAGAGGGCGGAGAAGGCCGCGCCGAGTTGCTTTGGCGGCTGGAGCAGGACGCGCCCTACGTGCCTACTCCGGTTTCGAACGGAAAGACTCTCTTTGTTCTGTCGGACCGGGGGATGATCCAGGCAGTTGACCCGCAAACAGGGGAGGCGCAGTGGGCCAAAAAGCTCCAAGGGAATTTTTATGCCTCTCCCCTGCTCGCCGGGACAACGATGTTGTGCCTTTCGCGAGATGGGGAGATGTATTCCATAGATGTGAGTGGGAAGCCCAAGATACTAGGGGTCTACGATCTTGAGCCCGGGGATGAGGTGACATGGGTGGATTCCAGTCCTGCCCTGGGCCGCAACAGCCTTTTTTTGCGAGTTGGGGCCCGCCTTGATTGCTACCGCGGTAAGTAAGCATGCTGAGATCATGCCTCGTTGACGGTGCGGCCCGGAAGTCCCAGCCAAGCGGCTTTCACCGGGGACACTTCGTTAAATTAGATCCACTTTGCCCCGCTTTGTGGACTTTTTGTAGAAATCACAACTTGTGGAGGTGGAAAGGCCCGCCTAGGAACGGTGTTAGCTCAAAAAATCCAATGAATCATCTCACCATCCTTATTTTAGGTGTATTGGCCATTACCCTTGGAATGGCTCCGCAGGCGGAGGGCGTTCTCGCTCGTTTTATTAATATTAAAAAAGGCCCGGGGGACACCCGTTTTCACCTGGGAGAGCTCGAAGCGTTTGAGGCGGGAGTGGTTCCTGACGAGGCTGGGGCACTTGGACGGGGTGGTGCGACCAGCACGAACGATATTGCTGGAGTAACGACGTTTAATCTTACGGATGGTCCCGAGATTGGAACGACCCAGAGCCTCGAGCACGGTCCTGTGGGAGGCCCTATTGATAATGACCAGGAAAGTGCGGGAGGGGTGTGGTCTGCAAGAAGTGGTCTCGCCAACAATGCCCAATATACCATCGATCTCGGTGCGGAGTATGACGTGACCACGGTGGTCGCTTTTGCTCGCAACGATACCTGCTGCGATGACCGCTGGTACCCTCTCGAGGTTCGTTTGTACGCGGATGATGGAACGGGACAACCCGGAGAGATGACGGCTGAGGATACGACCACCGGAGGCCCTGATAACGACAACAGTAAAAAGGTATGGTTTTTCGAGGTTGGAACGGATGAGGACCAAGACGGGATCCCGGACACTTTTGAACAGAACATTATCGATGCTGATCCGAATGATGAAGTGTCCGGTCTGGAAGACGTTTCAGATCTGACTGACTTTGACAACGATGGGGTAAGCGATGCGGCAGAGCACGCTGCGCAGACTGACCCTCTTGATTCGGATTCGGATGATGATGGTTCCTCAGACGGAGAGGAAGTTGCTGCAGGTACGGACCCTCTTGACGAGGATAGTGATAATGATGGTTTGCTTGACGGGGTGGAAAGCGGAACAGGCACCTTCGTGAATGCCAGTGATACAGGAACGGACCCCCTCGACTCTGACAGCGACGACGACCTGAGCTTCGACGGCCAGGAGGTCGATGGAGGATTCGATCCCAATGACCCTGCATCAAAGCCGGAAATCAGTCTCGTCAACCATACCCCGGAAAGAGTTCTCTATCGCCGTACAGACAACCTCCCCGGAGCAGACTTCACCGGAGCCCTTCCCGAGAACGTCGATCAACTTGCTCCGTTCGGGGAGCTGGACGACCCGAACTCTCTTCTTCTAGAGGGAATTGATGTCGACCGGGAACCCGGTGGGCTCGGGACGGATCTGCTGGGCGACAACCACGACCTCGCCTATGTGTTCCAGTTCTACGATGAGGATGGTGTTTTCTCCTTCACCGAGAACTACGATGACCGAGTCAAGGTTGTGGCAACTCCAATTGCAGCGGCAACCAACCTGAATCCCCGGGGCGACAATCAGCAGCATACCGATGTGTCCTGGAACGTGCGAACCTATGCCAACTTTGACTTTGGCGGAGGAGGCTGGTTCAACGTGGACGTCTGGCTGACCGAGGATGGTGGGGGCGCCCAGTCCGCGGCTGATATCGGATTCGGCTATTACAATGACTTCTCCACCAATACTGCGGACTTCGGCGGGATTGGCTACGCCAGTGTCTTTGGAATCAGCAGCGGTGCTCCTGCAGAATTTGATACGGATGGGGCAGGGTTGAGCTGGGGGGTCTATCTCGACAGCTTTGATCCGGACCTTGATGCCGACGGCGACAGCATCCCCGATGGATACGAGGAGCAGTTCTTCCCCGGGGACCTGACCCAGCTTGGTCCCGGAGACTTCGATGAAGACGGTGTCAGTGATCCTGACGAATACGTTGATGGAACCGACCCCACCGTGGCGGATGCCGATGAGGACGGATCCAACGATGGCGAGGAGAAGGCCGCGGGGACAGATCCGGCGAATCCTGACAGTGACGGAGACGGCTTGCTCGATGGCGTGGAGACTGGCACTGGAACCTTCACCAGCGCGAGTGACACCGGCACCAATCCGCTCGATGCGGACACCGACGATGATGGCGCCAGCGACGGCTTCGAGGTAAACGAGAACTTTGACCCTAACGATCCGAACAGCAACCCGGATATACCGATCGTCCAGCCTTCCTTCGTACCCATTGATGAGCTGGCCCCTGGCGCTTACGGTCCTGACCTCACTCAGAACGGGGTCAACTATCAGGAGAACCATTACGATGCCGGGGTGATTATCAATAACGCCGCTCAAGGGAACTACGATGTGCATGTCTCGGGTGATCCAGCTCCCCTTCGTTCCTTCGATGCCATTGAGCCCCTCGCCAGTCACGGAAACGGAGGGAACGCCATATCGGTGCAGAACCGGCCGTGGGGAGATGGGGGTGGAGAGAATTTCACGGTGCGCTACAACGGTTATCTCGACATGTCGGCTTTCTCTCCGGGAACCTACAACATCCACCTTGGGGCAGATGATACCAATTTCTTCATCATGGACACCGTGGACGGGCAGGTGACCGCGCAGCACAATTGCTGCCCGCAGAACCAGACGACCCCTTTTACTATTACCTCCCCGGGTCTCTTCCCGTTCGACAACGTCTTCGGCGAGCAAGGCGGAGGAGATTGGGTCGATATCGGGATCAGCGGCCCCGGAATTGTCGGGATTGTGGCAATTGGCGACACCAATGCCGGCAGCCCGCCGGTCTATCCCATCGGGGTTAAGTCAGAGGACACTGACGGGGATGACCTCCCCGACGCGTGGGAGATCTCGTGGGATGACATTAACGACCTCACCCAGCTCTCCGGAACTGGGGACTTTGACAACGATGGCACCAGCGATCTGGAGGAGCTCAATGCCCGCACCGATCCCACCAATGACGACACCGATGGGGATGGCATTCCCGATGGTGCTGAGACCGGGACCGGGATCTTTGTGGACGCCTCCGATACCGGCACCGACCCCCTTGATTCCGATACCGACGGTGATGGGCTGAGCGATGGCGTGGAAAGCAACAGCGGAACCTTCGCAGGTGTCGATGATACCGGCACAAGCCCTCACAATGTGGACACTGATGGAGACGGATTTGAAGACCTCGACGAAGTGGAGAGCCTGTTCGACCCGACGGACCCCGGAAGCGTGCCGCCAATCCCGCAGCCTGTGCTCCTCGCCTACTGGAATTTCGAGGGGCAGTCTGAAGACCAGAGCGGGAACGGTGCGGATCTCTCGATAGAGGGGTCGGCGGTTCTTTCCCCGGACGGCGACGGGCACCTCGGGGAGGGTCAGTCGCTCGATCTCGGGGCAGCGAATAATGGGGCCTACGCAAGAAGCGAAATGGGCCCTTGGCTCGATCCCGCCTACGATAACAACGCGATGGCTGTGAGCTTCTGGCAATATAATGTCCAGATTGGAAACACGAGTGCCTTCTGGCTTCACGCTCCTTCGGCCACAGGAGGAGAGAGAGGTTTTCAGGCCCACACCCCATGGGGCAATGGCACCGTGTATTTTGACCAGTCCGGCTGCTGTGAGGGTCCGGTGCGGCTTACGATTGGAGGGGTCGTCAATCTCAACCAATGGCAGCACTTTGTCTTCCAGAGGGATACTGAGGGAAATCGTGAGATCTGGGTGGATGGAGTGAAGGTTGCTGAGGCAGCTGGCGGAGAACCTCTCGATGCCTTCAATGGGATCATTACGGTCGGGTCGGATAACACCTTGAACAATAGCTTCGGGGGCCGGATTGACGAAATGGCGATCTTTGATCTGCCTCTGCACCCGTCGCGGATCGTGGAGCTCGCGGATGGAGCCCCGGTAGGTTCAGCACCCGAAATTGATCCTCTTGGTCTCGCGGTGAACCCGATGCCCGGAGGGGAGATCGAATTGTCGTGGAAAAGTACGCTCGGGAAATTCTACGATATCCTCATCAACCCGAACCTTTCGACTCCGAGGGAAACCTGGGCGGAGTTGCCGGACGCTCAGGATATTGCGGCGGATCCTTCAGGCACGAATACTCTGGTCATTACCCTTCCGTTTCCTGAAGAGGGATTTCTAGCGGTTCGCGAGAAGAATCCACCACCTCTCTTCTCCGACGATCTGGAGACCGGGGCCGCAGGATGGACCACCATTATAAACGACGCCTTTGGCAATACGGAGTGGGAACTGGGAACTCCCACCGGGACAACGGGTCCTCTTGCCGGGGCTGGTGAATCTGTCAATGCATGGTGCACGGGACTGGGTGACTATGGGGTTGAGTCGGATATTTCCCTGCGCACTCCCGCCATCGATCTTTCCGGAGTCGCCTCCGCCCTGCTCAGCTTCGATGCCTATCGCGATGCCGACGGGTTCGGGGATACCGCGACCATTCGCTTCCTGCGCTCCTCCGACCAGTCTCAGCTGGGAGAGGACGTACCGATCGATATGACGATCTTTGACGTAGATTACGACGCTATCGAGGTTCTCGTTCCTGCGGCCGCGATTGGGGAGTCGGTTCTTATCGAGTTCAACTTTGTCAGTGATGGCACGCTGGATACGTTTAGTGGACTTTGCCTCGACAACATATTGGTCCAGGTTCCATAGCCCTTGCCCGATTCTTATGCCGGTCTGTGAGTAAATCGTATGGCACCTCCCCGATCAGGGGAGGTGCTGAATCAGGACCCGTCCGAAGAGCTGGTCGTAGCCTGCAGCGGGTTCGGTATACCGGTAGGTGAGAGTCTCAGTCCCATCGCCGTTTTCGATACGGCTCACCGGCAGGATATTTGTGTCCCCCTCTGAAATCCAGTTCTGGAGGTCGGGGCTGATCTGGACTGTGAACACAACGTCGTCTGCCGCCAGATTTCTGGTGTAGGAGAAGGTCATATAATCCCCCGGGGACTCAGCGTTAGTGAAGCTATTGATTGAGGCCGAGGGTTGGATCATGCGAACGCCAGGGACGGAAAAAGCGTGTTGAAGCAAATTATTTAAGCCATTGCCGTCGTCATCATCCAAGGGAGATCCTGTGAGCAGCGTGCTGTCGGAGCCACCTGGCACTCCATCCAGAGTAATACTAGAGCGCCAGTTTAGAGGATAATCATGATCAGGAGCACTGGTTGGGCTTCGCAGGATCAGGGACAGGCCGTCCCCGTCGGGCGCCTCCGGCCACGGAGAGACGTCATTGTAGGTGAAGTTACGGATGACGCTGCCGCTGGCATTGGAAAGAATGATGGTTTCCCCATCGTTGCTCAGATTGTTGCTGAATTCCCCGGCAATGCGGGTCCCTGACAGCCGATTGCCGTATCTGAGGAGGAAGGCATCTCGGTTACTGACGATAACAACCCTTTCACCCGGAGCCAGAAACTGGACGTCTCCAAGGTTGAAATCGAAGTTGACTCCTTTGGTGAAGGCAATTCCTTCGAGGTCGATATCAGTGGAACTGATATTCATGATTTCAAGGTATTCAAAATCGGTTCTGGCGTCGAAGCCGGCGGACTGTTCTTCAGGCGTTGGAGGGCCGGGTCGGTAGTTGAGTTCGCTGATGACAAGATTGTTTGCGGAAGCCATCTGGCCACCTACCAGGAAGGACTCAGTCTGGAGTGCACCCCATCCACCGGGCGCAAGAATGCGGGCATTGATCGTTTGTGATTCGTTCAGGGTCAGCCGGGACGAATAGGGGAAGGCGGAGGGGGAGATAAGGGATCCGCTGTTGCCGCCAACCAGTTGCGGGTCGAGAAGAAGGTCGCTGCTGGTGGTTCCAGTATTCAGCAATTGAATCGCCAGAACATTGTTTCCAACCCTGAGTTGACTGAGAGAGGCGGAAATGTCGAACGCTTCGAAGTTGACCGCCGCACTGTCGGGATTGGAACCAGTGGCATCGGAGTCCCACGACGGATTACCCGGTGCGTTTGGGCCCGCTACCTGTGACCCGTTGAGGTAGGCAACGAATCCATCGTCGTATCGGATATTGAGAAAGAGGGTATTGAACCCGTCGAGAATGTTCTGATTATCGATATTAAACTCGAACCGGGTATAGAGACTAGTGGTTCTCTGCGGAACAGGGGTTTCAATCAGGCCGTCAAAATCGTCAGGAGAGTTCTCGTAGCCAATCCCTGCATTCCCAGATTCCCAGACTGCGAGATTGCCCGGTCCGTTAATGCTGTTCCAGCCGGGTACAGGTCCGCCGGGAATAATCCATTGAAGGGGGCTTCCGGATGGCAGAAGAACACTCGAGCTCGGATTTCCCGGGCTCCGGGGATCAGACCCATCGATGGTATAGTAGATCGTGCCATTTCGACCGGAGTTGTTACTCATCGTTAGAGTGGCGCCTGAATTGACGGGCCCTCCCAAGCGGCTGAATGAGGGGGGAGCGGTATACTGGTCGTCGATCCAGTCGAGCCGCGCCCACAGCCACCCCTTCATCCAGTCGACCTCATCCTGATGGGTGTCTCTTCTGGAAGCTCCTGAAAGATTGCGATCGCTACCCGGGAGAGGGGAGGGGGGCGTCCATACTCTCGCGTTTGGCCATAAGGTAGTGCCAAGGGTGTTCCATTTCTCGAAATTACGGGTGGCCGCTTCTGAAATTTCTGAGGTGTAGGAGTCAATCAGGCTCATCATCCGGTCGGTGGCCATCATGCTCTTGCGTAGTTCAAACCACCGGTCCCAGTAGCGCGTCACGAATTCAGGATCCTGAAACAAGCGCCCATACCACGGATACTCTTGGGCGCTTACCAAAGAGTAGTACCATCCCTGAGGATATTCTCCCTCAAGATAATCCGCATTTCCCAGCGAAAGGTTGTAGTCCCAGACCGGGGAGGCAACCAGTTTTCGGCCCCGGTCCTTGTAAAAATAGCTGCTCAAGCGGTAGCCATCGATATTCTTGAAGACCTCGACCCAGATGTGGGTATCGATAAATGAGTCGACGTCGATGTAGTTGGCATAGCCCTGCAGGGGATCTGCAAATTCTGGTCCGTGCAGGGCATTTTCAAAACTATTCATGTAGTTCCGGAGCCATGCCTGCTGTGCGCTGCCGGGAAGGTCGGGCTCAACGAAGGCAAGTTGATGGCCTTCTCGTGCGGTGGTCAGAGTGATATCAACGGTCTGCCCCTTGTCTTTCTTGATGATATAGCCCCCGGTGATGGAGGCTGGGTCAGTATCGCAGCTTTCCAGCTCCTTGATATTCACCCGGTCCTCGTTCCGTTTGATTTTCTCCATGAATACATAGACTCCCCGATAATCGTCCATCGAGATATTACCGCCGGTTGAGTTAAAGAAGAGCTCACAGAACTTCGTGCGGACAGAGGGATAACCGAGCTCCCGGCTGCAGTCGTAAACGATTTTATTCCGCATGAGGGTCTTATCGGAATAGGGGGCATGAAGAATCCAGTCTGACTCGGAGGGCCAGCCCCAGATCCTTACGTCTTTATCGTTTCCTTCGCTGTCCCAGGTTTCGAAGGAGTATTGTTTCTTCGGGAACCCTGACGAGGTTTGTCCGCGAACCCGCATTCCTCCCCGTCCTGCAAAGTCCGGAATATCGGATACTGAGGCTCTTCCGGACAGGTCGTCTACATCCAGAAATATCGATTGGACGGGGCGTCTTGGGTTCTGGGAATTGGCGCTCGACTCTCCGTCGATGTTGACCCCAAAGGAGTCTATAATGACGATCGGGAGGTCCGAACTGAAGTTCCTGATATCGCTGGCAAGGCGGAGGTAGGTGCGATCCCTTACCGGGCCAGGTTCTCGCCCGGGTTCGAAGATGCGGGCCTTCACTCGGGTGGTGGCAAAGATTCGGATGGGCGTGACGTAGAGCGATGAACTGGAAGTAGGATCGCTTCCATCAGTGGTGTACCGGATTGTTGCGGTGGGGGATGAGGTAGAGAGTGCGAGATTGATACTTCGTACGATGACCTGATCATCATGGGAAAATACCGGTTTTTCCGAGACGGGGATGCCTTGAGGAGCGACATTGATGCCGCCGGGGCTGGGGTTTCCAAAGTAGCCCTCGGACTGCACCTCTCCAAGCCGTCCGTATGAGATGTCCTCGTATTGTTGACCGAAGTCGTATGAGGACACCACCGTCAGGCCATCTGGTCTGACGAGAGCCAGAAACCCTCCATCCTTATCGATGGCAAAGTTTGTGTGCAACTCCCCCGTCGGACGGTCCTTCCCGGAGGCGAAAATAATCCGACGCTCGTTTGGCTCAAGGGAGAGGCCCGGAATTTGCCATTTTGTCAGGTCTCTGGGATTATCGGTGAGGTGCCATCCTTCGAGACTCCTTACTTCCGCGGTCGCGTTGAAGAGTTCAATCCAGTCTGACGTCCGGCAGTCTTCATCCTCCAAGGTGTTTTTGTTGTTCGCCATAAATTCGGAGATGACGGGTTCCGGAAGTATAATCAGGTTGGTATCCGTTGTGGTAATCTCGAGATTGTCGATGGTCACGCTCTGATGCGCCCCACCCGTTCTCGCGCTGAAAGCGAATCGGTGACTGTCATTTCCTGAAAATTGAGGAGTAGGCACATTCGTAAAGACTGGAAGTAATCCGGACCCAAGATCAATTTTCATGCTCGCCCCGTCACTCGGGCTCCACGATATCTCCATGAATCCAGAGATGGACTGGCCGTTTCTGAGAACGGTTTGGTTTTCGAACGCGATGTCTTCACCGCTGATGGCGATATTCAATCCGTCCTCACCACCCCCGTTGTCCCACGTGTCGACCTCGAAGGAAATATGTGCAACAGACGGATGCCATCCTTCTTCGCCCCCCCCATGGGCATCCGAAGCGCTCTCGTCAGACTGCGACGGGTTGTAACGGGGAATTGCTCCGTAATTGAAAGAGAAGCCGTCGGCGGGATTCGAGCCTCCGGGATTATCTGCAAGGAGGAATTCAAAGGTTGCGTTCCACCCCTGAGAGGAATTGCTGAGGGGGGGAATTCGGAAAGAGGATGAAGTGTCACTGGTTCCGGCGCGGGTCAGCTGCAAGGCTCCATCCTGAACCGAGGCGATTCCGTCGGACCCCGCGAGGGTCGTCCCATCGCCGAGACTGGTTGTTCCGTTGGCAACCGCAAAGGTCTGAGGCCCATACTGGTCGGCCAGAGCGACAGCAGATAGCAGCAGAGCGCAGATGCCGATCCTGATGGGTAGGGGGGTGTCAGGGTTCATGGAAGCTTAATGCTGCGCTTTTGAGTTCGTCACTCTCGTGACAAACCTTATTCTGGTCAACTCCTCTGACTGAGAGGAATTACGAGCTGATACCCGGTTAGGGTATCTGGTTGTCGTGAAAATTCGTGGAATCACCGGGTAGAGGCCGAGGCAGTTTCCCCCACTGATCCTCACAGCAGGTTCTTCTGCCCTCTAGGGAACTCCAGGATTACAGGATCTGTAATCACCGCGTCCAAGTTGCCCGTGGTGAAGGCCTATTTTAAGGAAAAATGGTCTAAGGGAGGTTCATTTTGTCGGCGTGCGAAAGAAGGAAACATCCCCCCGGACCAAGAGAAGAGATGTGGGTCACTTGAATGTGAATACGACACCTCGGAAATCGCATTGGCGCCGCGGGCTATCTCGGTTAAGTGGCAGGTAACAATTACCCATCAATTTTGAATTATCTTCTGAAATCCCTCTCCCTCGTTCTGGTTGCAATACTGTTTCAGGCAGGATCTGTGCCGGGGCAGGCACCCAGTCCCACAACCTCTCTTCCCTTGGGACAGACTTTCGAAAATATGTTCCCTGTTACGGAAGGGCCCTGCGAACTGGAAAGTGACCGTCTGTATTCCAACTTCAGACTTCTTCTTAACTACGATGCTGCGGAGTCCTCGGGCGCCAAGGTTGTTGTCTTTGGGAATCATGTGGTGAATCTGCCTGCGGGTGAGGGGCGCCGGGTCGAGCTCGCTTATGAGCATGCCATCGGGCGGGCGGCTCGGGTCCGGGTCTGGCATGAGAGCAAGCTGATCGGGTCAGGAGAGGAATTAGCGGGGTCAGCGCCAGAGGGTGCGTCGGAATCCGATGCAATTCTGGCTGATGCGAAGGATTCCTCGGAGGTGTTCAGATTTGATCGTGATTTCACGGTGATGGTGAAGTTCAAGACCAAAGGAGAGGGGCCCCTTGTAGCAAAGGCTCCCGCTGCAGGTGCTTGGGTGAAAGATGGCAAGATGCTGTTCATCCGGGACGGAAAACTCGTTTACGATGTCGGATGGTTGGGTGACATTGAGGGAGACAAGAGAGTCAATGACGGCAAGGCCCACGTGGCGGTTCTGCAAATGGACGGCAAGACCGCCCGCATGTTCTTGGATGGTCGTCTCGAGGCAGCAAAGCGGGAATTTATAAGCCCGGATGTAGACGGTCACCGTTTCAAGATTGGGGCAGGGGCCTCCGATTTTGGAGGGACTTGGAACGGGGAGATCTCCAATGTTCGCTGGTGGAAGAGGGCTCTGAGCCTCGCTGAGGTGAAAGCGCTTTCAGGGGGAAAGGAAGACACCGTTAACACACCAGATTACAACTGGAAGCCTGGAACGGAGCCGGCTCCTGAAGCGGAGAAGAGGCAGCTGACAGAGGTCAAATATGGCGCCCTGTCCGGATATGGAACAAGGGTTCAGCTGACAGCGGGATCAGGATTTCGCCTCAATGGGGCACGCATACAGCCGCTGGAAAAAGCGGATCATGCGGCCCTTGTCCGTAGTTGGGATGAGGGCAGCCTTGCCCGGGGTCGCCAGATTTACGGCCAGCTGTGTGTGACCTGCCATGGAAATCTGGAGAAGGAGGGGTCTCTTCCGACAGCGATGCGTTTCCACAAGGGACAATTTCGCAACGGGAAGGACCCCTACCGGATGTTCCAGACCCTTGAGCGGGGTTATGGCCTCATGGTTCCCCAGCCGCAGTACAGTACCGCGCAGAAATACGACATCATCCACTACATAAGGGAGGCCTTCCTGAAGGATGCCAATGAGAGTCAGCTTTCCAAAATCGACGAGCAATACCTCGCGCTCCTGCCTCGTGGGATGACTACTGTGGAGGAACGGCAGGAGCCGAAGAGGGCCCCGCAATACGTTCTCCAAGATTACAGTAATGCCCTGTTTTGGACCATGCAGGTTGAGGGGGGCAATATTGCCCAGAAGGGAATTACGATCCGGGTAGATGATGGTACTGGTGGTGTTGCTGCGGGAAAGGCGTGGATGCTCTATGATCACGACACGATGCGACTGGCAGCTGCTTGGACGGGGGATCGGTTTGTCGATTGGCGGGGCATCGCTTTTGATGGTTCCCATGGAACCCATACGAGTATTGCCGGGGAGAAAAAGTTTGTATTTCCCAATCTCCCGATGTGGGCAAACCCTGAAACCGGAGACTATAAGGACCTGCGCATCAGTGGCCGGGACAACAAGCCTTACGGGCCCCTGCCGGGAGATTGGGTAAGGTTTCGTGGGCTGCGATACGCAGGGGATGATGTTGTCGTTTCCTACACGGTGGGGCAAAGAGAGGTTCAGGAACTACCCCGGTGGAATGCTGGAACTGGGGCGTTTGTGCGAATTATGAGGGTGGGCGCTGGAAAGGAATCTCTCCGAATGAAGCTCGATGCGGCTACAGAGCATACCTTTCCGCCGCACGAGAAATCGAAGATTTACCGGATCGTCATAAGAGAGAACGTTACGGTGGAAGCTGCGGAGCCGGGGGACGTTGAGCGATTTGAACCTGAACCGGGACGGAGGTTCCCCGGGCGACTCGTGACTACTATCGTCCCGGGTGAGGAGGAGGGCCCTTTCGCGATCGACGTGTTGCCAACGCCTCCGCCCTCTGAGAATCCGTGGCAGTCGTGGATGAGAACCTCAGGATTCGATTTTTTCGCGGGTGGTAAGAGTGCCGCGATTTGCACCTGGAATGGAGATGTCTGGATTGTTGATGGTATCGACCAAAGCGAAGGAGTGCTCCAGTGGCAGCGAATTTGCTCGGGGCTCTTTCAACCGCTGGGCTTACGAATAGTGGAAGGAAAGATCTACGTCGGATGCAGGGACATGATCGCTCTTCTTCATGATGAAAATGGAGACCGAGAGACGGACTACATTGAGGTTTTCAACAATGACCATCAGGTTACGGAGCATTTCCATGAGTTCGCGATGGGTCTCCAGACCGACGATGAGGGGAACTTTTACTACGCCAAGTCGGCGCGCCATGCTCTTACCGCAGTGGTGCCCCACCATGGAACCTTGCTCAGAGTGAAGAAAGACGGCAGCCGTACGGATATCCTCGCAACGGGATTCCGGGCAGCCAACGGGGTTTGCCTGAACCCGGATGGAAGCTTTATTGTAACCGACCAGGAAGGCCACTGGAATCCCAAGAACCGGATCAACTGGGTTAAAGGAACAGGAGAAGAAGATTTCTACGGAAATATGTTCGGCTACCATGGAATCACCGATTCCTCCGACTCGGCGATGACTCCGCCTCTGTGCTGGATCACAAATCAGTTTGACCGTTCACCGGCAGAATTACTCTGGGTGCCAGAAGATTCTGCCTGGAAGTCTCTGCGTGGCTCTCTTCTTAACCTCTCCTATGGTTATGGTAAAATTTATGTCGTTCCTCACGAGAAAGTCGATGGCCAGGTTCAGGGGGGGATGTGCCAGCTGCCGTTTGAAAAATTACCGACGGGTGTAATGCGGGGGCGTTTTCATTCAGGGGATGGTCAATTGTACGCGTGCGGGATGTTTGCGTGGGCTGGTAGTCAGCAGCAGCCGGGAGGATTTTACCGGGTGCGGGCAACTGGAAAACCTGCCTATGCTCCTGTTGGTCTCGAAACCGCCCCACGCCAGGTGCGGGTGTCATTCAGCGAGCCTCTTGATCGGGAGTCCACAGAGAAGGCCGGAAATTGGCAGATTGAGGCCTGGGATCTTAAGCGGACCAGGAATTATGGTTCCCGGCATTACAACCAACGGCGCTGGCAGGTTACGGGGGTGGCGCTGAGTGATGACGGCCGGGTCGTAACTCTGGAGGTTCCTGACCTGATGCCTACGTGGGGAATGTCAATCCGCTGCAAAACAAGAGGGGAGGGGGGAGCAGAGGTAGTGCGGGAAATCCACAATTCTGTTCACAATATTGGGAAGTAGACGCTCTTTCTTCCGCTATTGTAATCTATCATAATAACAAGATAGTTAAGCACTATGGATAAAAGTCTCCTTGCTTGATCGGTAAGGCGGGGACAAGTTGGAACTAATTCTGCTCCACCAAAAGTATTGATCATGAATGTTTCCCCTAGAACTTCGGCGGCGCTCCTGGCGGCGCTGATCGTCCCCACGCTCCCGACCCAAGCCGATTACGAGGTCGATCTAGACCTTGGAACACTTCCCGAGGGGATCACGACCATTTCTGGTACAACCGCAGAGTTTATCACAGATGATCCTCTGAATCCGGAAGAAAAAATTACCATTGGGGGAAACAACAACGCCGATAACATCAGGGGTTCGGAGAATGCGCTGGTTGTCTTCAATATCAATGAGACCCTGAGCTGGGGCAATGAACTGGTTCATCAGATCACTCTCGACGCCCCTTCAGTCGTCAATTTTATTCCCAATCTCAGTGATGCCGAGGGTGACCCTGATTTCTTCCTGTTGGAGGGTCTCACTACCGATCCTGACCTCGTGCCTGGGAAAAACGTAGCAACTGAAGGGATTTGGTATGCCTTTATGGATGGGGTAGATCCTGCAACCGAAACCGTCACCCTCCGACCGGGAACTTACTATTTCGTCGTGGAATCCTACAACGGTCCCGACACGACTCCGATTGATCAGGACTCAACATTCTCGATGGATATCGAAGTGCTTCCTGCCCTCTTCCCGGATGAGGTGAGCGTTGAGTTGGGAGTTCTCGGGACACCGTTGACTCCTCTCAGCTTTGATACCTTTGGGTCAGATTACGACACCCAGCTTGCGATTTTCTCCAGCGATACGGGAGAGCTGATTCAGGAGAATGATAACGATCCTGAAGATGGCGGACTTGGGGATGGGACCCAGAGTAGGATTGCCTTCCCTGATGGCCTTGCCGGTGGAAGTTACATAGCGGTAGTTGCCGGAGCTGGCGCCACCTTTGAAGCTGGGCCTGTGACCGGAGTCGGAGGCGCTACCGGAAGCGTCGTCTTTAACCATACGGCGAACGTCAGCGATCCTGATGCGATCGGGGGTCTTGCAACGGAGATCACGAGGACATCGCCGGGGGAAGAGGTTTCCGAAACGGTCTGGTTCACGTTTCAAATTGTGGACAGCGGGCCGTCGACTTTTCAGGACATCGGCAAAGTAGCGGATGCGTTCGCCCCGTTTGAATTGAACACTTTTACAGGAACGACCATTGATACGGAGCTAGGTCTCTATGATGCGGACGGAAACCTTGTGAGTAACAACGACGATGCTGCAGGGGTTCTCCAGAGTCAGTTGGATTTTCCGACGGGACTAGCGGAGGGCTTTTACTTTTTGGCGGTAGGTTCCTACAACACGCAGTTTGATCCTGTGGACTTCGGAGTGGTAGACCTCGGAGGCCCGGGTGGCTCCTACACGCTTACTCACCCAAATGGTCTGGAGACCGGAGCCCTTTCTGCTGGTGGCTTTGACTGGTATCGGCTTGAGGTCGGGAGCCCCGTCGGCGGTGGCGGTGGCGGTGGCGGTGGAGGCGGCGGTGGCGGCACGTCCCCGATTCAAATTACCGGTATCAGCTATGACCAGGAGCGGAACGAGTTTACCGTGGCATGGGAAGCAACGATTCCCGGGCCGTTCCTCATTGAGCTCGGAACGGCAACTGATCTTGCTGCGATCACCCCACAGGTGAACATTTTGCCTGAAGTTTTGGCGGCAGGCATTACCGAGTCACCTATCACGGTACGGGTGCCTCCCGGCCTGGTTAACGAGCAGCAACTCTTCCTGCGCGTCTACGAAGATTCCCAGTAGATCACTCTACCTCTCTGATAGTGGGTATGGAGGCGCCAAGTCTCTCCTGCCATTTCAGTAGGTCTGCGAGCAGGGTTTGCGTGACCTCAGGGCGAGCCGCTGATAGGTCTTTCGATTCCCCAAGGTCCTCCCGAAGATTGTAAAGCTCAAGCTTGTCGAAGTGGTAGAACTGGATGAGCTTCCAGTCGCCCTTTCGTATGGCGGCCCCTGGTGTCCACATGGATCCGTGGTAGTGGGGGTAATGCCAGTAAAGTGAACGGGGTTCACCGTCCTTAAGATTTCCATTCATAAGACCGACAAAACTCTGGCCGTCCATGTGCTGTTCTGGGCGGAGGGGAAGACCGGCAAGTGAGAGAAGAGTGGGATAAATATCGGTGCTAAGCACAGGAGTGCTGAGTTGCAGTCCTGCACTTCTCCGGTTTGGCATTCGTACAATCAAAGGAACACGGATTCCTCCCTCGTAAAGCCATCCTTTGCTGGCGCGCAATGGGAGGTTACATCCCGGGCCTACACCTTGCTTGGTGGCGAGACCGCCATTGTCCGAGAAGAAGAAAATATACGTGTTTTCCAGAATGCCCTGCGAAGCCAGGTGCGTAACAAGCGCCCCGACCGAATCATCGACAGACTGGACCATGGTCGCGAGGGCCGCGTTGTCCTGACGAGGCCGGCTCCGGCCATCATGCTCCCTGATTGCTATTGGAGAGGGGCCGAGCCGTGCGGCTTTATCCCGGTAATGGGCATGATATTTGTTCTCTGGAATGATTGGGGTGTGGATGTCGTAATAAGAGAGGAAGGCAAGGAACGGCGCATTCTTGCTTTCGGTGATGAACTTTTTTGTCTCACGGGTGAGGTCAATCGTGCCGTGTTTCCTGCCAGTGGTAGTGCCATTCCCCGGAGAACCCTTGGAGGGATTCTCGTGGGGATCGTAATACCTCTCGAATCCCTGCTTGTCGGGGCTGAACTGGGTGCCTCCCAGATGCCATTTGCCGGTATAGAAAGTAGAGTATCCCCCCTCTTTCAAGGCTTCGGCGATTGTGACCTCTTCCAGGGAGAGATGGTGATCGTCCGAAGGGGTTTTTAATTTACGACCCTTTCCGCTGCTCCCGGGAATCCAATCAGTGATGTTGACCCTGACCGGATGCTTGCCGGTCATGAGGGAGGCCCGGGTTGGTGAGCATATTGATGCTGCCGTGTAGGCATCGGTGAAACGAACGCCCTCTCTGGCCAGGCGGTCAAGGTGTGGGGTTTCGTGAAAGGTTGACCCATAACAGGCAAGATCAGCCCAGCCGAGGTCGTCAACCAGGAGAAAGAGGAAGTTGGGCTTGGGCTCTTTCCCGGAATGCTTCGCGATGACGCCTGAGGACAGGGCGAGGCCGTAGGCGAGAATAAGAAGCAAGACGCGCATGGTAGTTACTTGCCAAGGTAGAGATCTCTTCCCATTGCGAGGGCTGCGATCTTACGATCAGCTACCGAGCGCTTGAGCATCCAGAACCCGCAATCGGGATGAATATACTGGACCCGTCCGGCCCCGATCACCTTTTCAGCCTCCTCGATCGATCGCGCGATATCTTCCGCGGTTTCCACTGCGTTGACCTTGATGTCGACCACTCCCAAACCAATGCCAACCGTCTGATTGAGGTCCTTGAGAGCCTGGAGGTCATCCTTGGGGCGATGGGCAAGTTCCAGGACGAGGTGATCGGCGTGCAGGGAGTTCAGGAACTCAAGGAGAGGCTGCCACGCCCCGGCCTGAATGGTCTGTCCTCCGTAGTTGCCGAAGCAGAAGTGGACCGCAGTAGGTCCTTCGAATGCATCCAGAACCTTGTTAATAGCCTTGGCAGCAAGTGGGCCGTCCGACGGATTACCAGGAATATTGGCCTCATCTACCTGCAGGCAGGAGCACGGGCACCCCGAAACCTGTTCGGCCATGACGTCCGCGAGGGCGAGAGTCAGGGCCGTAAAGTCATGGTAATGCTGGTCCAAAAGAGTACGGGCCAGCATATAGGGGCTGGTGACGGTGAACTTGAATGGGCCACCGGCAACCCTGGCCGCTCGCTGGCAGTCCTCGATCAGGTTAAGGCCACCTCCATGAAGTGCCTCCCGGACTACAGCGGCTGGTTTGGCCCGGAAACCCATGCTGTGCATGGAGCGGAAAGCCTCTGCGTCCTTCCGTCCAATGGAAGTGTCACAGCCGCCCATCGGCGCAACGAAATACTCGATCATTCCGTTGGTGTCAGGGTGGTTGATGTCGAAGCGGTAGAGCTCCCCATCTGTGGGGAGGTCGATCCCGGCCTGTCGCTGAGTGTCAAAGATGACCCTCGTGGCATCGGTGACAGCTTGCTCAGATGGAAGCGCGCTCAACCAGTCGGGGACGGGATACGATCCTACCGTGGTAGTCAGGATGCCCGGATTCTCGGGCAGGGGAGTGATAGTGTTCATGTTGACCAGTGGATTTCTGCCTGAGGAGTAAGTCTTGAGCGGACCGCAAGAACTTGCAAGTTACGATACTTCCTTAAGGTCGCGCGCAAATGCCTCCCGGTGACTCTTCTCCGGCCGGGGGCTGAAGAAGCTGACCAGAATAAATACCGCGACATTCACAATGATGCCGCACAAGCCCACATCAAGAAGACCCTTGAGGGTTGTGGTTCCCTTAAGGACCCAGCCTTCGCCTCCAAGTAAAAGCTGCCCGAGGGGCGGGAAGAGACAGACGGTCAGCAGGCCAGCGGCGAGACCTGCGATTGCGCCCCACCGGCTCCCACGGCGCAGGAAAAGCATGTCGAAGGTGATGGGAACGAGCTGGGCTGAGAAGGCCATGGCGAGGAAGAAGAAAGCAGTGATGGTATCGAGAAGTCCTCGCAGGTCCTTGCCGGCAAAGGTGATGGTTGCAGCTGCAATAGTAGCCATGATGATGACCAGCCGGCCGATCCAAGTCCGCTCCCGTTCTGAGGACTTTTTCCTATATGGGTGATAAAGGTCTCGAGTCACGATCGCGCTCACGGCATGAAGGTTTGAGTCGGCAGTAGACATTGATGCTGCCATGACCGCCACGAGGATCAGTGAGACAAGGACAAGTCCGATGGTGCCGAACATTTCAGGGAAGTAATCCTGAATAACATGAATTAGAACCTGATCCGTCTTTGATCCGTCCGGGAGGTGAACTACGCCATCAATCATTTCCGGTTGGTAGAGAACCCGGCCGCCGAGGCCGACGAGGAAGACTCCAAAGATGAAGCACACGGGGAGAATTGTGGAGAAAGCGATGGCTGCCCGACGCAGGGTTTTGGAGTCGCGGGCGGCATAAAAACGCATCCACTGAGCAGGCTGGATAATGCTGGCTAACGATGCAAAGGCGCAGAACGTGAGGATCTTCCAGACGTTGTGGGGATTGGTGTCCCCCGGGTCTGGAACGGTGAGGAGGCTCCCGTCGAGTTCCGCGGAAACCCGGGCAAAGAAGTTGGACGGCCCCTCAAGAGCATAAATGACGGCTACCCCGGACAGAACCATGGCACTCAGCAGAATAATTCCCTGCATGACATCAGTCCATGCGACCGACCGCATTCCGCCGATGATCACATAGATCATAGTAACGAGGGAGAGGGCTGCCACCCCGGCGTCTTCCATTGTAACTTGCCAGCCAAAAATGGAGACATGCTCGATTTCCTGAAAGAGGCCATCAGCGAGCAGGCCACCTCCCTTGATCTGGATGACGACGTAGGGAATAACGTAAAGAGCTCCGGTAAGAGCGATTATGATACGGAGAGCAGGAGAGTCTCCGTAGTAGTCGGTCACCATGTCTGCAGGGGTGATGTAGCCACGTTTCCGGCCAATCCTCCGAATACGATTTCCAAGCAGGTAGATTGCGACGGCTGCAACTGGAAGGTTGAGAGCATAAAGCATAGGTGCGATACCTCCTTCGTATATCCAGCCTGGGAAAGTAAGGATAGCGAAGCTTGAGAAGAACGTCGCCATGATGGTGAGAGAAGTCACGATCACGCCCTGGCCTCGACCGGCGAGATAGTAATCCGTTTCGGCGCTCGTGGCGCGCCGGCTGCGGAGGAGGCTGACCACTCCGAGCGAGAGCAGCCCTACCAGATAAAATGCAAGGACGATATAGGGCCATGTTCCCAGGCTGAGGGGTGCCTCCGTAGTAGCCAGAAATCCTGACCCGAATGATTCTAGTCGGAGTCCTTCCACAACGTCAGAGCGGCAGCGAGTATACAGGTTACCATTACAAGGAACCAGAAGACCACCCAGAGGTAGAGGGCGGGTATTCCGAACCAGATATTGGGAGACTCACTTGTGCCATCAATCATCGCTGCTCCGGGCCCTGGTCCGAGAACCAGGGCGATCAGGAAAATAACGGTTAGAAGCAAGCTCCTCCTCAAGATCCCTTCATAACAATGGAGAACTCCTCAGGGTGTCGATGCAAAACTTACGCCAGCAGAATGAGACTGTCACAGCTGGGGCTTGTGTGGTTCTGGAATCTCGGTTTCAGTAGTGGAAGACATGTCCTCTTCTTTCAGGGTCCGCTCTGTTTCTTTTCGCACGCGTTGGATGCAAACCCGGTTTCCCTTTCAGTATGGGATAGCCTCGATGACCGAGCTGCCACACGTGTTTGGGGTGATGGAGGGAGAGTCTCAGGGGGCTGGATGGCTGGGTCTTGCCTCGGAGGGACTTCCGCCCAAATGGTTCACTAAGGATCCAGAGACTCGTTTTGAAGAAGATCTACCTGCCATGGTAGAGAGCATCCGGAATGCGGCGGATCTTGCGAGCAACTCCACCTACGATACCGTCTTTTCTGCCTGGCACTCCCTCTATGAGCAGCAGGACTGTTGGGCGCAGGAACAGGGGTGTCCTCCGCTGCTGGCTCACTTGGGAACATCGTTTGTCGAGAGAATGCTCATTGATGGGTTCTGTCGTAGTGCGGGGCTGAGTTTTGTGGATGCAGTGCATTCGAATGCTCTGGGAATCGACCTCGGGAGGATTCATCCCGAGCTGGCCGGGACAGAGCCTAGTGACTGGCTGCCTGCCCCGGGGGAATCCATTATCGCCCGACATACGGTGGGACTTGGCGACCCTCTGCGAGTGGAGGATATTCCAGAGGGAGAACGCATTAGCGATGGATTGCCTCACGCTCTGCTCGATGCCGCGGTGCAATACGGGCTCACCCATTTCAAGATAAAGATCTGCGGCAATCTTGAAGTCGACGTTCCGCGTCTGCGTGCTGTGGCGGCGGTGATTTCTGAAGCGAGTCCGGGCTTCCGTTATACCCTCGATGGCAACGAACAATACCAGAACATCGAGACTTTCCGGACCCATTGGGAAACGTATCAGGCGGATCCAGACCTCGCCATCCTGTTCGAGAACAACAGGCTGCTCTTTGTCGAGCAACCCCTGCATCGTGACGTAGCCCTCGAGGAGAGGGTTAAGGATGAGTTGGCGGCCTGGGTCGGGGCACCGCCCATGATCATCGACGAGTCAGACGGCGAACTGAGCTGCCTGAGGAGAGCCATTGCGTTAGGTTACCGAGGGACCAGTCACAAGAACTGCAAGGGAGTGATCAAGGGACTCGCCAATCGGTGCCTGATCGAGTGGCATCGTCGGCATCATCCGGAAGAGGGCCCTTGGCTAATGAGCGGAGAAGACCTTGCCAACGTAGGTCCGGTGGCCCTGCTCAATGACCTCGCAGTAATGTCAGTTCTTGGAGTCGAGGATGTGGAGCGCAATGGGCACCATTACTTTGCGGGGCTGAGCATGTATCCCAGCGAACTGCAGGAAATAGTGCGTGGGAGGCATCCGGACCTTTATGAAATGCGCCCTGAGGGCTACGCGTCCCTGCAGATTCAGAGCGGCTCGGTCTCCACAAGATCGCTTGGGGAGAGTACTTTCGGCCATGGGCTGGACCTTACGCCCGGGGTGTTGGGTCTCCTCGGAGACGACGGGTTGCCGGGGCTGGGTTGAGGATACGCGGACTCTCTGGTCCGGGGAGGATCAGGAGATCTCCATGACGAGCTTTCCGAATTGCTCGGAGGTTTCCATTGAGGAAATGAGAGAGGCACCCTCAGCGAGTGCTGAAATGGAGTGGATCACCGGTTTCAGCTCGTGCGTTTTCACAAAAGAAATCATCTCTGCGAAGTCGGAGGGTGATCCCATCGTAGACCCGATGAGCTTAAGCTGATTCCAGAAATGGTAGCGAACAGGGAAGGTCACTGATGGCCCGGCAGTTCCCCCATAGCTTACTACGCGTCCTCCAGGCCGGACCAGAGGAAGGAGGTCGCCGAAATGTGCTCCAGCGGCCCCGTCGAGGATCATGTCCACGTGCCCGTTCTCAGAGAGAAACGCATCGGACCATTTTTCATTCGTGTAGTTTGCCCCGGATGAGGCCCCGAGCGTGATAGCTTGGGAGATCTTGTGTTCGCAGGACGAACTGACAAAGACTCGTGCGCCAGCAGCGTGTGCCATTTTCAGGGCGATGGTAGCCACCCCTCCACCGATGCCGGTGATCAGGATGGACTCTTCAGGCTTGAGTTTACCCTGCGAGAAAAGAGCCCGATAGGCGGTCAGGCCAGCGAGAGGCAAAGCTGCCGCTTCATGATGAGTCAGGTGGGAAGGTTTCTCCGTGATCTGCTGCACGGGGACCGAGATGTATTCGGCGAAGGTGCCGTTATCAGGCATGCCTAGAATACGGAAATCCGGCCCCTGGACGAGTTGGTCTGAACCCCACTGAAGGCTGGGGTTGATCAGGACCTCCTTGCCCACGAGGGAGGGGTCTACTCCTTCTCCTGCTTTTTCCACGATTCCGGCTCCATCGGAGCCTAGAATGCAGGGAGCCTCAATCTTCGGGTAGCCGCCTCTGGTGATCCAGAAATCTCTTCTGTTCAAGGCAGCTGCCGCGAGTCGGATCAGAACTTCTCCCGGAGTGGGGAGGGGGTCATTCGTTTCCTTAAATTCTATGGCGCCGTCGACAGAGGTAAGAACGAGAGCTTTCACAGACGGGAGACTCCTAACTATTCGGGGTCGTTACAAGAGTGCATCCGAGAGAAGGTTGATTCAATTATCAGGGTATTGTGGTAACGGAAATTCTCAGGAAGAGTCGCTCATAAGGAGCCATGGTGATGCTGGCCTTGCGTAGCCCGCTCGAGTTCCCTGTGGGCACAGCCACATCGCCGAGCGGGGTCCAAGTGGCCAGGTCCGTAGAAAATTCCACTATGCTACGAACGTCACTTAAGAGGGGGTTACTTGGGAAAGTGAGGGTCAGCTCACCGCCCTCTATTACTGGTGAGGGAGCGAGGGAGGCGTCAGCAAGGAGAGGGTTCAGTCCAAGGGCATACTCCACGATATTGAGAAATCCATCGAGGTCGAAGTCTTCCAGCTCACTGGACCCGGGAGGGGACCCCGGCCCAAAAGTCAGCTCGCGAAAGTCAGCATATGAAATTTCCGCTGCTGCGGTTCCGGGAGAGGGAGTTTCTCCGGTCCAGCTGGAGGAAAAATTGCCAAAGAGAGAGGAATCAACCCGCTGTAGTGAGCCTCCGTTGCCGTCCGGGCCGGTCGGCCAGGGAGCGGTAGCGAGATAGCGCACCTCATCTTCAGTGACCTGGGGGTAGAGCTCAAGGTCAGCCGGAGGGGGCATATCAGGGCGCTGCAGACGCACAATACCTTGATCATTGCGTAGAGGCCCATCGCTCCATGGACCGAGAAGAGGGACTTCCGGTCCTATTCCATAGTGAGAGCGGAAGTTCGTTGAACTGATCAGGTCAGTTGCCGGGTCAAAGCCAACCACCAGGATGGTCTCTCCCGTGTTGAGTGAATGCTCTGCGGTGAAATCAAAATCAACGCCGCCCCGTATTCTCCAATTGGCAAGATTCTCAATGGCTGGTCCGGGATTAAAGAGCTCGACATACTCGAAGCTGTTTTCCGGAGTTGCCACCGGATGATACATCACTTCCGAAATGATCACCGGGCCTACTTGGGCAGGGGCATTCATTGCACCGAAGGTGGCCGCAGTCATGCTGACGAGAGTTTCGCTTCCTCCACCATTGGGCCATCGCCCCAGCGCCTCACCGTTACGCGCGGCGGCGAATTCTACGACGTCCACGAACCTGAGAAGGTGACCTTGGGCGTTGCCCTCGAGCAGCCAGACCTTGTCGCCCTGCGCAGAAAGCGCAAAGGGCTCTCCCCTCGTATAGGCTCCCTTGGTGCCGTGATTGTCGATGAAGGCAGCGGGGATTGTAAAGCTGTCAGGGCCGGTGGCGGTTACCTCGAACGTGCCGTTATAGGCTCCGTTTCCAGCATACCCGGAGATGGTAATGACGTCGCCGGTTGATAGACCATGTCCGGGCCTGAAAACAGTGGTAGGAGCGGTTGCATCGGTTCCGGCATACGAGGAAATGCTGAGATCCTCGGAGGCATTAAAATCGTTCTCGTCCCAAGTCATGTAGCCCCCGGCCGGAATACTCCCGGTGGGAATACGAAACTTCCGGTAGTTGCCACTGGCATCGGAGAGATACCAGTTCATGACGTCAATCGAGCTAGTCGTCGTGTTGTAGAGTTCGATCCGGTCGAGAGCGGGCAAGTCCGTGTTGGTGAGGACTTCATTGATGACAATGCGCCCATCGGGGCCCGCTCCAGAGGCCCCCGGGGAGCCATTATATTCGCTGCTGGAGCGCCAGTTTTCAGAATTATTGTAGTCCGACGCAGGATCGATGACTTCAAGCGAGGATCCGATTCCGTCGGCACGTCCGGGCCACGTTCCCCCGTCATCGTAGACGAAATCCTGAATGCTGCTGCCGTCCGATGTCACCAGGGAAATGCGCTCTCCTCCATTGTTGAGGGTCCCGGAATACTGCCCTGCGACAGGAAGTCCCGTGCCATAGCGCGTTTCAAATCCCTCGAGATCGGCGACAATGATCACGTATCCAGCTGGTTGGAGGTTGATGACGGGAAAGGTGAAGGTGATCCCGTCCGTGAACTGCACGCCGTCCAAGGTGACTGCGCTGTCGCTGACATTGGAGATCTCGATGAATTCAAAATCTCCACCACGGTAAAGGCGGGGAATTGGGAGGTTAGCACCGTCGCTCGCTTCCAGAGCACTGGCGGGAAGCGCGTTGTAGTTGATTTCTGTGATGCGCAGATCGGAGGCGGTGGCGCGGCGCTCGAGGTAAAAGAAGGCTTCGCTCAGTGGAGACCAGGCATCTCCACCTCCTACCCGCGCTCTCATGCGAACCAATCCACTGGAGGGCAACGTGATTTGCCCGGAGAGGAGAATGGCTCCGGGGGAAAGGTTTCCACCTTCGAGGCGAGGGTCTGTGCCGTCAGTCGTGTAGTAGATAGAGCCCGAGGCTGCAGTGGCGGAGAGTGTTCCTCCGGCGGGAATGTCGCCGCCGTGCTGAGCCCCGCCGTCCACTGTGAAAAGAGGAGGCTGAATGGTCCCGAGGTAGGTGTCCGAGGTTCCCGAGAAACGCCGTGATCGCCAGGTGCTGATCATCCGGTCGGTGCGGTTGGTTCCTGAGGTGGGAAACCACGATCCGAGGACTCCGTTACCCGGGCTTGTCCCGGGTCCCCCCGGGGTGCCGTAAACCGCTCTAGTCCAGTTTTCATCACGTGTATAGTTACCATTGGATCCTCCTCCACTTCGATCGTCGCCCCAGCGAGCGGATTCGCAGATAATGGCGGTATCAATCTGGTCGGCATATTTTTGAAAGCGGTTTCGGTTTGCGAGATTAGTGAGTGCACCTCCATGGAACAGGTGTTTGTAAGCGCGGTCGGCAAAGCGGACCCTGAATTCCCGAAATCTCTCTAGATCATCAAAGATGAGTGCCCCGTCCAGAGCTCCACTGTTGCTGGGAGCACTGGTATTGGTTTCATCCTCCAGAATGCGTTCGGTATCCCAGCAGTAGAAGCGCCACGGGGCATTAGCAGCGCCTCCGCCTGCGGCACGCCAGTTGTCATTGTTTTTCAGGTCGGCGTTGCGGCCAAAATATTCGGCGATGACAAAGTCGATGTAATTGTCCACATCGATGACCCTCTGAATCCGGGCCCAAGTGGTCCGCGTATTGGCAACGAGCGACTTCATGGAATTGAAGGAGCTCGATTCCTCCGAGGTCAGTCGGCCTGGATTCAGGCCGAGAACCTCGTCATCCTCGAAGCCGTTATAGGCTGCGTAGTGATCGTTCTCCAGACGCTCGTGGAGATTGTAAACTCCCCAGTAAAGTCCGTTCAGATACAAGTGGATAAAGTGCCCATGCCCTCCGTCAGCATTCCCCATTGCGATCATGCAATCGCGCGCCCACTGGTCGCGGATCATGGTTGCCCGGGCTCGCTGTCCGCTGTTGCTGTGGTGCCATGAGTTGTTATACATGGCTCGAAGGTGAATACTGTCAAAGGTGGTAACGCTAGTGCCCTCGAAGATCGGGTAGTTCAGCTTTCCAGGTCCATAGAGGTCGCGGAAACGCAGACTGAGAGAGTGCTTGATTGACGAACCGGGGTTACGGCTGGCACCACCCTGGAGCTTGACCCCGCAGTCGATCTGGAACCCTCTCTCGATATTCACGCCATCGTTGGTTGGATCGGGATGAAAATATTCGGCAGAGACCGAGGCCTCGATACTCCGGTTCTGAGTGTCGACGTAGATCCCGTTTGGACCAAAGAAATCGTCCGCTTCCCCCGTGACCGAGAGAGTTGGAATGTCCCGCAATCCTCTCTGGAAACGGGCAGAATACTGGCGTGAACGGGTGATCTGGGTATCCATGTCATAGTCAGCCCTTGGTTCGCCTCCCCAGCTGGTTGGATAGCCGGAAGGCCGGGTTTGGCTCGCTACATCTTCGGGAAAGATGTAGGTTCGGGTAGCGACCTTGGTGGGTTGAAATCCTGCTTTGTGGGCCATGGCCCGTACCACTTGTGTCCCGGCAATACTAACTGGCCCGCTGTAGATCAGGCCCCGGTTGGGCGATGGGGGCGAACCATCGAGCGTATAGCGGATTTCCGCCCCGTCGGTAACAGTAGACAACTGCAATTGGAACTGGTCGGTGAAGAATCCACGGTCAACGCTGAAGACGGGATCTTCCACGAATCCAGCAAAGGATTCTCCGTTCTGTGCGCCAGGAGTGGGACTTGAGAAGAAGCCGGGTGCTCCGGTCTCGGGGTTTGTGATCTGGACCGAATTCAGTTCCGGGGAAATCAACATGTCCGAGCTGTTCAGGCCGTCGTTCAAGCCATGAATGGCAAGAATGTTCGTTCCGTTTCTCAGAAGCTGTATGCGGTTGTTCAAGTCGAAGGACTGGTAGACCAGTGCCTCGCTATCAGCATGGTTGGAAGTGGCCTCTGAGTCGTAGGAGAGATCCCCCTCCGCAGGAGAGTTTACGGATTCAATGAGCTGTCCGTTAAGATATGCGGCAAAGCCATCGTCATATTTCATGCGGAGGGATAATTCTGAGACTGATGATGCCTCCGTGAGTTGAAAAGGTATCCGGAGATAGAGACTGGTGTTAACTCCATTCAGCTCCTCTCCAAGGTTGCCCCCCGCCCCGAACTCGGGAACGTAGGTGCTGTCCTCGTCATAGCCAACGCCGATTGCGGCATCGATCCATCCAGAGTCATCAAAGAGGAGTTCCGTCCAAGAAGTTCCGAGGGCGGAATCGGCAGCAGTTGGAATCCGGACAGTAGCTTGTGTGTTCTGAGACAGAAGGGTACGAGAGGTGGAGGTGCCTGACTGCATCAGGCCATAGGAAACATTCTCCCTCTGGCGTGGAAGGGCGCCAATCCGACCAAAATCCGAGACAACCGAGATGCCGTCTGGGGCAATGAGGCCGAGATACTCTCCCCGGCTATCGATCTTAAAATTGGTGTGAAGTTGTCCACCAGGGTCTCTCCGGTTTTTTCCTGAGGCGAATACGACAAGGAACTGACGTGGTTCCAATTGGATCGACGGGAAAGGCCATTTGGTTAAAGAGGAAGGATCGTCGGTGAGATAGTATCCTCCCAGCTGGATTGCTTCTGAGCCGGAATTGAAGAGTTCGATCCAGTCTGAATGGTCTCCATCACTATCAACAAGCCCGTCATTGTTGTCTGCGAGAAACTCGCTGATGTAGAGGCGGGCTGAGGCTTGCGGGATCATCAGGAGCCCGAAGGCGAGCAGCCAGATTACCGGGATGGATCGGCGAAAAAGGGGCATGGGGGTATGATTCTGGGGTGATTGAGCAGTATAAGTTCCGAAAGGGCAAAGGGCACCCCAAATCTCCATTGAAGCAAAGAAGTTTGTGACTGGGTTTCTCGAAGTAGTCTGTCTGAGGTAAATAGGTCAGTCATCGAGAGTTACATCCAGTTCTGAGCGGGTAAGAGCCGCAATTGGGGGGTAGAATCGGGAGTTGTAGAGAAGGCTCTGGTTTATTAGGATTACGTCGCTTGCGACACATCGGGAATTACAGGTCCCTCCTCCCGGTGGCGCAATTTTCACCCCTTACTTTCCAGTCAACAGTGAGCTTAAGCAGAACTGAGTACAAATTCTGGATCAACGCTGAG
>NZAC01000029.1 GCA_002686085.1 Roseibacillus sp. | reverse complement strand
AAGCGATCGATCTCGCTGGCCTCGGCCTCGGCGTTCAGGGCGTGATTGGCACTTGGGATACTTTTGATAATATCCATTACGGCCTCTCGGTTGGTGTCGCAATAGCAGCCTCCGAAAGCATTACCGTGACCCCTCATATCTCAGCCGTTTTCGGCGATACCACCTCCGGCGACAATGAGTTCACAGCCGGTGTAAATCTTGGATTCGGATTCTGAGTGAACAAACTGCAACCTCTCGACTAGATTAAGGGGAGCCAGATGGCTCCCCTTTTTCTTTCTGAATGAGGCGTCGGGTGTGCCGTTTTTAAGAACCGGCTTACGCCAAGACGCCCCATTGACTTCCGCTGTTCAGCCCCTACCCTCGAGGTGGAGAGTGTCGCTTGGCTGGTGCTGGCCGCGGTCTTCAAAACCGTTGAAACCTCGTAAGGGGTTTGGTGGGTTCAATTCCCTCCCTCTCCGCCAATTTAGTCCCTTCTTTTGTAGGGTCGAAAAAACTGAGGCACCAATGAGGCACCAAATTTTTGGATTCGCTCCCCCACCGGAGCAGCCTTCCTGACTATTTGCGTTCAGGGCTAGGAGCTGCCGCAAAATACGGGGACGACGCCAGTCTCCACGGGCCGAGTTCAGTTGCCGGCGATAGAGTGGAATGAGCGATCTCAATCCCGGGATTAAGGACATTTTGAAGAACGGCAACGCTTACCGGTTACTGGTCCTGAAAAGAGACGAGGGAATCAGGATGGGCGCTTGAAAATCGTCGCTACGGTGCGCATGTAATCCCAATGGACCTCTGCCCAAGATCCTTCCTGCTCTTCCTGTCCAGTCTCGCTGTGGGCGACCTTACCGCAAAACCCACCGAGGGTCCCCTTGCACCGTTCCTGAGCGAACCGCGCTTCCAGATCGCCCAACTCTTTTCCGGCGGAGTGGAAGGTAAGCGCGGCGGGGGGCGTCTTCCCAATATCGTGACCGCGATGGATGGGTCCTTTGTTGCGACTTACGGAGCGACCGGTGGACAAGGCGACTGGTGGAAAAAGGGTCTGGTGGTGCGCCGGAGCGAGGACGGCGGGAAGACGTGGGCAGAGCTCATCACCATCGCCAACCCGGGATGGCAAGGCGGCGGGGTGACCGTTGATGAAAAAAGCGGCCATATCCTCGCCTTCGTGGAGGACCGCTACGTGGGCTTCTGGCCCGACGAAACCACCCTCACGATCTATCGCAGCAAAGACCACGGTAAAAGCTGGCAACCGCAGGACGAGCACCGCATCAAGCCAGACAAGAATGGGAACATTCCCTCCATGGGCGTGGCCGAACACGGCATTACTCTGAGGCACGGCAAACACAAGGGACGCCTTCTGCGTCCAGCCAGGGACTACTCGGTCTCTGATCACCCACCCCACCACGCTAAGATGTACAATACCGCCATCTACAGCGATGACGGCGGGAAGAGCTGGACTACGAGCAATCCTTTTCCGGCCAACGGAACCGGCGAAGGTGCGGTCGCGGAGCTCTGGGACGGGCGCATCTACTATACCTCCCGTCGTCATCTCGATCCTCCGGGCGTCAACCCTTCCATGCGCTGGGAAGCCTGGAGCGAGGACGGCGGCCACACTTGGAAGGACCTTAAGATCTCAACTGTGCTGCCCGATGGCCCCCTTGGAAACACCGGCGGGACCTTCTGCGGGCTGGTGCGCCTCCCGGTCAAAGGCCGTGACATCCTGATCTACAGCAATTGCGACACTCCGGGAGGGAACCGGGAAAATGTCACCGTGTGGGCCAGCTTCGACAAAGCCCAGACCTGGCCTATCAAGCGTTCGGTCTACAAGCCGGTAAGTGCCTACTCTTCCTTGACCGCAGGCCGCCCCGGCACTGCCAGCGAGGGGACGATTTGTATTCTTTTTGAAGGCGGCAAGGCCTTCCGTCACGAGGGAGCATTTGCAGCGAGCTTCAATCTGAGCTGGGTGCTGGGCGGCGAACGGACAGGCGATGGAGAAGTCCCGAAGTGGGTCGCTACCAAGTAGTCAGAGCGGGATCCAGTGCCGCATTCGGGGCCGGCTGTGGGCATTGTGCCTATTTTGACGCAGTCTTATACTGCGAGAGAAGAGTAACTAATCAGAATGGACAGAGTTTAACAGCAGGGCACGGGCGCTGTCGATCTCCTCCCGACGCGTTTCATATGCCTGAGGACCCCAGAACCTGTGAGCTGACCTTATGTCACTCATTCGCTTTTGGTAGGATTCCGCACTCTTCAACTGCCGGGCTGAGCGGGTTCCCTCTAACTGGGCCACGGATAAACTGGATGTTGGAGAGGCGCAGGACGACAAAAAGGCAACTAGTGCGACAGCCATAAACGGCGTATTTTTCATGTTTTCACTGGTATCACCTTCCGGGCGCTGGACGCAAGCCTCCCCGATTCCCAGCACGTCTGAAAGAAGATATTTTGAGACTCTGACATCGGCAACATCAACGATTCCCTCCTCGCCTTGCCTTTAAGCCACCAGCGATCTACCTCCTCAGGCTCAGGGAACAGGCTTGAAAGAGAATAGTGATAAATTCACTATATGCCTGAAGCACCAATCAATTATTGTCCATGTTCCTTGTTTTTTTCCGAAGCCTTCCCTGCTTGACTCGTCCCGCTAAGCTTGGGGTCCTCATCGTTTTGGTTTTGAGTTCAGTTCAGGCCCTTTCTCAAGCCCCCCCTGTAAATCCGAGAGACCTCGGGTCACTTGGTCAGGTAAACTGGGGCTACGTGCGGTTTGAGACAAGTGGTCTGGGAGGAGGGATCAATTTTTTTCCGCCGGATACAGAGATTGCACTCTACGATTCAAGGGGCAACGTCCTCGAACAAAATGACGACATTTTCTGGCCGGTCAATAGGGACAGTCGGATCACTTGGAATTCGCCAGTCGAAGGGCGTTATTATCTTGCCGTCGGCTTGGTTGATACTGTCTTTGGCTCAAGGTTTGAGGTCACTACTACCTCAACCGGATCCGGCAGCTACTTGTTGACCCCAAGCCGCGAAAACACTCCGGGCGGTGGTGGCGCTCCACCATTTGATCCGATCGTGTCTGGTAGTGTTAGTCCCGGTTCAATCACTTGGTATACTTTTACGATAGGCACGGTAGCCACGGGCCCTCCCATAAATGCGGTGGCCCTTGGCGTGGTTGGCAACAGCANNANTCCCCTNCAGNTGANNACTGCCGGNTCNTCNATTGATACCGAAATTGCCCTCTNCAGTTCTGAAGGNAACCTGATACTGGAAAACGATGATCTGCCCGATGGCACTCGCCAAGGTGCAATCACNGCACCCAATCTNACGCCNGGCACTTACTTCGTCGCGGTCGGCCAGTATAACACGGTNTTCGGAGATGATTTTGCTGCTCAAAGCAACTCCACGACTCCGGGCAACTTCATTCTGACTGCTGGTTCAGAGCAACCCATCAGCGGACAGGCTCCACCTAATGGCGTCCAATGGTTTACTTTCTCGATCTCATTACCACCCAGTGACCTCGATGGAGATGGTATTCCCGACTCCATTGAAGATCAATATAGCTGTCTGGACAAGAATATCGCCGATGCCGACGCGGATCCTGATGAAGATGGAATACCCAATGGAACGGAGCTGGACCTGGGGACCGATCCCTGTAACCCGGATACCGACGCGGATGGGCTCCCAGACGGTGTTGAGGCGGGTCTCGTCTTTGAACTTAACTGGTCCGATGCTGTCACCGGGACTATTTCCTTCCCTGCGGGCAGCCTCTCCAACCCACCATCAATCGGCTTCCGGGAGTCTGTCCCGGGCACCACACTTACCCTGAGAAGTGCCGGACGGGAGTATACCTTCTCCGACCCCCTGCTCGCTTTCAACACCTTGGTTCCCGACCAGGAAATTGATTTTAACACAGACCTCGTTAGCCAGATTAACGATTTCAATATTTTTGTGAATGGATTTAACGGCGTAGGCGTGCAGGAGATCTTAATCTCCTCCACCGGAGAGCGCGTCTCCCTTTCTTCCATGACTTCCTCTAACACTGACCCCACCAACGCAGACACCGATGGAGACGGGCTACTAGATGGCGTAGAGACTAGGACCGGGACCTTCGTAGACGCAAATGACACTGGAACCGATCCAACGCTCCCCGACACAGATGGGGACGGCTCTAGCGATAGGTTCGAGATTGAACAAAACTTTGATCCAAACGATGCGACCAGCGGCCCGCCGGCTCCGGTAGTGCAGCCTTCCTTCATTCCAATCAACGAATTCGTTCCCGGATCCTACACCCCCGATCTTACCCAGACCGGCTTCAATTATCAGGAGAACCACTACGCCGGCGGGGTGATCTTCAACAACCAGGCCGAGGGCAACTACAACGTCCACGTCTCAGGTATTCCGAACCCACTTCGTTCCTTCGATGGCATTGAACCTCTCGCAAGTCACGGTGTCGGTGGCGATCAGATCTCTACCCGGAACCGTCCATGGCTCGACGGAGGTGGGGAGAACTTCACGGTGCGCATTAACGGATACCTCAACATGTCGAGCTTCTCCCCGGGCACCTACAACATCCACCTCGGAGCTGATGATACCAACTTCTTCATCATGGATACCGTGGACGGACAGGTCACGGCGCAGCACAACTGCTGCCCACAAAACCAAGTAACAACCTTCACCATTACGACTCCTGGCATGTTTCCGTTCGACAACGTTTTCGGCGAGCAGGCTGGTGGTGACTGGTATGACGTCGGCATCAGTGGCCCTGGAATCAACGGGATCGTCGCCCTAGGTGACACTGACCGTGGCAGCCCGCCGGTCCACCCGATCGGAGGTAGCAATGCAGTGGACACGGTGACTCCTGAAGTGAAGCTTATTGAGGTAAGCCACGATGCGGAACGAGATAGCACCCAACTGACTTGGGAATCTGCTCCAGGTCAGTTTTTTGAGATCGCCAAAAGCACCGAACTCAGCGCGGACCCGGCGACATGGCCACGCATACTCACGGATATTCAGGCAGCTCCAGGTTCAGAAACTTCTCTTGTAGTAGATGATGCAGCTGTCGAAGCAGAAGCCTTTTATAAGGTTTTCCAGACTCCTCCTCCTGCCCTTCCTACTGGTGATGGGAGTAGTCAAGAGCAAGCGATTAGTCTCGGAAGAATTCCATCGGGCGAACTGGTCCTTGATACCAGGGGCTCTGCTGTTGGGGACACCGAGATCGGCCTCTTCGGCGCGCAAGGCAACCTTATCGCCGAAAATGACGATGCTACTGACCTTGGACTTCTCAGCAGGATCACCATTGCTCTTCCGCCAGGAACCTACTACATCGCAACCGGCGCTTATAACACTACTTTTAATCCGGCTGGTTTCAGCGTGGTTGCGCCGCTTAGTATCACCGACGCCTTCACCGTTAATGTGATAAGTGGAGAAAATAATGCTGCGCCTATCGCCCTTAGCAGCTCTGGAGTTAATGCGAGCGGACCGCTCTGGTTCTCCCTTTTGGTTGAGTGAAAAAGGGCCCCTTAGTATTTGTTTTCACACAGCGTATGCAGGAAATACCGCAATCTATTTCCGACTGGTTGGTTGCAATCCCGTAGCGCGTCATCGCTCGAATGCTATCTTATATTAGATGCCAATCCGCTCCGATCCGCCTGTGCACGGGGCTCGCTTAAAGTAGTTCCCACTGGATTTTCTTCATCCTTCGCAAAGGTAGACTCTAAAACCTCTCCCGTACAATGACCAAAAGCACCCTTATTACTATTGTCCTCATGCTGTTTCTTCTTCCGGCATACTCCGAGTGGATTGAGCAATCTGCGGATCCGGAAACAGGGCTGAGGACCGGAATCGTCAGGGCAGGCAATACCACGTTTGAAATTGGACCCAATGTCGATCTGCGGGGAGCAAATCTCTCGGGTCTTGACTTGAGCGATACCAATCTGGCTGGTGCGCTTCTGGTCGCTGCCAACCTCAGCAGAACAGATCTCCGGGGAGCAGTTCTCAACGCGGCCGACCTGAGCCGGGCCAACCTATCTGCGAGTAATCTCAGTGACACTGATCTTAGCTTCGCTATCTGGAATACTCCCGACCCTCGAATCTCCAGACTCGAGGAAGAACTGGAGACCGCAATCATGGAAAGAGATCAACGGTTCACCGAAGATCAGATTCGTGAGATGTCGGCGAGGTATACTGTGGGCTTGAATCAGGAAGGGAACATCCAGCTGAATTTTAACATTTTTGAGTCGCCGGATATGGAATCGTTTGTCCCTTTCATGGTGAGTCCCTCCTCGGTCTCGGTGAAAGATGGCAGCATCTGCCTAGAGTTCAGACCCGAGGAAAACTCCGCCTTCTTTCGCTTCAATGTGGGCCAGAACGACGGCGAGCCCTCCACTGGAGGGCCTGGATTGTCAGGTCCCGATTCCTTAAACCTCGGAACACTCAGTGCAGACTGGAGAGGGTTTATTATCGACTCCCTTGGCTCCTCTTTTGATACGGAACTTGGTCTCTACGACGGGAGCGGAGCCCTTGTGGCTCAGAACGACGATACCACTGAGCTTACCAATAAGTTACAGATTCTTACCAGCCGCCTGGCGTTTGAAGAACTTGTTCCAGGGAGATACTATGTAGCTCTTGGAGGATATAATACCACATTCGGTGAAAATTTCTCGGTCGCAACCATCGACTCAGCAGGAGGAGAGTTCGTTCTGAACTTTCCAGGCGGACGTGAAACAGGGATATTGGCTACTGGGACAGCACTCTGGTTTACGTTTGAAGTTCGTTGAAAAATATCGCCTCCATAACAGCACACACCACTAGCGCCTGAGAAGCAAATGGCCTCAGGACGATATTTCAACTGGCGACGATGAACTTTATCTCTGATCGCCTGATTCTGTACTCCCGTTATGATTTCGCTACAACCGGGTGTGTATTTCCTTTGCCATAGTTGCGTGGGAATCTTAGACCCTCCTTGCGATGTTAACTCCAGAACCCGTAAACTGGCCAGATCAGGTGGAGGTGCTTATCGAACGCCTGGAGTTCGAGGCGGCAGAACGGGCTCTCAATCGCGAGGAACGAGCATTAATGGATGTCTACGAAATTATTCCGATCCTCGAAAGCGAGGATTGCCTGCACGAGTTTTGGCAAAGCGAAATCGATCAGCAGCGGGTGATCAGCTCCTTTGATCTCATTGGTGCGACGGCATTGGTCGATTCTCTTAACGCAAGCCGTTGGTGTGGAAGCTGCAGCCCCGATCGGAACGACTACAGCGAAACCGAGGCAGAGTATCTCGCGACGATCGAAGAGGATCTCCCCTCCGGTATGGAAGAACTTATCGATCTTGTACTGGCTTTCATTGAGAGCGAGTTGGAATAGGAAGAGATAAAGTTAGCACACGCCTTCAACTCCATCGGCTCTGTACTTGCTTGCAGAACCCTTGTGTATACCAAGGGAGTCATGAAACTGGTCCTGTTAGGTCTATTTTCTCTAACTCTTTATGGAGCCGCCAAGGACCTCGTTGCTCCAGATTTCTCCCTAGGCCTGCCAGGCGCAATGCTGGAGAAACAGGAGGTGAGCGGCAATAAAGCCATCTTCCACTTCCGGACAGCGCTTAGCTCAAAAGAGTTTTCAGCTGTTGTGAAGAAGAAGTTGGGATCCGCCTGGAGAACTCAAAAGCTGAGGCAAGAGGACATGATTCTTGCAGCCCGCAAGGGCAGAACCACGGGTGCGGAGGTTAATCTTGCCGTCTATCAACATGTGGCAAACGAGAGTGTCCGTATACGCGTTACTCATCTCAAACCAAAAAACAGGACGAATTGTAGTGCAGAAGTCGCCGTCATTCAGGGCGCGGGAAACCCAAAGGACAAAGCAAGGAAGTAAGGTTTTTGATGGCAAACCCTTACAGTCCGAGAAAAGGCCCTAGTCTCACGCCCAAAGGCGCCACAAGACCCGTGTTTGTTTCCCGATAACCGGGACTCATGAGAGTGGTCGGGACGAACTTTTAATCTCAAAGTAGAGACTTAAAAACTCATGCGTCTATGGGAATAAAATCCATGGTGTGTCCACCCAGAATCTTCGGGCCAATCTTACGCACCAACTTTGTATGCTCAGGATGTTTATCATAGGCTATTAGATCCTCTTTTTTCTTAAAAATGGAGATCTGCCCGTATTGAAATCCTCTATGCCAATGCGCCTCGTTTTTTCCAACCACTAATTCCTTGAGAACCGGAATCCTGTCTTTCAGGCTGGCTAGCTCATTCATCAAGCCAGCCATTTCCTCCTCCGAGACCCCATCCTTAAATTTAAAATTGAAGGCATGAACGAAATGACCCTTGTAACTCGCCACCCCAAGTTTCGTCTTCGTCTTCCCGAGCGGAAAAAAATCCATTCCGTTCCCAATTTCTAGTCGAGGCAGAATTTTTTTGACCAGTTTTTGATGCTCAGGATGCTTCTCATAGAGCATCAGGTCCTCTTTCTTATCAAAGACCGCAATCTCACCATACTGGAACCCATGAGTTCTCTTGGCGATATTTTTGCCGATAAAGAATTCCTTGAGAACGGGGATTTTCCCTTTCAGGCCAGCCAATTCCTGCATCAAAGATGCGACTTCCCCTTCAGGAACACCTTTTTTGAATTTGAAGTTGAAACCATGGATAAACGGTCCCTTGGCAGTCTCAGCTGCATAGGATTTTCCCATGCAACCCAGGGCAGACAAACCACTTAAACTGATAAAGTGTCTTCGAGATTTCATGAAGGATTAGTGCAGATCCATCTAGTCCATCTGTTCCGTATATTCCAAAGAAAAAATCATTCAGATTTCACCAGTACGTGCATTACCCGAAAAGACAGCGCGACTCGAGCAGAGCATGTCTCTGTCTAACCAAAACTCGTGGATATCTTTCCCGCATTGGCAAAGCTACAAGTAACCTCGTCTCCCGCGCCGACTGAAATCAGTTCTGTTGCCGACCCGGGTATGACCATCTCGCCAGCTTTTAGCACCTTCCCACTTTCGCGGAGATGCCTAATAAGAAATCGCAGGGAATTAAGCGGGCTTCCCATAATGTCAGCCGCCACTCCCGACGCCACCACTTCCCCATTTACCAAGACTGTCACCCCCTCGAACTTCCAATCTATGTCCCGCGCCCTTACCTTTGAATCGCCTACAATCAATCCGGCAAAAATCCCGTTTGAACAAATCAATTCCTGCCGGGTGGGCTGTGGGTAGTGGTAGACGTAATTGTGCAGCTCTATACCCGGTTGTATGCACTCAATCGCATCCAGCAACTTATTGTCGGAAATATCCTCATCCAAAAGATCCCGCGCAAGGGTGAAAACAAATTCGGGTTCGATGGCTAACGAATGATATTGATTTGCCTTGAGGGGTGTTCCCTCGTGAATAAGTCCCGGGGTTATCAGACAACCGCAAATAGGATCATTAAATCCAAATTGCTCACGAATGGCAGCACTCGTACAGCCAACCTTATAACCGAAGGACTCGTCTCCGTCCGAGAATCGGAGCGCCTGATAAATACTCTGGCACTCATAAGATTCTTCCATCGTCAGTGCAGAGATGTCGTCGATTGCCGGGGTAAAAACCCCTTCCTTGAAGAACCCATAAAAGGACTCTGCCACCCTGTCTAAGGATTTCATATGCGATGATGATTCTTGTCCCGATTGACTCTCTGCAGGGCTATGAAGCTGCGAGTAGAAGACAAAATCTCAAGTAACGATTTATCTAAGTATCTACTCGAGAATCATCGGATGAACTATGAGTCCAAACGGAATTTTCTACTAAATTACTCGACTATAAAAGACCCCATTACTCTGCCCCAAACCGAAACACGGCAGCAGCAACTTGCCGCCTGTTTGTGAGCGCAGCTCGCCACCACGAAATGTCACTATAGCAAATGAGGAAACCTGAATTGGTCGAGGAAATTGGTCTAGAATTCAGAAACCAAATCAAAGTAGCGCCATACAGGGTCTCCGTCTCCATACCTGTTCGAAACATCCTCTAGAATACCACTATCTATTCTCCACTGCAGATAATTTTCATAATGCTGTCTCGAATCCCACTTACTACAAAACTCAAGATTGCTTGGATCATCCTGATTCTGGATGAAGTAAACTGCATGACAGCCCTCATAGGCCCTCGTTTCTTTCAGCAAAACATTGAGTTCCTCGATAAATTCAGACTCTAGCCCTTTTTTTATCCTTAGTTGTAGATTTACAAAAACCATGCAGAGATCTTGCTAACTGCTGAAACGAAAAACCAATCTAAAAACCGAAGGCAGTTAATCAGCGAAGGGAGCTCGTAGATTTTCAGAGACCAGTGTGGAAAGACGCTAACCCGAGGAAAAAACTAAGCCTCCCCCCACGCTCACGGGGTCACTGGCTATTTTTTATGATGATAGCACCAACGAGCGCCATACCGATTCCCACTCCGATGGTCCAATAAAGGAGTCGCATACTCTTAAAATACACCTCGTAGTTCTGCGCTAATTTTGAACGATCTTCGCGACCTCTAATTTTATCCACAGTTCGGTTCGCAGGGTCCTCGCGAGGCCCACTTTGGCGATATACCTCTTTGCTAAGGAGCTGACTCATACCTCTGCCTCCAGTTTGCTAATAGCCTCGTCGGACCCCAGAGAGAATCATTGCTTACTCTTTGCTTTTGGTCGCCCTGCGTCATACGGATGGTTTTTCCTATGTCTCCGTACATTCCAAGCTGGTTTGCGCCCTCGAGGTTCCAAAATCTTTCGCTTCGGACCTTGAACTGTAACCATCGTCAAGCCCTGCCCCTACTCCTCAGAGATCTTGAAAAACCTGCGACTACCTTCAACGGGAATGTCCCGGGACACCACGGAACCCCTGCCCGTAATCTTTCCTTCCAGGACAATCCAGTTCTCCAAATCGGTAGATTGTTCGATACGATAGGTGCGGCCGGACCGGGAGGCAAAGGCCACCGAAATTATGCCCGGAGTCGCCGTGAAGACCGGGACAGAAGAAGGGCGATCTGCAGCGTCAAGGGGACTGGACTGGAGGTTAACTTCATCACCGTCATTCCATCCGTCACTATCACTATCCGGATTTGAGGGATCCGTCCCTGCCGTAATTTCAGCACCGAGCGACAGCCCGTCATTATCGAGATCGGAATTCAAGTCTCCTGGCCCGTTTTCCTCAACCGTTATAACAAACCAGAGCGCACCATTGCGGTTCTGCCCTTCCGCGGTCGCTGTGGGTTCACCTGCTGGATCAAATGAACCCTCCCGGAGGTTTAGAGTGATCGCATCACCGATTCCTGAGGGCGCAACCACACTAAAATCTCCTTGGTTGAACACCGTATTATAGGAACCTGCTGCAAGAAAATACCTTCCCGGCGCCAGTTCTCGTGTAAGAATGCTAGCCCGGCCCAGCACACTATCATCATTTGTCGCCAACAATTCGCCGGAAGCGTCATAGAGACCGATTTCCGTATCTTCTACCGCGGAGCCCCCAGTATCGAGACTGACGACTCCCGCACGGATCGGAGCGAGAGTGAGTGCCGTGGCGGGAGTATCTCCCACCGGCTCGGGAACAGGTTCGGTAACTTCGAGGGAAAACCAGACAACCCCCGTAGCGACTTCGCCACTCGCAGTTGCGACAACCTCGGTCGCAGGGTCAAAATTACCCCGACGAACATTAACGGTAACCGATGGCTGGTTAGCTGGTGCTGCGGCCTCAAAATTGTTCCCAAAGCTGGCATTCCATGCTCCCGCAGCAATAAAATAGGTCCCTGCGGAAAGCTCTCCAGAGAGAACACTTTGCAGATCCAGGACGCTGTCATCATTAGAACCCAGTAGTTCACCGGAACTATTAAAGGCACCCAGCTCGGTATCTCCTATCGACGACCCCGAAGTATCGATACTGAGCAACCCTCCTGAAACTGTTCCTAAGGGAATTGCCCGTTCAGGAGTTTCTCCCGCGAGTTCAGGGACTGCTTCAGTGACTTCAATAAAGAACCAGATCGCTCCCGAGGACACTGCTCCCGTCGCCGTAACTAAAATATCAGCATCTGGATTAAATGCCCCGGCCCCTACATTGAGAGTGATTGAATCACTGATTCCTGGGGGGGCGACCACACCAAAATCGCTCTGGCTGAACACCGTATTATAGGAACCAGCTGCGAGAAAATAGGTTCCAGGAGTTAGTTCCCCTGTCAAAAGGCTCCCTCGGCCCAGCACGCTATCGTCATTGGACCCCAACCGGATACCAGATGAGTCGTAAAGCCCCAACTCCGTATCGGCCACGACAGAGTTTCTCGTATCAAAGCTATATTGCCCCGCCGCTACCGATCCGAGGGAGATCGCATCTTGAGGTGAAGACCCAATCACAGGAGGCGCAGGAGGGTCCACCGGATCATTACCATCAGGATCCCTCAGGAACATACCGTCGAGTTCAGATACCCCACTCCCATCGGGATCCAACCAATCACGCAGTCTTGAACCTGGCGACCCCCCTCCCTCCCAGCTACGCGACAACTTACCATACCAATCTGACCGATCATTACCGCAGGCGGCATATCCTCCATGAAGCTGCCCCACGATCCGCCCATTCTGATCAAACATCGGCGACCCGGAAGAACCGCCCTCAGTTGAACCGAGCTCCCATCCAACAATCCTCCAGTGAGTGGCCCCATTATCTTCTTCTGAGCTTAAATAATTCGTCGCGCGCGGCTCATCAAAGTCAAAACTGATCCGCTTCTCAGATCCTTTGGGAAAGTGGACACCCACCGCCAGCTCAGGAACCCCAGCGCGGGACCAGCCCGCAAGGAACACTCCATGATCCTCATCGATCGGATCATCGAGCTCGACGAGGGTCATGTCGGAAGCCTCAAACGTTGCGCGCAATCTCGCTCCGCTATTGAAATTATTGACTGGCCCGTTCCCCGCGCTCGCATTGGCAGAAGTCCCTCGAGTCCGACAGGCACTATTCTCGTGATTCCAGTAAACCAACATGCTTGCAGCATTAGACAAAGTAATCCCGCAATGATCTGCGGTCAGAAAAAGAGGCCTTTTGTCATTGCGGGTATTGTTAATCGCAGCTCCCGAACAAAAATACGTCCCACTGAGAATATAGACCCCGGCTGCCTTGATCTGATTCCGAAACTGATCAATCAAACCACCAGCCCCGGACTCCTCTGCGGAACAGACCACATCGATATGGCAGTCTCCAGCCGGAGCAGAACCCTCTAACTTCTCCATGCCAGCCGCCAAACTGAAAGCCCGGAAGCCACGATTCACACCGTTCAGACGAAGGTCTACCTGCTCGCGTTCTTCCGCCGCGACATCGAGGACGAGTTCCAGCTCGTCCCCCGCTACCAATGGAGTCCAAAGTTCTCCGTGATTTTCGTTATCCTCTGCTGTGAACGGCCTGACCATTAATTCTCCGTTTACTCTGAGCTCCAACTGGGCACTCGCCGGTAGACTAAATTGGGAAAATGCCAGATTGAGATTCTGTGCACCAGGCGCTTCAATCCGAACGGTCCAGCGACTTTTCGTGCCACTATCTTCCCAGCGCCCGTGGCTGCTGGGCGTCACATCGACTGGCCATCTCTCTGCAAAGCGAAGAGGCTTCCCTTTTTCAGGAGCGTGTTCCTTTCGCAACCGATCCACCTCCAGAGGAGGCACCTGCAGGGTGTCTCCGCCGGAGTAAGCTCTTCTGAACTTTCTGGCCCCCTCAACCCACTGGTACCCCTTCGATAATACGAGCTTTTCCGGAAGGACGGAATGAACAGATCTATCCACTGCGTGAGTCTTTAGTCGTGGAAACAGCAGCCCGATCCAAAGGCCTACAAATCCAACGATAATCAGAGGGAGGAGTCTTTTTCGCACGGCTTCGAGACTACCATTGATCGGCGGGAAAGGATAGCAGCAAAGTCTTGTCCAGGCTCATACACCCCACTAGGACTGGAGCGTGCAAATCCACTATCGGTTTGATGTGTGCCCGTTGACAGGCCACCTCGATCCGGGTGATTTCTCTCTAACCCATCAAGCTCCTCGAGGAGAGCCCAGGCATTCATTCGTCACCACGGCTGCTTCGACGGACATACACTCATGAAATTAGACAAGCTAAGAACCGCCTTCCAACATGAGGGTGAGTTTTCCCGGCGCCTTTTTCTCGCCTACGCAGCATCCCTCGCCTCTATCCCTTCAGCGGGGCAATGCGCTTCTGCCGCCCCACGACACAGCTTTACCAGTGACCCTTTCACCTGCGGCGTGGCCTCTGGTGATCCCGATCATCAGAGCGTTGTTATTTGGACTCGGCTCGCCCCAAAGCCTCTGGAGCCCGGCGGAGGAATGCCGAATACACCGGTAACAGTCCACTGGGAACTCGCCGCAGACAGCGCTTTCAAAACGATCATCCAGAGTGGCAAGATTAACGCCACGCCCGCCCTCGGTCATTCGGTTCATGTCGAACCCGTGGGCCTGGAATCCAATCGCTGGTATTTCTACCGGTTCCAGTCGGGAGGGGCCACCTCCCCAATCGGGCGCACCCGTACTCTTCCGGCTCCCGCCGATTCTCCAGAGAAACTCCGTTTCGCAGTCACTTCCTGCCAGAATTATGAACAAGGCCTGTTTACAGCCTACCAGCAAATGGCCGCCGATGACCCGGATCTCGTTTTTCATCTCGGTGATTATATCTACGAGTATTCAGGAGTGGATGGCCGCGTACGGAAGCATTATGGCCCTGAAATCGAGACTCTCGATCAATACCGTTCTCGCTACGCCCAGTATCGCGGCGACAAGGATCTCCAGAAGATGCACGCGACTTGTCCTTGGTTCGTCACCTGGGATGATCACGAGTTCGACAACAACTGTGCCAACGCCATTTCCGAGGAAAAACATGTGAAGCCAGAGAATTTCCTCATCCGGCGCGCGAACGCCTACCAAGCCTACTACGAAATGATGCCCCTGCGCCGGTCATCTCTCCCCGTAGGCCCCAAAATGACGCTCTACCGCAATGCACACTTTGGCACTCTTGCTGATTTTTTTGTCCTCGATACCCGCCAGTACCGCACCGATCAGCCCAATAATGATCGCAAAAGCCCTGTGAACAGGGCGGCCCTCGATCCACGCAATACCTTGCTTGGATTGGACCAGCGTAAGTGGCTCTTTGAGAGCCTCTCCTCCTCTGCAACAACTTGGAACATCCTTGCCCAACAAGTCATGATGGCTCTGGCGGACCGTGCGAGACCCAATTCCCCTGCTGTCTATTCCATGGACCAGTGGCCAGGCTATGCACATGAGCGTCAGTTACTTCTCAAGCATTTGCACGATCACAAAATAAACAATCCGGTGGTCCTCACGGGTGATATTCACTCAAATTGGGCGAACGAACTACGCGTCAATGACTTCAAACCAGAGGAGGACATTGTCGCTACCGAATTTGTCACAACGTCTCTTTCCAGCGGTGGGAACGGCTCTTCAAAAACAGATGGACTCAACGAGTTTCTTGCCCGCAACCCGTGCACCAAATTCTTCAATCGGGAACGTGGTTACGTTCTGTGCGATGTTACTCCGAAAACCTATACTGCTGATTTCAAGGTTATCGATGATGTCCTGAGACCGGGTGGCACGACGGCTTCCAGAGCAAGGTTCACGGTCGAAGCCGGCATTCCGAAGATCCAACCCGCCTGATCCAGCATCACTGACCTCGGAAAAACAGCCTTTCGGAGCGCAATCCGCTGACCTGAACTCTAGCCGGAAACAGTCATCTCCGCTCGAAGATGAGCCTCTCAAGAATCTTGTACTCGGCTTCGCCTCGACTCCAGGAGGGGCCGAAGTTTCGCGATTGATCCTGCAACTTTGCCCTTGAGCATGGATCTCCAGCCCTGATTCTTCCCCGTGCTTCCGTACCGAACTCTTCTCCTTCTCTGCATTCTTTTCCAGCAGCCCTCTTCCGCAGAAAAGCCTACTCCTTTTAACCACCCAGGAGTTCTACACAGCCCGTCAGAGCTCAACTTCGTTCGTGGGAAAATCGCGTCTGGAGACGAGCCCTGGACTTCAGCATGGCAGGCACTGACCTCTCATCGGTGGGCTTCCCTCGCCCATGAGTCAAGGGCTCATCCGAATGTTGTTCGCGGCCGGCGGGGAAAAAGCAGCACAGGAATGAGAGAGTTGATGGACGATTCGGCCGCAGCCTACACCCACGCTCTCCACTGGTCGTTGAGCGGATCCCAAGCTCACGCCAACAAGACTATCGAGATTCTGAATGACTACGCTCGAACTCTGAAAAGGGTCGAGGGTCACGATGCCCGCCTTCTGGTTGGCATTACCGGAATTCACTTCGTGAACGCAGCGGAACTGATCGCGCACAGTGATGCTCAATGGAGTCTGGCTGATCGAGAGCGTTTCGCAAAAATGTTGCGCGAGGTTCTCTATCCGGTCATCGAGAACTTTTATCCGAGAGCCAATGGCAACTGGGATGCGTCCATGATCCAGACCATGATGGGGATCGGAATCTTCCTCGACGACCGATCCATCTACCAGCGCGGGGTCGATTACTTTCTCAACGGTGAGGGAAACGGCCGGCTCACTAATTACATCAGGCCCTCTGGCCAGTGTCAGGAGAGTGGACGCGATCAGCATCACACCCTGATGGGACTCGGTTATCTCACTTCGGCGGCGGAGATCGCTCGTAATCAGGGCTTGGATCTCTACGAAACAGCTGGGAACAGACTCGCTACCGCCTTCGAATACTGTGCCCAGTATGGGCTGGGCCACGCAGTTCCCTTCGAACGGTTCGTGAGTGTCGGTGGGTGGTACGATCATCACAAGATCTCTGAGGTCGGGCGTGGCTGGGAGGTGCCAGTATTCGAGCTTGCTTACCGCCATTATCATCACCGCAAGAAAATGCCCATGCCGTTCAGCGAGCAGGTCCTCCGCAAGACACGCCCGGAGGAACCTTCGACGACTCACAAGCCGTGGTCGACATTGATGTGCGCTCAGGAACCTTTACCGGTCAAGAAGGTGGCCCTGCGAGTAGAGAAGCTCGCTGCTATTCGAGGAACAGAAAAGTGGGATTGGTGGCAGGCCCGTACTGCGCAAGTTCCAGGCGATCAGCCTTTTTGGATTACTACCATGTCAGAGACCGGAAAGAAGGTGTCGCACGACTTTCACGACATCTATCAATCCCTGAGCCGGGACGAAGGAAAGACGTGGAGCAAGCCTGAGATTATTCACTCACTGAAACGCACCGAGGAGAACAATGGATTTGAGGTGGCGCCTGGCGACATGTGGCCAACCTGGCATGCGAAATCGGGACTGATCATCGCAACCGGTAAGACTTTCAACTTCGAAGGCGGTAAGCGCGAGATCTTCAACCGCGAGAAAGTCTCGTATGCGGTCATGAATCCGAAGAGCGGCAAGTGGGCCCCGATGAAGTTTTTGAAGATGCCGGAAAAGGATCGGTTGGGGATGACGATCGTGGCTCCAAACGCCGGCAACAACCAGCGTGTCGATTTACCCAATGGAGACATCCTCCTTCCCGTCCGCTATCAGAGAGGCCTCAAGCAGCGCAATTATACCACGGTTGTCGTTCGCTGTGGATTCGACGGCGAGACCCTGACTTACAAGGATCATGGTTCAGAGTTGAACATTCCACGGGACCGCGGACTCTACGAGCCCTCGCTAACTGAATTTGAAGGGTGGTACTACCTGACGCTAAGAGCGGACCACTCCGCATTCGTGACGAGGGGAAAGGATGGCATCAATTTTGAATCCATCCGTGAATGGAAGTTCGATGACGGGACGTCGTTAGGGAGTTACAATACCCAACAGCACTGGATCACGGCTGGAGGCGGCCTGTTTTTGATCTATACCCGCAAGGGGGCGGACAACGACCACGTATTCAGACACCGCGCGCCTCTCTTTATCGGGCAGGTTCATCCCGAAACACTGCGCGTGATCCGTTCCACAGAACGCATTCTCATCCCAGAAAACCACGCCACCTTGGGAAATTCAGGAGTATGCCGCCTCAACGACCGCGAGAGTCTGGTGACCTGCGGCGAGGGACTCCTGCGACTGGGCAAACGAAAAGGCGAACTCAACAAGGTCCACTTCGTGAAAGTGGTTGCCCTGGGCAGCCCGTAACCCAGGCAACTTATGAGGTTGAACTCAACAAGCAAACCCTTGCCTTCTACAATTCCCCTGCCTACTTCGATTGCTCCAGTAGCCTCTGAGCCTTAGCCAGATTCTCCTTCGCGAGTGGAAAGTCAGGCTTCAGACGGAGAGCCTCCTTGAAGTGGTGAGCCCCCTCTTTGAATAATCCCCGACGAGCAAGGGATGAACCAAAGTCATTGTGAACGAAGGGATTGGTCGGTGCGACCTCCAGAGAACTCGAAAAATGAAACGCCGACCTCTCGCTGAGTTGTCGCCGGTCAAATTCCATCGCGAGGAGATAATGCCTTCTTGCGAGCTCTGCCATCAGGGCACGTCTCTTGTCACCCCGGGAATTCTCAGCTGCAGCCCTCAGATAAAAAACCGAAAACTCCGGATATCGCTCCTGAGTACGGCGGGCAACTAGATTGGAAGCATAGCCCGCAGTGGCCGGCTCTGTAAACCAGCGCCCTCGAAATGGCGGTGCCAAATCACGCAATTGCGCCCTGGTAGCCCGCAACACCTCTCGGCGATCGTATTCCAATACCTCCTTATCGAGAGCCCCACGATATAAAGCCATCACCTCGTTTTCTTTATTCAGGAGGAGCGACAATGGAACCGCAACCTGGGGAGCAGAATCAAACAGAGATTCCTGCAAAAGAAATACCTTCTCTATCTCCTCCCCCCCAACCATTCCCCAGGCATCAGTAAAACCCGTCTCTACGATCAATGCCTGTGCTGCGCTCCGAGCCTCTTCAGAGTGGCCATCAACGCACAGAGCCAGAACCGGAAGTTCCACAGGACTATCTGCGAGCTCCGAAAGTTCCGTGCGACAATGAGGGCAACTTGCAGACCACAGCACCAAAAGGCGTCCGGAGATACTGTCGGAAAGCTTAGTTCTTCTCCCCTTCCCGTCGTTGTAAGAGAAAAAGGGGAGCCTGACCGGAGCAGGCAAAACAACCGATGCCCTTCCGCTAGAGGCCGCTACCGCGGGTAAAGCCTCCGCCCCAAGACTCACTACTCGGTCCACCACAATGGGAATCGCCGACCTCTCTCCCTCTTTCAGATGGTATCGCCGTCCCGCTTTTACCTGTTCGAACACACTTCGCTCTCCTCCGGGCCATAGCACCTTGACTCTTTTCAGAGACGCATTTTCCGGCAATCCAAAATGCACCCACTTACTTGACTGAGATAGAAACATGTCTCCCGCCCGCACCGAGCGTATGAGTCGCTTATCATATCCGGAGACTTCCAACTCCACGACGGCCCCAATCGCATCGCGATTAGCTTTTGTTCCCTCGAGTCGAAAAGCAACGAAACGCCCTGGGCGCCCGGAGGAGGAGCTATTCAGCATGAGACGGATCCGAGGCGCCGTGCGGTTTCGAAACCAGAGATCGAGATCCCCATCCTGATCCCAATCACTCACTGCCACCCCTCTACCGTCATCCACAAAATCAAGTCCGCTTACATGAGACGATGCAACGAACTTACCACCCATATTGAGAAAGGCGCAGTTTCGCTCATACCCGCTCCACGACGACCCCTTGCGCACCAATTGCATGACCGCCTGCCACGCAGCTCCATACCGCATGGATCCTTCCTCGTCCTGCTCGTTAACCGGTGAAGGCGACACGACCTGCCGCCAAAAGAAACTTCATAAGTCATCCGCCTTGGTATTTGAAAGATACCCGTTAGCCACCAGAAGATCCTCCCGGCCATCGTTATTCAAGTCGACGAACCCGGAACTCCAAGCCCAACGACCCATGGTCACTCCGGTGGACATACTCTCGTCACGAAAACCTCCCTTGGCTCCCTGCACGAACAGGCTGTTACCACGGGCCATCCGCTGCAGGGCTACCGCATCTCCCGCAGCTCGCGAATCCTCGAACTTCCTCTGATAGGTCACACGGTTTCCTGCGGCGGAAAACATGTTACCAACGTAGAGGTCCATCCGACCGTCACCGTCCGCATCTCCCCAGGAGGCAGACATCCCCCCTGCCATGTCTTCCACTCCTGCCTCCCTCGCAATATCCTTAAATACTCCCCCATCATTTCGATAAAGAGAGTTTCTTCCGAAATCATTCACCACGTAGAGATCAGCATCTCCATCCTGATCGTAATCCTCCCAGGAAGCTGCGAACGTCCAGCGCGTATTGTTCTGATCAAGCCCGACCGACTCAGTCACGTCCGAAAATCGGAACTTTCCATGATTAGCGAGAAGGATGTTGCGTCCACCGTTCTCGGCATCGTTATAGGGAATTGGAGATTGGGCCTCAAAGCCCTGGACCCCGGAGCTACTGCGGCTCGCTCCATAGTCCGCAACATAGAGATCCAGATCTCCATCGTTATCATAATCTGCGGCCGCCATCGAGTAGGGTCCAGGTGACCCGGGGTGCCCACCCTGCAGCGAAAAGACTCCAGCCCCGTCATTTTCGAGAAACAGCACCAGAGCGACCGTCGCAACCACAAGATCCTGATCGCCATCATTATCAAGATCCACGATCAGCGCACTACGTGATGACTCAAGAAAATCTACTCCCGCAGCTGCAGAGCGATCTTCGACTGCTCCATCCCCACGTTGCACGTAGAGGCGATTGGGAAGACCTCCACCGTCGCAAACATAAACATCATCCAGTCCGTCGCCGTTGACATCGCCAACCGCAATACCCTGATGCCCAGTGATGTGCATGTCGTCTACTCTAGTCAACCGCTCAGACCAGTAACCTACCCCATGCATCATCTGCTTCGTGAACGAGGGCGCCTTGGCAAAGACGCCCCTCGTCGCATCCTCATAAAGCACCCCGGGGACATGCGTTTCGCGGTAACTCATCACCTTCAAACCCGCGAGCCTCGGCGATTCTCTTCCAACCCAATCGCACTGCCAGACGGCGTCGATTTGGGCACGCCTTCCATCAATACCCGATGACACCACCTCGACAAGAACCTCTGTGCTAAATCTCTCACCCTGTCCCTCCAAATCAATCCCAACTGTCTTAAAGCGCATCGAGGCACGCTTGCCTCCTTCCACTCGTCCGCGGAGATCTGCCAACTTCCGGGGAAGATCCGTCTCGGAGGGCCCAAATGAGGACCCGGTAACAATGTTTATCCCTCCTGCAAGAACGCGCTGATGAACCTCAGTAGGCACGAGCGCAGACGACTGAAACCCCTCCAAAATCAATCCGCTAAGATCACTGTCCGCAGCTGCCTCCGCAACCTGAGAGAGTAGTCCGGATACCAACAATGTCAGATGCTCAGAATTCCAACCGGAGCGCTTGGGCATCAGTGCAGCTATCTCAAGATCGGCTGCAGTCTCTTCAGCGGTAGAGGGGACTCTGATGGCCGACCCTCTTACTCCGGCTCTCTCTTCAGGATTCAGCGCCGGACGATGCACCCGCTGAATCGCCTTCGCCGTTACCCGCAGTAGCTCATCCGGTCCCGCACCAGCACCCATTCCATCATTAGAACTTGCCTCTTTCTTGCCTCCACGACCTACAAACAGCACCAGCCCCACGACCAAGGCACAAGCTACCAGGGAAGAAAACAAGAGGCGAAACCCAATCACAGCGCATCACCATATCATGTCTCGACCACCTTTACAGGCACCGTTCTCGCGCGGAGCCCCCATCCCAGATTCATTACCTGCCACGAGATTTCTCGACCGCGTTGTAAAAACGAGCCGATTTATCCGCCACGAGCGCCCGGCAGCCTCTGGATTTTCCTTGCCGCACAATAGCGAGCAAGCCAATCTCTACAAAACCTACACTTTTTTCTTCCATGTCAACTAAGTCATTAGCTTCCAGCATTTTAGCATTTGCTTTAATCAGTAGTGCCAGCGCCGTCACCATTGGATTTGGGCCGAATCTTGTCGGTGTTCAGGACACCCCATCCAACGGAACTTCCAACGAAATGAGACAGAACATCAATGTTACCGACACTGTGTTTCTGGCAGAAGGAGTCTATCAGGCCACGACTTGGGACTATCAGGCTGCGGCGGACGCTACCAACGGAGCGACTCAGCCAGTCTTTCCGTTCCTTACTATCGTGAACGGACCGGGTAACCATACCGTTCTCACCTTTGGGGACACTATCGACACCTTACCTGGAGTTCAGAACCTGGTTGTCTTTGGAGGACCGAATGCCACCTTCACGATTCCGGCGGGAGGGGCCACTGTTGCCGCAGGAATTCAGAATACCAACGCAGACGCGGTTCAGAACAGCATCCTCACTGACACAAGCTTTGGCACGACTGACCACGCGAACGGCTCCAACTTTGATGAAGCCAGCGGAGTAGGAAATACCCTCGACAGCTTCGGCTTCGCAAACCTCACTCGAACTTACGCCTTCTCGATCGAGGTGGAGCAGATCCCAGAGCCCTCCGGCATCTCCCTCATCCTTCTCAGCGGAGCCGCTCTGATGCTCCGAAGAAAGCGCTAAGAGATTACCGTCCCCTCTCAACCACTCAACTTTTTATGGGGCGGTCAGATTACCTGACTGCCTCATTCTTTTACCGCACTAATCCCGAATCAATCTTGTCGCCGCGAGCGACTTACCACCACTTGACTCACCATGCCTAACAGCCTGCTCCTTACCACCTGCTTTAGCTTCGCCCTGCTAGCTCGTGTCCACGCTATCACAATCGGATTTGGAACCGGCCTCCTCGGCGTTCAGGACACGCCTTCCGACGGAAATTCAAATCAGATGCGTCAGAACATCAACATCACTGATACTGTATTTCTGGAAGCAGGGACTTACCACGCCACGACTTGGGACTACAATGCCGCACCCGACTCCACCAATGGCGCTACGCAACCTGTCTTTCCCTTTCTGGTCATCGTAAATGGACCTGCCAACCACACTGTGATCGCCTTCGGCGAAACCATCGATACTGAACCCGGCGTGCAGACTCTCGTCCCTTTCGGCGGCACAAACGACACTTTTACCATCCCCGCAGGGGGCGCCACTGTAGCTGCCGGCATGCAAAACACCAGTGCTGCCTCGGTGCAGAACAGTATCCTCACCGATACCTCTTTCGGTAGTACAGATCATGCGAATAGCGCCAATTTCGACGATGCCGGCGGAGTAGGAAACACCCTCGACAGCTTCGGACATGGCAACTTGACCCGAACCTACGCCTTCTCCATCGAAGTCGAGCCGGGCGAGGTGACCGATGCAGATAGAGACGGCCTTCCCGCCTCATGGGAGAACGCTAACAACCTAGACGACAATGACGACGGCACTGTCGGGGAAAGTGCCGCTGGAGCTCAGGACGGGCCAAACGGAGCCCTCGGGGATCCCGATAACGACAGCCTGAGCAATGAAGAGGAGCTCGCCAATAATACTGATCCACAGGAAGCCGATAGCGATGGAGACACCATCAATGATGGAACCGAGATCGCGAATGGCACTAACCCAAGGAACGCCGACAGTGATGACGATGGGCTTACCGACGCACAAGAAGCGACCGCTGGCACAGACCCCAATGACCCCGACACCGATGGTGACGGACGCTCGGACGAACAGGAACTCGCGCTGGGAAGCGACCCGAATGACCCCAACAGTCCTAATACAATCAAGATCGGCTTTGGAGCCAATCTCGTTGGCGTCACCGACACCCAATCTGACGGGTTCTCTAATCAGATGCGCCAGAACATCAACATCACTGACACGGTCTTTCTGGACGCCGGAACCTACACCGCACTCAGCTGGGAGTATAACGCCGCTGCTGACCTCACCAACGGAGGCACTCAGCCTGTCTTCCCCTTCCTTACTATTGTAAACGGCCCGGCTTCTCACACCGTGATCGCCTTCGGGGATACCATCGACACCGAACCCGGAATGCAATTCGCGGTCCCCTTCGGCGCTGAAAACAACGTATTCACTGTTCCTGAGGGAGGCGCCACCATTGCAGCCGGCATTCAGAACCCTAACGCCGACGGGGTAACCAACAGCATCTTAACCGACACCTCTTTCGGCAGTACTGATCACGCGAATAACACAAATTTTTCCGAAGCAGGAAGCGTCGGCGCCACTCTCGACAGCTTTGGCTTCGCAAACCTCACCCGGACATACGCTTTTGCGATCGACGTGAAAGCGGGAGCCAGCTCGAACAAGATGCAGCTGGACGTCGATCAGGTTGGCGGCGACCTCGTCATTTCATGGCCAAGCGCTCTGGGTAAACTTTACAATCTGCGCAGCGAAACCGATCTCTCGAACGGTGAACCTGCAACCTGGCCCATCTACGACGGCAATCAGGATATTGTCGCAACCCCAGCGACCAACACCCTTACCTTCCCGCTGCCGGCAGACTCCGAGCGCTACTTCGTGATCGAGGAGTTTGACGCCCCTCCCGTTCCGATCTTCGAGGAAAGCTTCGAAAATGGGCAAGGAGGCTGGACCACCGGGGTAGACGACACGGCTCCCGGCGATACGAACTGGGAGCTGGGATCGCCGGGTGCTCCCGGACCTTCCGCCGCCAACAGTGGATTGAACTGCTTTGGAACGAACCTCACCGAAAATTATCAAGCCGATGCCGACATCTGGCTGCGCTCTCCTGCCATCGACCTTAGCCTGGCTGGAGAAGCTACCCTGAATTACTCCGAATTCCGGGACATCGAAGAGGTGTTTGACTCGGGTGAAATCCGAGTTCTCAACGCGGCTGACAATTCACTTCTCGCGGTCGTCAGCTCTGCTATAGAGGGAACCACACTGGGCCTCTGGGAAACCGTCAGCACAAAGCTTCCTGCCGCCGCATTGGGCAATCTGATTAAAATTGAGTTCCGCTTCATGAGCGACAACTTCGGCGAGTTCCCCGGCTGGTATCTGGATGACGTCAGCGTCACTATCCCATGAATTTCCTCCTAATCTTTCAGGGAGGGCACAATCAACATCGGATGCCGACACCAGGAGGCGCCTCTCTGGCTACGTGGGTAGCCGGCTGCACCTCCATTCTCTGCACCTTCATTCTCGTATGGCTGTCCTCCCCACTTCGGGCGGCAGACAGCGTGGTGGTCTTTAACGAGATCCACTATCACCCTCTCGACGAAAAAAACGACACAGAATGGATCGAGCTGCGCAGCCTGATGGGCGTGAACGTTGACATGTCGGGATGGGAGCTCGAGGGCGGCGTGAATTACACCTTTGCCGAGGACACGGTCATTCCGGGACATGGCTACCTTCTGATCGCCGCCGATCCCAACCACCACACTCTCACCGGAAAAAGAGCTCTTGGCCCGTTCACCGGCCGGTTAGCCAACAACGGAGAGACCGTGCGGCTAGTCAACAACAGTGATCGCACCATGGACTCAGTGAGCTATGGCGACGACGGCGACTGGCCGGTCGGTGCTGACGGCTTGGGAGCAACTCTCTCCAAGCGCACACAGAATACCGCCGAGTCCCGCCCTTTCAACTGGGTGGCCAGCTCGGAATCCGGCGGAACACCGGGCGCTTCCAACTTTCCCCTCGAAGATCAACCACCAACTGCTAGCTCTATCCTCACTCTGTCCTCAGCGTGGAAATACCGGGAAACCGACACAGCCCCAGCGCCCAACTGGCAGAGCCCTTCTTTCGATGATGATGCGTGGACCAGCGGCGACAGCGTCTTCTTTGCTGGTGCGACGGAACCCAGGGGCGCCGGTGAAGGCCTTCTGGGATACTGGCCTCTCGACGAAGGCACCGGGAACACGGCAGGCGATGTTTCACAAAGCAGCAATGAAGCTTCTCTCAGCGGCACGAGTTGGGGTAGCGATGAAACTCGTAGCTCCTATCTAACCTTCACCGGTAATTCGGGAAGTTTCGGCAATACAGGGGCGACCACTATTCCGGTCATGACCTTGGCCCGGGACTTCACATGGTCCTTCTGGGCCCGCCGTGCCCCCGGCGATACGGAGCAGAACTCGGTCATCCTGGGTAATCGCTTTGCCCCCAACGGATCGGATTTTTCGCCCCGCCAGTTCATTAAGTTTACTCCGAGCAAGCTCGAGTGGCACATGAATGGCCAAGGAAACAACAATTTGGAATATCCCGACCTCCCTGCCGGACAGTGGCAACACCACGCGCTAGTCAAGGCCGGCACTACTCTGACCTATTTTCGTGATGGGACGCAGGCTTCCACGGGCTCCGTAAGCAACGGGCTCGACCAGCCGCAGCCACTCTATTTTGGTGGCGAGACAACTGGCGGCGGGGGAGAGTTTTTTAATGGCTCACTCGACGATCCGGCTATCTGGGAAAAGGCCCTTCCTTCAAGTTCAATTGCAGGACTCGCAGGAGGCACCTTGACCCCCCTCACCGCGCCAACGATCGATGGCGGCGGCGTGGGCGATCTTGGTAGTGAGTTGACCCTCGGCACGACCACATACTACTTCCGCCACGGTTTCATCTTTAACGGCAATCCAGCCCGGACCACTCTGAATCTACAACTGCTGCTCGATGGCGGGGCGATCGTCTATCTGAATGGAACCGAAGTTCACCGCGAGAACATGCCGGGTGGCGTGGTGAACCATGACACCCTCGCTCAGAGCGAAATTCAAAGAGCCTCTCTCCTCCCTCCCATTTCTCTCTCTGGAAGCAGCCTGCTGCCCGGCCGTAATACCATCGCAGTGGAAGTTCACCAGGATGCCCCAGAGAGCCCTGACATGATCTTTGGCGCCCTCCTCAGTGCGACCGAGGAGGGTCTCACCCCCGGTGAACGCGACCGCAGCATTGTATTCAGCGAAATTTCGGCAGGAAGCGACCCCAGCTTCGAGATTGAAATCACCAACATAAGCTCCAGCGCAGTAGAGTTGACCGGCTACCAACTGCGTTCCTCGTCTGGGGGCATCCAGCTCCTCCCTGGCGGGTTTCTCGCCGCAGGCTCTAACCTCATCATCCGCCCCACCTTTCCTGTCTCGGACGGTCATCGCCTTGCGCTCTACCGTCCCGGTGGGATCGAACTCGCTGATGCCCGGGAAGTAACAAACCGGCTGCGTGGCCTCGCCGGAGATCAATGGCTCTACCCAAGCGAGCCCTCCTTCGGCGCCTCCAATTCCTTCAATCTGGAAAGCGACATCGTGATCAATGAAATCATGTACAACCCGCGTCCGCTTCCTGCTACTCCTCCGCCGCCACCGACCGTGCTTCTCGACTGGGACGATCCCTGGCGATTTAATGAAAGTGGTGCCAACCTCGGAAATACATGGGAAACTGTGACCCATCCCGTCGACAACCTGAACTGGCTCTCCGGATCCGGGCCGCTGGGAGTCGAGAATCCGGGAGTGCTGACCCACGAGATCAACACGCCACTTTCGCCCCTCGCCTCACGCGACCCACGGGTGCTCACATTTTACTTTGAGACCGACTTTGTCCTGACCCAACAGGAACGCGCCGACATCACGCTCCTCGAATTGACCCATCAAATTGATGATGGCGCCATTTTCTACCTCAACGGAGTCGAGATCGAACGCTTCCAAATGGACGACGAACCCATTACGTCCAGCACAACCGCCAGTGCTACCGTGGGAAACGCTGCGGTGATCACCAAAACTCTTCCCACGTCAGCAGTGGCCGCCCTCACCACCGGGCTCAATCGACTTTCGGTCGAAGTGCATCAAGCCAACTCCAGGAGCAGCGATGTGGTGATGGGTGCGCAGTTGGTCTCGACTCGGGAGGGCATCCCCTTTCGCAACTCCAACGAACAATGGATCGAACTCTACAACAAGGGCTCATCTCCAGTGGATCTGAGCGGTTGGAGTCTCAGCGATGGAGTGGACTTCGAGTTCCCACCTGGGACCACACTGAACAATGGCGAGTTTCTAATTGTTGCACGTGACGCCGACTCGTTAGCCGCCAAGTTTCCTGAAGTCGACATTGCCGGACAATGGAACGGAAGCCTCTCGCGGAAGGGGGAACGTTTGCGCCTGATCGACGCCAGCAAGAATCCGGTCGACGAGGTGCGCTTTTACGACGGCGGGCGCTGGCCGGAAGCGGCTGACGGCGGCGGATCCAGCCTTGAACTACGTGATCCGGACTCCGATAACAGCACGCCAGAAGCGTGGGCTGGCAGCCTCAAAAGCGGGGCATGGCAAACCATCACCTACTCGGGGCGCGGCAGCAGAATTCCCAGCAACGACCCAGACCGCTATAACGAGTTTATCTTCGGACTACTCGATGCAGGTGAGTTTCTCATCGACGACATCAGCGTTATAGAGAATCCGACTAGCAGCCCCCGCCAGTTGATTCAGAACGGCACATTCAGCGGGGGCGATTTTGACCGCTGGCGTATGCGGGGCAACCACCGCCACGCGGAGGTAATCGACGACCCGGAAAACCCCGGAAACAAAGTTCTCCATGTGCAAGCGACTGGCGCCATGGAGCACATGCACAACCATGCTGAAACCACCCTCAAGGACGGCAATACCTTTGTGAATATCAACTCGTCGTCGCCCTATGAGATCAGCTTCCGGGCAAAGTGGCTGAGCGGCTCTAATCAACTCAATACGCGTCTCTACTTCAATCGGTTGCCTCGGACTTCCATCTTGGACGCACCGCTAGACGGCGGAACACCCGGCGCGCCAAACTCGCAACAAGTCGCGAACGCCGGCCCTACTTTCAGAAACCTTTCCCACACTCCAGCCGTCCCTGCGGCCAACCGGCGCGCCACAGTAACAGTGCAGGCATCCGACCCCGACGAAGTGGCGAGCATGACTGTCTTCTACTCCGTCGATGGAGGCAACTTTGCCAGCATATCCATGACCGATCGCGGCGAAGGTCGCTACTCTGCAATAATTCCCGGACAATCAGGGGGTCGTAAAGTGCAATTTTATGTTGCCGGCCGCGACGGAAACGGGGCCACCTCTTTCATCCCCCGGACCGGACCCGATTCGCACGCCATTATCCCGTGGGACGACGGGCAGGCTAACCTCGACTACGGAGACTGCCAACCCAACAACTTCCGGATCGTCATGACCAATGCCGACCGGGACTTTCTTCACCGGGAGACCGAAGTCATGAGCAACGACCGTATCGGGTGCACCATCATCTACAATGAGAGCGAGATCTACTACAACTGCGGAGTCCGCCTGAAGGGAAGTCAACGTGGTCGAAACAAGCCTGTTCGAGTCGGATTCAACGTCCGCTTTCCGGATGACCAACCATTCCTCGGAGCTCACTCAGTCGTGGCTGTGGACCGTAGTGGTGCCGGCGATCAGTTCAGCCAGAAAGAAATGCTGGTCAAGCACATCGTCAGTCGCGCCGGTAACATTCCAGGCATGAATGATGATCTGATCAGAGTCATCGCGCCCCGATCCGCTCAAACCGGTTCCGCCATGCTATTGAAATCAAAGTTTGATGATGAATGGCTCGAGAACCAGTTCCCCGATGGCGACGAAGGAACCATGTTCGAGTATGAGTTGATCTACTATCCCACCAGCACCGCTGGCGGTGGTCCAGAGGACCTTAAACGCCCGAACCCTGATAGTGTGGCAGGAGTCTCCATGCGCAGCATTAGTGGCCGCCGAAACAAGGAACTCTACCGCTATCACTGGCAGATCGATAATAACAAGGACGCCGACGACTATGCGCCCCTGATAGAAATGCTGATCGCGATGGGACTCAGCGGAAATTCCTACCGAGATGCAACCAACGAACTTCTGGATGTGGATCAATGGCTACGTTCCTTTGCAGTCCAGGTGCTCTGCGGTATTGGCGACAACTACAGCAGCGGGTCACAGCACAACGCGGTCTTCTACTTCCGGCCCAGCGACGGAAAGGCTCTGTATTTTCCATGGGACATGGATTTCTCGTTCAATCGAGGAGCTACTTCAGACCTCACACCAAACGGAGATCTCGACAAACTCCTCGCAGCCAGTCCCGCCAACGAACGAGCCTACTACGGACACATCCTCGACATCATCAACACCAGCTTCAATTCCGGATACATCAACGAATGGATCAACCACTATCAGTGCTTCCTCACCGGCAACCAACCCAGCCTTTCCACATTCAGATCCTACATCAACACCAGAAGCAGGCATGCCGCTAACCTCATTAATAATGCAGTGGCTAACATCCCCTATCGCATCAACACCCCTGATGGCACGGAGACTAACCAGTCCTTCATCACCTTATCAGGAGACGGCTGGGTTGATGTACGCGAGATTCGCTTTTCGGGCGGGGGCGCTCTGCCGATCACCTGGACAGACAACAACAGCTGGGAGGTTACTGTCCCGGTCTCACCAGGAGCCAACACCATCACCCTCGAGGCGGTTGGTTTTGATGGAGTGGTGATCGCGCAGGACAGCGTGGACATTACGGGCTCCAGCACTCTGACCCCTGCTACCGCGGCTAATTTTGCGATTACTGAGTTCAATTACAATCCAGGTCCTCCCACGGCGGAAGACCAGATCGCCGGCTTCTTCGATTCCGACGCCTTTGAGTTTATCGAGATGCAGAATCTTAGCGAAACCCAGGCGATCGACCTCACCAATCTCACCTTCACCAACGGCATAGCTTTCAACTTCCCCTCCTCTACTCTGGATCCGGGTGCGCGAGTAATCGTTGCGGGAAATGAAGCTGCCTTCATCCACCGCTATGGTGGAGGGCTCCCCGTCATCGGGCAGTACCAAATCGGCAATTCGAACAGGCTCTCTAATGATGGGGAACGGCTTCGATTAGAAGACGCCTCCGGAACTACCATAGCCGACTTCACCTATAACGACAGAGCCCCATGGCCATCCAGCGCCGATGGCTCCGGCTATTCGCTCGTTCTGATGTGCCCCGGGCTCAATGACCCGACTCTCCCTCAGAGCTGGCGAACCAGCGCGACCGTGAACGGCAACGCCAACGGAAGCGACACTATCGATCTCGCCACCTGGAAGATAACCAATCGAGTCACTGACCTCTCTCTGGACGACGATGGTGACCGCAGCGCCTCCCTTCTCGAATTCGCCACGGGCCACGATCCCAATATCTTTGACACAACAGATCAGGTCCAATCAGCTATTGTAGAAATAGATGGGCAGCTCTTTGCGGCGATGGTCTTCCAGCACCAGATTGGTGCAGACGAAATCTCATTCCGGGGTGAGAGTTCTGGCGACCTCGTCAACTGGACAGACGGCCCAGTCTATCTCGGACGCACAAATAATGGCGACGGCACAAGCTCAGTCTGGTTTGTAAGTAACAACGCAATCGAGACTAGCGAACGCGAATTTCTCCGCCTTGAGATAACCACCAAGCCATGATGTTGAAATGCGCCTTCTGGGAGCAGCCTCACCATGATGAAACCAGGAACTCTCAGGGAATCACCACCCTGAAAAACGCTCTGCCACCGGTGACAGGCTGAGAGTGTTGCATGAGACTTCCAGTTCCTGCTCTCACACTACCCACATTCTGCCAGGTTTGGAGGTCAGGGGAACGTTGCACGCGATAGGTCATACCAGCATCCGTTTGCCAGCTCATGTTTAACGTGCCTCCGCTGAGCCAGACCTCGGAGAGGGCAACCTCAGGCACAACTATTGGGGTGATCTCAAAGCTGAACCACTGCACGCCATTTGCCGGGAGTGCACCTTGGATCGACTGGTTCTCCCCATAATTCAAAAGGAAGTTGGCTGCTCCTGGGGGACCGTTGACATCAAACCCTTCACTGAAGATTGTGTTATACTGACTGACCGCGATGTAATACGTTCCCTCCTCGAGATTTCCTGCGGTGATGCCACTTTGTAACGCTCCATTGAAATCATCATTTTCGGCGAGAAGCTCACCTTCCAGACCGTAAAGTGCCATTTCAGTATCTATCGTGGACCCAAGGGTGGTGAACTGGAGAGGCAGACTCCCATCTCCAAGGGATCCAAGGCTTACCGCTTGCGGACGCGATTCGAATGAAAACCACACCACACCTGTTTGCTGAATACGGGCTCTGGTAGTTTCATTTGCGTTGACGGTCAGCGCGATAATACTCCCGGAAGGAAATCCGGTGGCGGAAAACCCGTTAGCGAAGGTGGTGTCATATTGACCTACTACAATATACCACGTCCCTGGTGCTACATTGCTAAAAGCAAGTCCACTTTGCAGCGTCCCATTAAAGTCATCATTCTCGGGCCCCAATCTTCCGTCAGGATAAAAGAGAGCGATCTCGGTATCGATCGAGGATTGCAGGGTATCAAAAACGAACTCCGTTTCTCGAGTCCCCAGGACACCAAGCGGAATTGCGTCTTCCACTGTAGCACCGGCATTCTCTATCAGATCCGTATTTGTCGGATCGGTGGGAACAATCTGAATACCGTAGATTCCCGAGTTGTTGATACCCCGGTTGAGCTGCACTGAAAAGGAACCCGAGGATTGGTTACGGAAGACACAGAAATTCGCCGGGGGGTTTCCTGATCCTTCATCCGTGGTTCTCACATAAGCGCCAGGGAATGCTCCTCCTGCGCCAGAGAACTGGGAGAAGGTCGAGTAGGAGAACGTCTGTCCGGCGGTTGTGCTCTCAATCGCCCCTAGCCTTCCACTCTGATCGGCTCCAAAATACACGTAAACGTCGTAATTTGCATAGGTGATGTTCAGGATATCTACCGTCGCAAAGCCCCCGGGCCCCACATTATCCAAGTAGCCGTTCATCAGCTTGTTATCAGCGGGTTCGCTCCCGTTCTCCGTGTTATAGGTGCTGTTCGCATCCCAGATTGCGATGATACGACTGTCCTGCCCTTCGCTGTCAACCAGTGTAATTTCATCTCCGAGGAGGTTGATATTATTCCCGCTAGGGGCTCCCCTGGTGTTGTTCCAGTTCGTTTGAGCGACTTCCGGAAATCCCGCCTCCTCCGCCGGGAGAATGGTAGCAGCAGGATCACGGTTGCTGACAAAATTAATTCCGATGCTTCCGCCAGTCTCGAAGGGTCGATCACCCGCATTGTTGGGATCGGTTCCAAGCTCCAACTCCACGGAATCGGTGATTCCATCTGAATCGGTGTCAACCGTATCCAGGGAGGCGACCTCAAAGCTGAACCACTGCACGCCATCTGCCGGAAGCGCGCCTTGGATCGACGTAAGAGGAGCCCCTACCCGGTTCTCCGCCCAATTCAAAACGAAATTGGCTGCTGCTGCTGAGGACGCCCGAGTGTAAAACCCTTCCCCGAAGATCGTGTCATATTGCCCAACCGCGATGTAGTAGGTTCCCTCTTCGAGATTTGCTGTGGTGATGGCACTTTGTCTTGTTTCATTGAAATCATCATTTTCACGGAGAAGCTCACCCTCCGGACCGTAAAGCGCCATTTCAGTGTCAATCGTGGAACCCGTGGTGCTGATCTGCATTGGCAGCGCCCCATCAAAGGATCCAAGGCTTACCGGTGCCTCTGGAGGCAGCCCGGACGGGTTACCAGAAGGGATTAAGTCCCACCAGGTCATTACCGCTCCATGAGTAACCAGGTCCAGCCTGCCATCTCCATTGACGTCCGCAGTAAATAAACCTGTACCACTGGTCCGTTGCGGCTCGCCCATTCGAGACAGCGACAGGGTACTTGACTGGGAGAGCTGTCCTCCTTCCCTCTCGTGGTAGAGAACATTGTTGATAGAAGGCCTCCCCATGAACCAATCCAGATCACCGTCCCCATCGTAGTCCACGACATGGAATCCTTGCAGCCGACCGGCGGTAGAGAATCTAAACAAAGTGGGAGGCGATTCAAACGCACCAGCGAAATTTCCCGTGCCGTCACCTCGATGATAACCATAACGCGGGCTGGATGAGGACGAAACCCCAGCTATATCAAGGTTCGAGTCATTATTCATGTCGGCCAGAAAGATGTCCTTTCCCGCGGTAAGCCAGCCACTTTCTGGGACCACTGTCCTCTGCCATTGACCGCCCCCCCCGCCCGGATTCCTCATACAGATTATTTCTCCTACACCGTCGAGCCTCTCGGGGGTAGTACTGACGACAACATCAATATCTCCGTCTCCGTCCACATCTCCGGTATCGACTCCTCTGGACCCTAGGCCGTCCTCCTGCCAGATGACCCGGGCTCCTCCGTAAGTCCCGTTCCCGTTGTTGGGAATCCACGCAATGCGGCTCACTGAACTCCCTTGAAGAACGATGATATCCAGGTCACGGTCACGATCGAGATCTGCCGTAGCAACGCCAACGATATACTTTGCCCCGGTGAAAAACTGATTGAAAAAGTTCGTCTCGAGAATCGTCGTGCGTGTGAAGGAGCCCTCGCCGTTATTGGTGTAGACCCGCAGCGCAGCGTACTGTCCCGAAAAGGTGCCCAGAGTATTTGTGCTGCCATAAGACCCTGTAACCACATCCAGGTCCCCATCATTGTCTATGTCTGCCACGTCGAAGGGTAAATCTGAGCCTCCGAACTCGGAATTTGATAGCGGAAGAACCGCCCAGTTATCGTCCCCATCATTCCGAACCCACGCGATCCTGTGGGTGTAAGCCGCCCCCGGAATCCCGTTGAAGTCTTTGATGACGAAATCTATATCCCCGTCCCCATCAATATCAGCGGGCTTGGCATCCCCGGCATCCACGTCCTCAGGCAGGGAGATATCGTTCCGGATGACGTCAAGGAACTGGGCGGAGGCAAGGTCTGCACCAAAAAGCAAGGCAGCCAAAATGACAGCAGTTGAGCGAGGAGAATGTGACGAGAGAAACATAGGACGAGGAGGAACCAGTTTTGGTCTCTACTCAGGACTCTGTGCAGAGCTTCTCTCACGCGCAATTCTTAAACCTCATATTCCA
>NZAC01000028.1 GCA_002686085.1 Roseibacillus sp. | reverse complement strand
GTATTCCCGGTCTTGTCTTGGAGCCACTGGTGAATCTGACGGGTGCTCTCGTTCGCAATTCCAGAAACAATGAATTGGTGTTCGTGCAAGAGGTGATCCAAGGGACCGTGGATATCAGCGAGCGGGTGAAACGGCGATACCACAAGGACGAGATGGTCCTGATAGAGCGCTCGATAGGTATTGCTGTATGAACTTTCAGGTTTCAGGCCTACGACCAGTTCCAGATCAGAGCTCTTCAGTTTGTTGAGGTGCAGGGAGGTGTCTCCGGCCTCGATTGAGGGTTCGCACCGGGGAAAGGAGTCTTTAAGCTCGCGGAGGACGGAAGGAATAACCGAATGGCAAAGGGAATGAGGAGCCCCTATGCGAATACGGGTCTGACCCCATTTCCTCAGCCCATCCAGATCACGTTCGACCTGCTCAATCTCATGGAGAACTCTGCGGCAGCGGATCAGCAGCAGTTCTCCTTCTGGGGTGGCCACAACCCGCCTGTTGGAGCGATCCACCAAGGAGCAACCCATCTGCTCCTCAAGGGCGCGTAATGAGTGGCTCACGGCTGACTGTGTCAGGTGAATCCGCCTTGCCGCGAGCGTGAAGCTACCTTCTTCGACGATAGCGACGAAGGCGCGGAGTTGCCGCAGCTCGGGGACCCATTGCATGACCAACGAGACCATCCGATCCGTATGGTCCCTATCACTTTATAGCAGTGAATGTGCCAATATCAGGAGGTTGGCATTACTCTCGCTTCTGGGAGAGCGGTAATGAAGTCTTCTGGGGACTCTCAACTTGGATCTTTAGTACGTTTGGGGATCGTGCCGCTATGCGATTGCGCCCCAGTCGCGGTGGCGCAGGAAACAGGTATTTTTCATCGACGGGGGCTGCGCGTAAAGATCTCCAAGGAGCTGGGTTGGGCGAGTGTTCGGGATAAAATCTTCTATGGAGAACTCGATGCTGCTCAGTCAATTGTGGGGATAGCGATGGCACTCGGTCTGGGGATTGAGAAACTGCAGTGCGAGGTGGTTGTCCCGCTGATTCTCAGCCTTCACGGGAATGCCATCACCTTGTCCAAGGAACTCGACCCCAATAAAATTGGTGATGGAGCAGGGTTGCGGGATTTTCTTAAACGTAGCTGGAAACGGCAACGGCCGCTCACCCTGGCCGTGCCACATCGGCTCTCATCGCACCGCATTCTACTGAATGAATGGTTAGGCAGGAATGGCGTCGTAGCTGATGAGAATATTGAAATTGTTTTTCTGCCTCCGCGCATTATGGCGGGCCATCTGGCAGCCGGGTTGATTGATGGTTATTGCGTGGGAGAGCCTTGGAACTCGAAATCAATTCTTAGCGGGATTGGCTGGTCGCCGGCAGCATCCGGGGACCTCTCTCATGGCCACCCGGAGAAGGCATTGGTGGTCTCCGGTCGCTTCCTCCACGAGCATCCGGGAAAAACGTTACGGTTGGTGGCATCACTCATCGAGGCCTGCGCTCTTTGCGAGAACCCGGAATTTTCGGAGGAGTTAATCTCGATTCTGAGTCGGAAGGAGTACGTTGGGATTGAGCCTGAGATACTGAGAAAAAGCTTCTAGGGATCTTTTCAGGTGGGTCCAAAGCAAGTCAAGAAGACGCCGTTTTATCTCTTCGGCGGCGACGCGGTGAATCGGCCAACATCGGACAAGGCTTCGTGGCATATTTCCGGATTACTTAAGGCTGGAGTGTTGAATAAAGCTGAAGGCCAGAAGGTTATCAGCATCCACCGGGAGGATCTTTATGAGGAGGCTTTGCAGGAATGCGGGAACATATGAGAGATGCTCATGAGGCCGATGAAATACCTTCCTGCCGAAGTGAGCAACAGGCTCTGAAGTTGGCATTCCACGCGCTTTCGTCCCAGGACGCAACCCATAGCGATTCATGAAAACAAATCAATCAATTCGGCCCTTTCCAAGGTCTCTCACCAAGACTCTAGGTAGTCTCACCTTCGCCGTCGGTAGTCCGGCCAGCGGTTCCCTCCAGTCAAAGATTGCGGGGATTTTCTTTGGTCTCTGTCTCTTACTGACTTCTTGTGGCGAAAAAGACCCGGCGCCTCCGGAGGTTTCGGCAAACGAGNCGACTCCNGCAGCGAGCGAAGCCCCTGCCGAAANCCCAGAGGAGGCAAGCGCTCCNNAGGAGGAAAGCGTTCCTGAAGAAGCTGCCGGGAAACTCGATGTGGAAAAAGACGAACTGAAGTTCGGTTTNATCAAACTCACGGACTGTGCCCCCATTGTTATCGCCAAGGAAAAAGGCTTCTTTGAGGACGAGGGTCTCCAGGTCGAAGTCATCGCCCAGTCTAACTGGAAGGTTCTTCTGGATAATGTAATCACTGGCAACCTTGACGGTGCTCATATGCTCTCCGGGCAACCTATCGCCGCCACAATCGGAATCGGCACGGAGGCTCATATTGTCACCCCGTTCACCTTGGATCTCAATGGAAACGGCATTACGGTTTCCAATGCCATTTGGGCCCAGATGCAGGAGAACGACCTTGATCTGGACACCGATACCCCCGAGCACCCGATCAGTGCCGACAGCCTTAAACCCATTGTCGATGATCTCCTCGCCGAGGGTAAAAAGCTCCAGATGGGCATGGTTTTCCCGGTTTCTACCCATAATTATGAAATACGCTACTGGCTTGCGGCTTCCAAAATTCATCCGGGCTTTTATTCCAAGACCGATCTTGCAGGGCGCACAGATGCCGCCGTTGAACTCTCCGTGACCCCTCCTCCGCAGATGCCTGCTACCCTCGAAGCAGGAACGATCTCGGGCTACTGTGTTGGTGAGCCATGGAATCAGCAGGCTGTCGCCAAGGGAATTGGCGTCCCCGTGACCACTAATTATGATATCTGGAAAAATAATCCGGAAAAGGTCTTTGGGGTGACCCGCAAGTGGGCGGATGAAAATCCCAAGACGCTGATCGCGGTTACCAAGGCCCTCATTCGCGCCGGCAAATGGCTCGACGCCACGGAGAGCGGAAAGCTCATCAATCGAGAGGAAGCGTGCCGTATTCTTTCTCAGCCCAATTACGTTGGAGCGGATTACGAGGTCATCAAGAACTCCATGACGGGCACTTTCATTTTCCAGAAAACAGATGTGCGCGAAATGCCGGACTTCAATGTCTTCTTCAAGCATGACTGCACTTACCCTTGGTATTCCGACGGCGTATGGTTCCTGACTCAGATGCGGCGCTGGGGTCAGATCACGGAAGCGAAGCCCGCGTCCTGGTATGCGGAGATCGCAAAGAAAGTCTACCTTCCAGACGTTTACATGGCCGCTGCAGAGCTACTGCTAGAGGAGGGTGAATTGATGCAGAGTGATCTGCCGAAGACCGAAGATGGATACAAGCCTGCTACCACGGATTTTATCGATGGCCTCGAGTTTGATGGCAAGAAGCCCATCGAATATCTGAATTCTTTCGATATTGGGATTAAGGACGATCCTTCTTTAGCTGAAAAATGAGGTCCATGGCGGCTGAGAGCCGGCGCCTCGGCCCGAGGTGCTGGTTTTCAGTTTCCGGAACGCCCTCTCAGCGAGCAGCGACTTAAACCAACCTTCCGACGCATTCCTCACACACCTCATGGAGATCAAGTATCGACTTCTCAAGGTCATCGATACCGCTGGCTTAAGCTTCCTTTCCCCCGTGGTTCGATTGGCGGCCGGTGAAGAACCTCGCAAGCAGCTGAAAGATATTGGTCGTTGGATTATTGTACCTGTTTTCGCCATGGTTCTCTTTGGGGTGCTCTGGTCAATTATCGCACCAAGGCACAAGACCAAGTCAGGGGAGGTTCCAACGCCAGCCGTGGTCTTAGAAGCATGGGATGGAATTTCGCGCTTTCATGATAATGAAAGCGCGAAAGAGGAGGGGTTCCAGCTGACTGGCGATTCTCGCCTAGCTGAGCTTAAACAGGCAGTCGCGCGGCTATCAGAAGTAGAGTCTCTTGAGGTCGCGGCAAACCAGCGGCTCAAGGAAGTCCGGGAGTCTACCGATACAGAAAAACTGAAAATCATTGCGCCCTTCAAAAGCGCTTATGATGCGAAAAGCAACGAGTATCGCGATTATCGGAAGAGCAGCGCCGCGCGGCTCAAGGAGTTGGGAGGGACCCTCCTGGAAAAGGGCGAGTCCGAGCGGCTTGCCTATCTGGCGGACATGCGGGCGGTCGAAGTAAAAACAGAGGAGCTCAAAGCGGAACGAGACGCCCTTAAGGTTGAATTGGAAGCTGCAGAGGAACAAACCTTCCCCGATCTTAAGGAGGCGCTCAAGGCCTCCACCCTTCTTGGGGAAGAGAAACAATTTCTGATTAAGTATATCGATCTGGTGGGAGAAAGCTCCCGCGAGTTCAAGCTGGCTGCGGCTCAGGAAACTCTTAAGTCTTCCCGTCAGGAGTTTCTTACCAGCACTGAGGGTGATCTCTACAAATTGTGCGGGAACGTCATCAAGAACGAGAAGTTTACGGAGACGATTGGAACTTCGCAATACGCCAAGCCGTGGACCTTGCCGAAGCAGATCGTTCGTTCCCTATTCTGTGTGTTTACGGGCTTTCTTCTCGCGTCCATCATCGCCATTCCCATTGGAATTCTGTGTGGTCTATCGAACACCTTTATGGCGGCGATGACGCCGTTTATAGCGCTATTTAAGCCAGTCTCTCCTCTTGTTTGGCTTCCGATTGTTATGATTATTGTAGGGGGGTTTATGCCCGACCCCGACAATCACTGGCTGATTGTCGCTTTGGCCAAGGTTCCGATTCTCAAGGAATACAAAATTGACCCCATGTTTCTGTCCTCGGCTATCACCGTGGCGCTTTGCTCATTGTGGGCGACCCTTGTCAATACGGCTCTTGGAGTCGGATCCATCGACAAGGACCACCTCAATGTCGCACGGGTACTGCGGCTTGGTTTCTTTGCTCGGCTTTTCAAGATTATCATCCCTACGGCTCTGCCATTAATTTTCGCTGGTCTGAGAATTTCTCTGGGGGTTGGCTGGATGGTCCTCGTCGCTGCCGAGATTCTATCAACGTCAGAGGGAATAGGAAAATTCGTGAACGACATGTACACGAATGGATCAGCAGAATCCTTTGCGCAGATTTTTGTGGTGGTCTTCATTGTTGGGTTCATTGGCATGGTGCTGGACCGGATCATGGTTTTTCTTCAGCGGCTCGTTTCGTTTGACACCTCTCCCGCCCTTTGATGAGCGAAGTAATCACAGGAACCCCTTTTCTCGAACTGGACGGGGTGGCTATTGGGTTTGGCCCGGAAAAAACACGCACGGATATACTCAGGGATGTGAACCTTGAGGTGGGTGAGAACGAATTCGTTGCTATCATCGGATTCTCCGGCTCTGGCAAATCCACTCTCGTTTCGTTGCTGGCAGGACTGGAACGTCCGACTGAAGGAGAAGTGAGGATGGAAGGAGTTGAGGTTACGCGTCCCGGCCCCCGTCGTGGAGTCATGTTTCAGTCCTACTCGCTACTGCCATGGTTGAGCGTATTCGGAAACATCGAGCTGGCAGTAAAACAGGTTTTCCCAAGTTTCAGTAGCGCGGAAGTTCGAAAGCATGTTGATCGCTATATAGAAATGGTAAACCTGACGGATGCCTGCGATAAGGCTCCTCATGAGCTCTCAGGGGGGATGCGGCAACGGGTGTCCCTTGCCCGGACGCTCGCAATGCAGCCTGATGTTCTGTTGCTCGATGAGCCCCTGTCTGCGCTCGATGCGTTGACACGCGCTGTGTTGCAGGACGAAATCCTGCAGATCTGGGAAAAGGAAAAGAAAACGGTGGTGCTCATCACCAACGATGTCGATGAAGCCATTCTGTTGGCTGATCGCATCATTCCATTGACCATGGGCCCGGAGGCCACTCTGGCCGATGCTTTTCCGGTAGACCTTAAGCGCCCCCGTGATCGCCGAACCCTCACAGACCAGCCCGCGTATCAGCGCCTTAAAGCAGAAATTACGTCGTATCTGGTCGGGCTTAACAAAGAGGCCCGCAAGCTTCGGAGTAAGACCCTTGTCGCCATGCCAGAGGTGAAACCGAGGGACTTCAAGCTCCCTTCCATGATGCCTGGCCGATAACGCAGAATTCCTGACCATCCTAATCCAGACGCCCCTTGCCCATGCGCTCCGTTGAAATCTTCAAGATAGGCAAGGCCTACCCGAACCCTTACGGAGAGCCCTTTCGGGCTGTGGTCGACTTCAGCCTCAATATTGATCAGGGCGAGTTCGTTGGTCTGATTGGGCACTCGGGCTGTGGCAAGTCCACTGTCCTCACCATGCTCGCTGGCCTGAATGAGATTTCCGAGGGTGGAATCGTAGTAAGCGGTCGGGAAATCGACGGAGCGGGGCCCGATCGGGCGGTAGTGTTTCAATCGCCCTGCTTGATGCCGTGGTCGACGGCTTACGGGAATGTCATGCTCGGCGTAAAAAATGTCTATCCTCACGCAAGCCGAGCGGAGCGTAGTCAGATAGTAGAGTCGGCGTTATCTTCGGTGGGGCTTGCGGATTCGATGGAGAAGTATCCTAGGGAGATGTCGGGAGGCATGCAGCAGCGCGTAGGTATCGCGCGAGCGATAGCGCTCAAGCCCAAATTGCTTCTGCTCGATGAGCCTTTTGGACGACTGGATTCCCTGACACGTATGGAATTGCAGGACGTGATGCTCGACATTCTTAACCGTGAGAAGATCACCACTTTGCTGGTGTCGCACGATGTTGATGAGGTAGTATTTCTGTGCGACCGGGTGGTGATGATGACCAATGGTCCCGAAGCTACTATCGGCGAAGTTCTGGCCATCGACTTTGAGCGGCCCCGGGATCGCACGGAGATCCTGCAGGACCCACTCTATTTCCGTTGTCTGGACCATTTGGTCTCCTTCCTTACCGAGCGCGCCCACCTGCGCACGGAACCTCGCATCCATGACTCGAGCAATCTCCTCACCTTCGAAGGGACCAAGCCTGAAGTGGCGGCTCACTAACCCGACCCAAAATCATCAAACACATGTCCCGAAAAATTATCGTCATTGGCAACGGCATGGTCGGCCACAAGTTCTGCGAAAAGCTCTGCGACAAGGCCAAGCCGGGTCAGTTTGAAATCACCGTATTCGGCGAGGAGCCCCGGGTGGCCTACGACCGGGTGCACCTGAGCGAATACTTCGATCCCGAGAAGACAGCTGCATCCCTCGCTCTGGCCGACCTTAACTGGTACCTGTCGCGCTCCATCAACCTGATCCTCGGCAACCGGGTGTCCGCGATCGACAAGGAGAAGAAAGAGGTCACAGCACAGGACGGATCCATCCACCCCTATGATATTCTGGTCATGGCCACGGGCTCGGCACCCTTCGTTCCGCCCATTCCTGGCTCAGATAAGAAGGGTGTGTTCGTCTACCGCACCATCGAGGACCTCGATGGGATGAAGGCTCACGCGCCCCACGCCGAGCGCGGTGCTGTGATTGGTGGCGGCTTGCTCGGCTTGGAGGCCGCCAAGGCTATGCTCGATCTCGGTATTTCGGATACCCAAGTCATCGAATTTGCTCCTCGCCTCATGCCGCGCCAGATTGATGACCGTGGTTCGGCCGTGCTTCAGGCCAAGCTTGAGACCTTGGGGCTCAAGATCCGCACCTCCACCAACACGTCCGAGATCGCTGGGAACGGATGCATCGAAGCGATGAAGTTCGCCGATGGCACCGAGATTCCCGTCGACATGCTCGTCATTTCTGCCGGCATCAAGCCACGTGATGAACTCGCTCGCGATGCCGGGCTCGAAGTTGGCCCTCGCGGCGGCATCGTGGTTGACACACTGCTTACTACCTCCAATCCGGACATCTACGCCATCGGCGAATGTGCGTTGCCTAACGAGATGACCTACGGCCTGGTGGCTCCCGGTTATGAAATGGCCGATGTGGTCGCCACCAATCTGGTCGAGGAGCCCAAGACCTTTGAGGGCTTCGACATGAGCACCAAGCTCAAGCTGATCGGCGTGGACGTGGCCAGCTTTGGGGACCCCTTTGCCGAAGGGGAGGGAGTCCGTTCCATCTCTTTTGAGAACTCCTCCAGTGGTGTCTACAAGCGCATCAACATCAACGAGACCACTGGGAAGTTGCTTGGTGGTATCCTCGTGGGCGATGCCGAGGACTACAACATGCTCCTGCAGAATGTGCTCAGCGAATTGCCACTGCCCGAAGCGCCCGAGGACCTCATTCTCGGTGCCCGTGGTGGTGAATCCACCGGCACCGGCGTCATGGCCCTGCCCGACGACGCCCTTATCTGCTCATGCGAAGCGGTCACCAAGAACACCATTTGCGATGCCGTTCGTGGTGGTAACGAAAGCATTGATGGCATCAAGAAGTGCAGCAAGGCTGGTACGGGTTGTGGTGGCTGTCTGCCCATGGTCAAGGACCTCATCTCCGGCGTGATGAAGGAGGAGGGCCGCTATGTGCGCAACACCATTTGCGAGCACTTCGATTACACCCGGCAGGAGCTTCTCGATCTGGTCAAGCTCCACAAGCTAAAGACCTACGACGAGGTGCTCGACAAGTTCGGCAAGGGTCATGGCTGCGAGGTCTGTAAGCCGGTCGTTTCCTCCATCCTCGCTAGCGTCTACGCCGAGACTGCCAACCGCAAGCCTGTGGCGCAGGACTCCAACGACCGTTTTTTGGCCAACATCCAGAAGGGAGGTACCTACTCTGTGGTGCCCCGTATTCCAGGTGGTGAAATCACCCCGGATAAGCTGCTCGTCATCGGTGGCGTGGCAAAGAAGTACAATCTCTACACCAAGATCACGGGCGGCCAGCGCATCGACATGTTCGGTGCCCACCTTCAGGACCTGCCCGCCATCTGGGAGGAACTCCTTGAGGCTGGCTTCGAGAGCGGTCATGCCTACGCCAAGGCGCTTCGCACCGTGAAGAGTTGCGTGGGCTCCACCTGGTGCCGCTTTGGTCTGCACGACTCGGTGTCTTTTGCCATCGAAGTCGAGAAGCGCTACCGTGGGCTGCGTGCCCCGCACAAGATCAAGTCGGCGGTGTCCGGCTGCATCCGCGAATGTGCCGAGGCCCAGAGCAAAGACTTCGGCATCATTGCCACCGAAGCCGGCTGGAACCTCTACGTAGGTGGTAATGGAGGCAGCAAGCCGCGCCATGCCCAGTTGCTGGCTCAGGACATCGACAAGGAAACCTGCATCCAATACATAGACCGCTTCCTGATGTTCTACATCAAGACCGCAGATCCACTGACCCGTACGGCCCCTTGGCTGGACGCCATGGAAGGCGGTATCGACTACCTGCGCAACGTGGTGGTCAACGACAGCCTCGGTATGGCTGCCCAATGGGAGGCCGAGATGTCCACCCTAGTGGACAACTACAAGTGCGAGTGGGCCGAGGCCGTCAACAACCCCGACATCCGCAAGCGTTTCACCCACTTCGTCAACGCGCCCGAGGTCAAGGATCCGACCGTGTCCTTCGTGCCCATGCGCGATCAGTTCAGGGCCGAGGACTGGAAGGGCAAGAAGGAGCCCGCCAAGCAAACAACTCCGTCTGCATGATTTCGCAACGGCTCAATTCCACTTCCACCATGTCCGACACCACGAATCCTCCCGCAACCTGGCATCTGGCCTGCCGGGTGGAAGATGTGCCCGATGACGGTGGCTCCTGTGTGCTCATCGAAGGTCGTCAGATCGCCATTTTCCACTTCAAGCGGATCGGTCAATGGTATGCCACCGACAACCTCTGCCCGCATCGTCAACAGATGGCGCTCTCTCGCGGCATGATCGGCACCACGGGCGAAGAACAGATGCCCAAGGTGGCTTGCCCCTTCCACAAGAAGTCCTTCTCGCTGGAGAACGGAAAATGCCTGAGTGGTGATGACTACTGCATCCAGACCTACGCGGTGAAAGTGGAGGACGGTATGGTGCATGTGGAGGGTCCCGCCTGATACCCGGACTCAATCCGTAACATGAATCCGCAACGCTTCGGTCCAACATGCAAACTCTGATCGACGAGCTCCTCTCCGAGCAGAGTGTCTTGCAGACACCGGTGGCTAAATTTTCGGATTACCACGACCGCGAGCCCGATCTGGCGCCTCACTATCGTCAGCTCATTCCCTTGGAGAAGCCTAGGAGCGGTGAGCAATACGCCTTTGAAGTGGCGCTTGATCGCTGCACCGGTTGCAAGGCCTGTGTCTCAGCCTGCCATTCCCTCAACGGACTGGACGAAGATGAGTCGTGGCGAGATGTCGGGGCTATGGTGGGAGGTGATACTGCTCCGGGCTGGCAGCAGACGGTGACCAGCACCTGCCATCACTGTGAGGATCCGGGATGCCTCAATGGCTGCCCCGTGGGGGCTTACGAGAAGGAGAAAGATACCGGTATCGTGCGGCATCTCGACGACCAATGCATCGGTTGCTCCTACTGCATTCTCAAATGTCCTTACGATGTGCCCAAGTACTCCAAGAAGCGGGGTATCGTTCGCAAATGCGACATGTGCCATCAGCGTCTGATGGAAGGTGAGGCACCCGCCTGCGTGCAGTCCTGCCCCACCGAGGCTATTCGGATCGTCACCGTCAAAACCGGAGAGGCCGCTCAGGCCGAAAGGGTTTTTATGGACGGCCAAGGTGAGCACTCGGCTCTGGCCGAGTCAGATATTACGCAGCCGACAACCCGTTACACTGGCCGCCACCTACCCACTACCGCCCATGCTGCGGACCGGGATGCGTTGGTAGCTCAACATAGCCACTGGCCTTTGGTGCTCATGCTCGTGCTGACTCAGTCGGGCTTGGGTCTGCTGCTGGCCACCTGTTTGCAGCCTGTCTCTGGAGTAGCCTTCTCACTTGTTGGAGTCATTTTATTCATGGCGGGCATGGTGTCTGCGGTATTTCACCTCGGTCAGCCTCTCAAGGCGTGGCGTTTTTTCCTTGGTCTTCGCACTTCATGGCTGTCGCGCGAAATTTTGGCCTTTTCGGTGCTGTTGCCTCTGCCACTTCTTTGGATCGGGATTCACTTTATCTCCGATTTTGCGTCCAAGGACTTTTTGTTCTCTACGGTCCGGGTGCTGATGCCACCGTTTGCACTGCTGGCGGTCTTTACCAGCGTCATGATTTATCATGATACCAAGCGCAGCTTATGGCGGGTAGATCGTACGTCCTTGCGCTTTTTCAGCACCCTAGTGCTCACGGGTCTGCTCGTGCTTAATCAGCCGTGGATCTTTGGTATTTTGATGATGGCGAAATTGGCCTGGGAATACTCATTTCTTCGCTTACGGACCCAAAAAGATTGGTCGCCGGATGCTCACTCCGCCCGCCTGATGGCAGGGCCTCTCCGCTTTGTCTGCATGCTTCGTGGTGCGCTGGCCTTATGTGCCGTCGCTGCGTCTTTTATTTCTCCATGGCCGGCTATCTTTCTGTTGTTGGGTGCCGAGGCGCTCGAGCGGATGATGTTCTTTCGAGCGGTGAGTGCGCCCAAAATGCCCGGGAACTTTGGCCCGCAAACTGCCTAATCCTGAGCCAACATGAACCCGCTCATCCTCAAAGAAAATGATGGTCCGCTGACGAGGGAGCTAGTCCAGCAGCCCGGTGATTTCGGCTTGGGTAAAGTGCCTTCGAGGCTCAAGCCGGCATCGACGACCACGTCCATCTGCGGGTTTTGTGCCACGGGCTGCCAGCTCAACATCCACCTGGACAAACAAGGTCAGGCCATCAATCTCACGCCAAAGCCGGGCTACCCGGTCAATCTTGGCATGGCCTGTCCCAAGGGATGGCAGGCACTTGACCCTCTGGATACACCCGATCGCGCGACCAGCCCTCTACTGCGCAATTCCAAGGGCGAAATGGAGGAAGTAGGGTGGGATCGAGCGGTGGAGGCCTTTGTCTCCAAACTCAAGGGGATCCAGAAAGATCATGGTCGTGAGTCCGTAGCTTTCCTTTCAACCGGTCAGATCCCTTTCGAGGAAATGGCGTTCCTCGGCTGTCTCTTCAAATTCGGGATGGGTTTCCTGCACGGCGACGCCAATACGCGCCAGTGCATGGCCACTGCGGTCATGGCCTACAAACAATCCTTTGGCTTTGATGCCCCGCCGGCCAGTTATGCCGATTTTGAGGAGAGCGATGTGATCGTCCTAGTGGGTGCCAACCTGTGCATCGCGCATCCCATTCTGTGGCAGCGTGTAATGCGCAACAAACGAAACCCTACGATCATCGTCATCGATCCGCGAGCCACCGAGACAGCCCAAGCCGCTACCCAACACATCCCTCTTAAACCGAAGGGCGATCTCGCTCTGTTTCAGGCTCTCACCCATTGTATTATCCGCGACGGTCGCACCAACCCCCAATCCATCGCAAATACGGAAGGCTATGAAGAGATGGCCGAGTTTGTAAGTGAGCTTGATCCCTTGTGGGCGGCTCCCAAGACTGGGATGACCCCCAAAGCCATCGAAGCATTGGCGGAGACTGTTTCCGAGCCCGGCAAGAGGGTGTCCTGGTGGTGGACCATGGGAGTGAATCAATCCCATGAGGGCGTGCGCTGCGCCCAGGCCATGATCAACCTGGCACTGATCACCGGCAATATTGGTAAACCCGGCACTGGAGCCAACTCGATCACTGGACAGTGTAACGCAATGGGTTCTCGTTTGTTCTCCAACACCACCTCTCTGGTGGGGGGGCACGACTTCGCGATGGCTGAGCATCGTGCCAAGGTGGCTGAAGGCTTGGGTATTCCTGTAGAGCGCATTCCCCATGATCCTTCACTCGCCTACGATCAGATCCTCACGGCTGCGGAAGAGGGTAGGATCAAGGGGCTGTGGATTGTAGCGACAAATCCCTTTCACTCATGGGTTGATGCGGGAGCTTTGGAGCGCTTGCGCTCAAACTTGGAATTTCTGATCGTGCAGGACATGTACCGCACTACGGAGAGCGCCCAGTGTGCCGATCTCGTGCTACCGGCAGCCGGGTGGGGAGAGAAAGAGGGCTGCTTTATTAATTCTGAACGGCGCCTTGCCACCACCAAGGTCGTGTCCCGGGCTCCGGGCAAGGCCATGTCGGATTTCAGGATCTTCAAATTGATTGCGGAGGCATGGGGTTGCGGGGGGTTGTTCTCTCAGTGGACGCACCCCGAGGCGGTTTTCCATATTCTTCGGGATCTTACCCGTGGTCGACCCTGCGATATCACGGGTATCGAGGGCTACGATCATCTCGACGCCCGGGGAGGTATCCAATGGCCCTATCCCATGGGCAGTCCACGGGAAGAAACGGAGAGGAGGCTCTACGCCGATGGCCATTTTTATACCCCAAGCGGCAAGGCGCGTTTGCTGTATTCTCCCCATACGGAAATGCCTGAAATGCCAGATGATACGTATCCCATGATCCTGCTGACCGGCCGGGGAACCAGTAGTCAGTGGCATACCCAGAGCCGCACCGCCAAGTCTCCTGTGCTGTCGCGACTCGCGCCGGCCACGCCCTACTTGGAGTTGCATCCTGAAGATGCCTCTGAGATCCACATTCAGCAAGGCGACCTGATAGAAGTTCAAACTCGCAGGGGTTCGCTTGAGGTAGAGGCCTACCTTGCTCCCACCGTGCAGAGAGGACAGGTTTTTCTGCCCATGCACTACCACGGGGTGAACCGGTTGACCCATCCCACCTTTGACCCCCATTCACGTCAGCCGAGTTATAAGGCATGTGCCTGCCGCGTTCAGACCAAGGGCGGAGAATTTATTCCACCCAGAGCCTGAAGAACGCTGCCAACATCCTCTGCCTTGACTCGCAGGGTGGACGCGATCTCCTGAGAAAAACTAGGATGAATAGGTTGGTGTTAGGCTAGTCTCTCAGGGGGCTTGGAAGATTAGAGTGATTATCAGGTCGTTTCTCCGATAGCCCGGCTACCGCCGAGCTTATTTCCATACCGGTGCATCGTTTCGGTCACCGATTGCTCCCGCGTCCACCGAGTTAGTTCCAGTCGCCCTGATACGCTCATTGGGGCATCGATCCAGTTGAGGCCTGCCTCATGGGACGCCTCGAGAACTACGTCTGCCGGTGGGCCATTCACGGTGCGGATGAATTCGTTGCTCTCCGCAAGTCGTGGGAGGCGGGCAGCAAAGTCCTCGTCGCTCTCCTCGCTTGCGTGGCTGATCGTCAAGGGGGTGCCGGTGGTTTCCCCAGCCAGGCGAGCGAGGTTTTCGCTGCGCTCATCCCTTTCCACGAGACGCAGGATCACTCCGTGGCTGGGGCGGTATCGGAAGATATTGCTCTCACAGCGAAGAGCGGTGGGGTCGTGGCCGATATTGAAGTGGGCGTCCCACGCTCTCTGGTAATCTTCTCTGGCCTGTTCGACCGGCGCGGGTTCGAGATCGGTGCAGGTCCGGAAGAGGTTGACGTAGTTGGGTCCGCCGGCCTTGGCGCCGGGGCCGATGCTGCTCTTCTTCCACCCCCCGAAGGGTTGGCGCTGAACGATTGCTCCGGTGATACCACGATTAATATAGAGGTTGCCGGCCTGCACCTTCGACTTCCACTGCGTGATTTCCATCTCGTCGAGCGAGTGAATTCCTGCGGTGAGCCCATAGTCGACCTCGTTTTGCATGGCGACCGCCTCGTCGAGATCGACGGCCCGCATCAGGCCCAGAACCGGGCCGAAGCACTCGTTCATATGGAACCAGGAACCCCGCTTCACTCCGAGCTTGATCCCCGGGGACCAGAGAAGAGGGTCCTCCTCGGAAACCTCCGGCTCAAGCAGCCATTGCTCATCCTCGTCCAATTGCGTAAGAGCCCGCCTCAGTTTCTCGTCGGGCTCGAGAATGACTGGGGTCACGATGCTGGCAGGATCGCTTGATGGCCCGACCCTCAGACTGGCTGCGGCATCGCGCAGCTGTCGCCGGAAGATCGGATCGTCGTAGACCTCGGCCTCAAGAATGCCAAGGCTGGCCGCCGAGCACTTCTGCCCGGAGTGGCCGAAGGCCGATTTGATGAGGTCCTTGGCCGCGAGCTCAGTGTCGGCGAGAGCGGAAATAACGAGCGCGTTTTTCCCGCTCGTTTCAGCGAAGAGCTTCAGTGATGGCCGCCAGCGCTGGAACATCCGCGCGGTTTCGTAGGCACCCGTCAGGATGACGGCATCTGCGCGATTGTCATCAATCAGGGCCCGTCCCGCATTGCGGTCGGAGGGAAGGGCGAAGTGTAATACCTCCTTCGGTACTCCTCCCTCCCAAAGTTGCTGGGCGAGCCACCAGCCGATGCGGGCGCTCTTCGAAGCCGGTTTCAGGATGACGGTATTACCGGCCATGAGGGCGCCGACAACTCCACCGCATGGAATCGCAAAGGGGAAGTTCCATGGGGGGGTTACCACCACGGTGCCGAGGGGTTCGGCGTGCACTCCTTGCGGATCCATCCCGGTTTCGGCATAGTAGCGGCAGAAGTCGATTGCTTCCGAGACCTCGGTGTCAGCCTCGGAAATGGCCTTCTTCCCTTCCTCGCGGAGGAGGGCGATTGATTCGAAACGCGTAGCGGCAATCTGGTCCCCACAGGCGCGCAGGATCTCGGCTCTCTTGGCGACCCCGGCGGCCTTCCAGTCATCTTGACTGGCCTTGGCGGCAGCGAGGGTCTTGTCGACTGTAACTGCGTCCGCCTCTGGCGGCGTCACGGAGGAGACCTCTGCGTTCGTGAGGGCTTTATGATGGCGCACCTGAGTCCAATCGCTGTCCGGTTCATTGTGGAACCCTTTTCCTTTGGATTCAGGCAAAGCGAGGCGGCGAGGGGAGGCCTCCACGTGGTGGCGATGTTGCCATGCCGATAGGAAGCGTTCTTTCTGCTCCTCCCATTCCTTGCTGCCTGGCTTGAGCGAGAACAGGCTGGCAAGAAAGTTTCCCGGCGAGGTATTCTCGTCAAGACGGCGGATCAGATAAGCGAGGGCACTACCGAAGTCCGCGTCATTCACGATGGGAGCGTAAACAAGGAGATCGCCTGCTTTCTCTCTTACCGCGCGGGATTGGGGTGCGGCCATGCCCTCCAACATCTCGATCTCGACGGCCTCCTCCACTGCATTCTTGCTGCGGAGCACTAAGGCGAGAGCTATATCGAAGAGATTATGGCTGGCCACGCCGATGCGGACCGCCTTCGTGTTCTCCGGTTGACAGGCGAACTCCAGCATCCGACGGAATCCAGCATCCGTGTCATGCTTGTTGCGGTGAGGAGCCGGGTTCCAGTCGTGTAGTTCGGCCTCGACGGTCTCCATGGCGAGGTTGGCTCCTTTTACGATGCGCACTTTGATGCGCTCGCCACCGGTGGCCACACGCTTCTGCGCCCAGGCGGTGAGTTCCTGCTGCACGGTGATCGAGTCGGGAAGGTAGGCTTGCAGGACCAGTCCGGCAGAGAGTTGCTTGAATTCGGGTTCGTCGAGAACCTCGCGGAAAGCCGCTACAGTGAGGGCAAGATCGCGATACTCTTCCATGTCGAGATTCACGAATTTTTTCTCAGGAAGAGCGGCCCGGTAGAGCAGGCGAAGGCGTTCCTTGATGGCCTGGAGAGTGGTCTCTGGCGCCACGAGATTGATTTGGCTGAAGATCGCGGAAATCTTGACCGAGACGTAGTCGACATCGGGGCGATTCAGTAAAGAGAGCAAGGCCTCAAGCCGCTTCGCAGCTTCTTCCTCTCCGAGAACAGCTTCGCCAAGCTGGTTCAAGTTCAGCTCGACGCCGTCCCGGTGGCGACTCGCCAGATGGTCGGTGAGGTGGGGTTCCTCGGCGGAAAGAATGACGTCGCGAGCCTCATTGCGAAGGCGCTTGCGCACCAAGGTCATCACTGTAGCGGGGAGGTATTTGGAGGCTGCAGCACCGACCCGCAGTTGCAGTCGGTCCCAAAATCCAAAGCCCTTGCCAATGCTGACTTGCATCAAAATAGATCGCCACCCTCTCGCGGTTCGTTCAGCCGTGCTGCTCCGAAAAAGCCGATCTGTCATGAGCATACTAAGCGACTTGGCCTGTGGGCTTTGCACAAGTTGCCCCACCCGCTTCATCTGTGCGGTCTCGGCTGGAGTCGTGATTCGCAGGGATTCCGCCAACAGGGATTCGGCAAGGGACACTGCCTCCTCGGCTACGGTCTCGTTGCAGGCAGGTGCGACTGGTGTGGGAGGATCAGCGAGATCAGATGGCATTTGCGCAACATGGTAGACTCTTGCCCAACTGCTGTCTTTGGTGTTTTCTTGATTTGCGGTGCCGAAAAAACACAAAAGCGAGGCGGTTCTGGGGAAATGCTCTCGGCCGACGGCTCACGAGATCCTTCTTGCCGAGGCCCCCGGCGTGGAGGCTATGGAGAAGTTATTCCAGCGCCTCGATGATATTCTGTTCTGCATTAAGGATCGTGAGGGGTGCTACCTCTCCGCTAACGACGCCTTCCTCCGTCGCGCGCGGGTGGAAGACCCACGTGATCTCATCGGCCGGACCGCCAAGGAGTTTTTTCCCCCGCTCCTTGCGGCAGGTTACGAGCAGCAGGATACTGGTGTGACGTTGCGCGGGGAGGAGACGCGTGATCGTCTCGAAATGATCACCAATTCCGATGGTAGCGTCGGCTGGTATCTCTCTGACAAGATTCCGATTTGGAATCGGGATGGGGATGTCATTGGGATTGCCGGGATGTCTCGGGACCTCCGCTCGTCGGCAGACAATGATCCCCGCTACGCGAAGCTCGCCAGCGTGATCGACCATATGCGAAAGTACTACGATGAGCCCCTGCGAATCGGGCAACTGGTTGCGCAGACGGATCTCTCGCTCAGCAGCTTTGAACGCCTTATGCGTTCGCTCCTGAAGGTCTCTCCCAGGCAATTTCTGACGCGGATTCGGGTGGAGGCTGCAACCGATCGGTTGCGGGATACCGATGACCCTCTTGGTGAGATCGCTCTTGATTGCGGGTTTTGCGATCAATCGACCTTTTGTCGGCAGTTCAAGTCGATCGCCGGCATGACCGCGAGCGATTACCGGAAGCTTTCCCGGCTTTGAGCCTGTCAGGATGCGGCCGAGAGAGGCTCATTCATCTTGTGGGGAGTAAAAGCAGCGGTCGAAGAAGTTCAGTGGCTTGACAACCTGAGCTCTCTTCAGAGGATGTCCGCGCGTTGAGCGGTGGCACGACTATTGCTACGTAAGATGTTGAACGTAAAAGCGGCATGACAGAAGATAACTCACCGATTTCAGTCAGGTATCATGGGTTAGATTTCATGCGGGCGGCTATGATGCTGATGGGCATTTTGCTGCATGTGGGTGTGATGTATATGGCGATGCCCTACGGAGACGATGCCGCAGGGATTGTCGCGGATGCCAGAGACCCTTACCGGGATATTGAAGGATACTCCATGACGGCACAGCGTATTGCCTGGGCGGTGCACATTTTCCGCATGCCTGCATTCATGCTTCTTGCCGGGTTTTTTGGAGCGATGATGTTCCAAAAACGAGGCGCCTTCTCGTTCCTCAAAAATCGCTTCAGTAGAATCGTGATTCCTCTCGTGATATTCTGGATCCTCATATGGCCTGTTGATCGCTTCGCATGGGGTTTTGGAGCCAACATGATTCTCGATCAGGAATCAAACCTGACAGTCTGGCAAAATCTTGGAAATGCGCTGTCACTCAGGATTCTACCATTCGTGGGCGATCTTGCGCCCCACACCATGCACCTGTGGTTTATTTACCAGCTGGTCTACTTCTATATCATCACGTTCCTCCTGCATAGTGGGTTGAGAAAGATCTGCCCGAGGGTCCTTGAGCAGGTAGGCTCTTTCGTTTCCAGCCTGGGGAAGTCGAAAGCTGGCTGGATATTTCTTCCTTTCGCCGTGGTGTGCACATGGCTGGTTCTCTCAGGGAATTCAACCTTCCACTTTGATGTGTCCTTCAGCTGGGCGCCGCCGTGGTATATCCCCCTTGCGTATTATCAGTTCTTTTTCTTTGGCTGGATCGGATATCACCACCTGAAGGTCATTGACTTCGCTAAGCGTAACTTGCCATGGCTTTTACCTGCTTCAGTAGGACTTCTCGCTCTCCAGCTCTACTGCGTCGAAGCGACCTGGTCCTTAGGTTCACTTCAGGCAGATAGCAGCGCTCTGTCGGAGGACTTTGAGCGGATGAAAAATATTACCGTGTGGTCCCAATCCTGCAGTGTGTGGGTAATCACTCTGATGTTCATTGGGCTGTGCGAAAAACTAATTAAAAGGCCGCACCGAGCCCTGACTTTCCTGGTTGGGGCATCCTATTGGCTCTACCTCATCCACAGACCCTTGTGCGTCGCTTTCGCGGCTCTTTTTCAGCGCTGGGCAGCCCCGGGAGTTCTTAAATATGCCCTCGTCTGCACGATAGTTACGGTGATTTGCCTGTGGAGTTATCAGGTCATCGTGAGGCGCTCTTTCGTAGGTGTCCTGCTGAATGGCAAGAGAATGTAAACGGCAAACACTGCTTCGGGACCTGACCCGGGATTCTGGAGTTCTCCCCAGTGACATTCACAAAGGTGGGATGCGGGGCAGGGCGAATGATGTAGATCTCACGTCGCGTCGCATAGGAAAACGCAGCCCTCTCAACTCACTTGAGGTTAGAACTAT